>DYKS01000001.1:37976-66561 GCA_020722485.1 Candidatus Elulimicrobium sp. | reverse complement strand
ACCTTTGGCGGGGGTTCGATTCCCTCATCCCGTGCCAATATTAAACTTTCCGAAATTTTTTCGGTTTTCGCTCCGCTCCGTCTTCCGCCCGCAAACTTTGAAGAAGTTTGCGTCCCAAAACAGAAAAATTTTCTCTACATTTTTTAAATTTTGCGCGCGCCCGATTTTTTTCAAAAAGGAAAAGAAAATTTTCTGTTTTGGATTTTTGCGAAAGCAAAAAAGCGGAAGCGGGGCTACGGTTTCGATATATTATTATAAGGAAAAGCGTGCTTGACTCGCTCCGCCCATTCGCGCACGCTTAAATCAATATACCTCCCTTTTGGGGATTTAGCAAGGAAATAGCCCTACCCTATACCTTAATAAATTCCATTATGCGATCCTTGTATCTGTTGTAAAGAAATCCTGTGAGTAATAATATCATCCCAAGAGTTAGGAATGAAATGAATTTATATAATGTGCTGAGACTCGATGTGTCAAATAGAAACACTTTAAAAATGACTATTCCAAAAATAAAGATTGCTAACAATCGAGAAATTGTGGATTTTTTCAGAATACCCAAGACAAGCAAGACGATAGAATAAACAGTCCAGCTAATCGAAAGTGAAACATTTTTTAAATTATCATACCGATCTTTTTGTTGAGATTTTAGATATTCTGGCAATTTGATGAATTGCTGTCTAAAATAATCCAAGAATTCAACACTCACCAGCCATATTAAAAGAAAATTAGTTGCCAAAAATAGACCGCCGGAGGAAATTTGTTTTTCAGTTTTAGATATATCCGCTTTTTTGAGCATTGCCAGAAATATTCCCATGGATAAGGTTGAAACTATAAACGATGACATTCGAGTATTGAAAAACGGCACATATATTTTGAGATCAATGTTGGTTTCAAATCCTAGCAATCGAAAGAAGATAACCAGAAAAGTAATATAAGTTGCCAAGCGTAAAACAATATTTTTCGTTCGAAAAGAAATCCAGCCAGCCAAAAGCGCAATCAATGACCATGTTATTGGAAGCCAATACTGTGGATGAAAATCGAAAATTTCAGCGCTAAACAACCAGATCGTTAGAATGTAGGAATAAATAGAGATAGCATACATTGATATCGCTGATTCCTCTTGTGTGATTTTTTCTCGAAAAACTTTATACAAGAAAAATACTGCCATTGCCGAAAGGGCGGAAATTAAAAACAGACAAACGCGAATATTGAAATAAGCATGTGTTCCGCTTGGCACATCAATATCAATAAACAACAAGCGAACTAATGCGACAAGGGAAACAATCGAAGCAAAGATTCTAATTGGAAGACTTTTAATGAGAAACGCACAAGCAAAAACTATTGCGAAACTTACCGACCAAAAAGCGGAGAGCCAGTGATGCGAGAAAAAGTCCATTATTTCAGAACTACCACCAACCAAAAAGGCTGTGCCTGTCAAAAGAGCTAGGAAAGAAATAATAGGAGCTTCTTCTTTTTCCAATTCCTCTTTCTTCCCCGTATAAAGAACTACTGCCAAAGCAAATAAAATTATACAAAAAACAAAACTGAACACGCGATCATTTAGCCATGGGGTCGCGTTTGCGGAAAGCGTTGACTCAAGAAAAATTAGGCGCAAAAATGACATCAAATATATTCCATCTGCAAAAATTCTAAGCAATTTTGATTTTATTTGAAAACCAAGATAAGTCAGAACTAGGGCTTCAATTGCCCAACCGATTGTAATCCAGTGTTTGTCAAATTGAATAGGTATTGCAATAGTTGCCAATACTATTCCGATACTTATTAAGAACTGTTTAAAACGAGATGATATTTCGCTATTATTTTTCACAATTAAAGCTAATGCGAAATGAAAAACAGCCAAAGCAACAGTGAAAAGTCCCATTAAATTATGGTGTTGCTCGTTAATAATTCCGTAACTCACCAAAAAATACAATCCTGAATTTAGTGTTACTAAAACAAGATCGCCTGAATTCTGTGAGGCTTTTCTTATGAAATGATGAACTAATAATACGCCCATAAAAATGGCGAAAAACAAGGTGGCATATCCTTGAGCCACAGCCAATTGTGGTTCGCTGTAAAAAGTAGCAAACCAACCTATATACATTAAAGCCGTTCCAGTAAACCCAATGAACACTAACAACCTCCATAGCTTCCACCAAGCTATGGAAAAAATTCCCAGATCAAGCAATGCGATATATAAGAAAAGAGCATGTGCATTATTTTCTCCTGTTGATAAAATTTCTGGCGTGAGAAAACCACCAACCTGTGAAAATATCGCCAGAACCAAAGAATTATAACGGACAGCGAAAAAGACACCCAGCGCAGTAATTAACACCATACCAATAAACGCCGTAGATTGGGACATGATGTGATAATATCCAAAAGCTGCATATAAAGACAGGTATAGAATTCCCAATCCACCACCAGTCAAAATCTGACTATATGTTGAAAACTTTTTTCGCGTAAATTCTCCAATACCAAGCATAACAACGCCAGCGAATATTCCCAAGACAACTCTCATTGTTTCCGTTATTAAATTATTTTCAAAAGCATAGCGAAGAAAAAATCCAATGCCTAATGTAATCGCCACAGCTCCGATTCCCGTAAAAACCTTGCTTCCCAACTTAAACTCAAGATCGCGATTATTTTCCTTGGTTTCATTTTTTACTTCTTTTGCAATTGGAGGTATTGGAGGCGCAACTAAAAATTCCTCTTTCTTTTGCGCAATAATGCTTTCTTGTTTGACTTGAGCGTTTGCGAGAACACTTGCCTGAATTGCGGTCTTCTCTGTCTCAGGTTTTGATCCCTTAATTTCATTTTCCAGCCACTTAATACGATTCCCCAAACTTGATAGTTTGATGAGCACAACTATTCCCAATATGATGATTATAAATTCGAACATAGGTTTATTAAAAAAATTATTACAATAGCGATTATTTTTTATCAGACAAATCCAGAGAAGATATGAAAGAAACTAGATTGCTAATGCTGTTTGGATCATTTTTTCTGACATATTCCATAAAAACAAGCGATGATACTTTTCCGCCTGAAATTGTCTTATTTGAACTTATTGGCATTTTTATAATAACCCAATCAATTAATTTCATGCTCTTGGAAATCAGCAATCTTGCATCGTTGTCATTTACCGTTATGTTGCGACTTTCCCTATTTTCATCATTAGCGAGCGCATCATTTAAGCCAACTTCTGATGAGGCAATGTGCATGGCTATTTCTCTTTGCTTTGAGGAATTCCAATCATGGAACTCGACTGCCCATTACTACCTGTGATTGGATAGAATAGACAGTTTTCTCACGAAAAATTTTGTTGTAGGTGAACAACTATAATTTAGCAAATTATTTGCCTTTTTGCAATATGCCACTAGAAAATTCCATGCCGCCGCCAGCGTTGGGTTGGATGGGACGCTGGCGGCCAAGAATACAAAGAGAGAGAAATAAATTGTCTAGCCCCGCTTCTGCTTTTTTGCTTTCGCAAAAATCCAAAACAGAAAATTTTCTTTTCCTTTTTGAAAAAAATCGGGCGCGCGCAAAATTTAAAAAATGTAGAGAAAATTTTTCTGTTTTGGGACGCAAACTTCTTCAAAGTTTGCGGGCGGAAGACGGAGCGGAGCGAAAACCGAAAACTTTCTTCAAAAGTTTTCTTGGAAAAAAAGTTCGAACTTTGTGATAAATTTGTGCCAAATGTAATTTTTTTGAAGAAATATATAGGTTTGTGTTGACATTTTTTCTTATTGGTGTAATATAAAAAAATTGATTGTAATTTTTTTAAAAAAGCGCGATTAACCGAAAGGTAAAACGCGTTGTATTTAAAGGATTTATGTTAGTTATAAGATTTTCTAGAGTGGGTAAAAAAAATAAAGCGTATTTTAGAATTGTGGTTCAAGAAAAAATTCATACTCCGACAGGAAGGCATACGGAAGTTTTAGGTAGTTGGGATCCTCATTTAAAAAAAGCTGTTTTAAAGGAAGAAAAAATTAAATATTGGTTGGAGAAAGGCGCGCAAGCGTCTGATTCAGTTTACAATTTATTGGTTAAAGAAGGAGTGATAAAGGGAAAAAAACGGGTGATTAAAATTAAAAAGAAATCGCAAGCGGATGGAAATATAGTTAAAGAAGGAAAAGAGAAAGAATTAACAGCGGAAACGTCCTCCGCTAGAGTTAAGGAAACAAAGGAAGACGCAACTCAATCCAAAGAAGAAATAAAAGAAGATATAAAAAAGGAAGAAACGGCTAATTAGAATGAGAAATAATATTGACGAAAATTTTTATTCTGTTAAAATAAAAAAACGTTAAAAATTAAATGATTATTCCGCAGACAGCAAGGCGGCGAATTTTCCGAAAGGATTTTCGCGTAAGTCCGGCCGAGGAATTATTCTTCTTTAAATTTCAAGCAGTTTTTAAATGTTTTTTCAGGGCTGGAATTTAGAGGGAATTTTTTCCGAAGTCTGCTTCATAAAAAAAGCGGATTTTTTTGTTTTTTAAGTAAAAATATTACATTAGATTAGATAAAAATATGTTAAAAAAAGAGGATAAAAAGAAAATAGTGGAAGAATTAAGCAAGGAGTTAAAAACGGCTAAAGCGGTGGTTTTTGTGAACTATCAGGGTTTGCCGGTTAAGGAAATGTCCGCTTTGAGAAAGAATTTAAAAAAAGAAGGCGCTGTTTTTCGGGTGATTAAAAAAAGATTAGTGGATTTGGCGTTTGAAAAAAACAGCGGGGAAAAAATTGGAGCCAAAGAAATGGAAGGGCAATTGGCCGTTTCTGTTTCTCAACAAGAAGAAACTAATTTCGTTAAAACTATTTATAAATTAGCCAAAGAGAAAAAAAGTTTGGAAATTTTAGGCGGTATTTTGGGCGCTAAAAAAATCACTAAGGAAGAAGTTATCGGCTTGGCTAAGTTGCCGGGAAAACAAGAATTGTTGGCGCAAATATTGGGTAGTTTAAGATCTCCCATTTCCGGTTTAGCCAATGTTTTAATTGGTAATCAAAGAAAATTGGTTTACGCGTTGAAAGCTATTGCTGATGGCAAAAAATAATTTTAATTTTTAAATAATTTTAATTTGGTTAAACAACAAAATTATGACAGAAGAAAAAAAGGCGGAAACTGCCGAAATTAAAGAAGAAAAAAAAGAATCAGAAGTTCCTGCCAAGTTTAAAAAATTGGTAGAGGAAATAGAGAAAATGAGCGTTCTGGAACTTTCCGAATTAGTGAAAGTTTTGGAAGAAAAATTTGGGGTTAGCGCTGTCGCGCCTATGGCGATGGGAATGATGCCGGCGGCGACAGGAGAAACAGCGACGGAAGAAAAAACTGAATTTGATGTGGAATTAAAAGCGGCTGGCGCCCAAAAAATCAATGTGATTAAAATGGTGCGAGAAATTACTGGTTTGGGATTAAAAGAAGCCAAAGATTTGGTGGATGGAGCTCCTAAAGTAATTAAAGAAAAAATTTCCAAGAAAGACGCGGAAGAAATAAAAAAGAAACTAGAAGGTGTCGGAGCGACGGTGGAATTAAAATAGATTATTATTGAAAAACGAAGCGTTTCGCTTCGTTTTTCAATAATAAATAACAGCAGTTCTTTGAAATCATAATTTTTTTGATTATTTTGCTTTTGTGTCGTTTGATGTCTAATGAAAAATATTTCAGGAGGATAAACGAATGAATTTTAAAGTGGATATTTTAGAGGCTGAAGGAGTGTATTTTGTCTTGAAAGGAGAAAGTGATCCGCTGATAATTATAAGTAATCCTCGGAAAATTTTTTTACAAACAAAAGGACAAAACCGATTTCTTTCTGACAGGGAATTTTTTGATTGCAATCCAGAATTAAGGATTGCAATAAACAATGAAATTCGTTGCAATGAAGATAAATGTAATTTATCTATTTGTTTTTGTTTAGGATATGTTGCGGATATTAGTTTCATTTTTGGAGTTAATGAAAGTGATTATAAGGTCTGGAAAACATTTTCTTGTTTTTTATGTCCCTATCATCCAAATCGCAGGAAAAGATTTTTAACAGTTGATGAGATGAAGGAGTTATTGGAAAAAGAAGAAATTTTATTTTCCAATTTTTCTTATCGAGCGAATGATAAAAAAATTAAAATTGAAACGTTATCTCCTTTTCTGTGGCGACCAATTCCCCCTCCAGCCAAAAATGATAGAATGTGTTATAGAAAATGTTATGAAGAAGTGGATGTTTTTGCCAGTATTGCTGATGATGTTTCAGTTTCGGAAAATAAAATTATTTCTTCTCAAAAGTTGTCGGGAACGTCTGGCCAGAGAGAGAATTCTTTTCCTTCGTTTTTGAAATTGAAAAAAAAGAAAACGGCGGAAACGGTGAAATACGTTCTTTGGACATCGGAAGGAATTATTTATTTAAATGTTTCTTCTGATTATGAAGCTTGGAACTTATTTTGCGAAGAAAGAAGTATAAAACCAGATGAATTTTTACAGTTGTTTAAAATTTTTTCTGATGGAAGCCGAGAAAAAATAACTGCGTTGTAGTAAATAATAGTAAATTTGTATTTGCGACTGTGTAAAAGCAGTCGCTTCATTTATGTTAAAAATTATTAAAAAAAGTAAAAATAAATTAGAATTGCTTGCGCCGGCGGGAAGTCCGGAAAAAATGAGATACGCTTTTTATTATGGGGCGGACGCGGTGTATGCCGGTACGCCTGATTTTTCATTGCGCGCTCGAATCAACGATTTTACTTTTGTTTCTTTAAAAAAGAGTAAACAATACGCGCAAAAAATGGGAAAAAACTTTTATGTGACTTTAAATATTTATGCTCATAATCGTCATTTGACGCAATTGGAAAAACATTTGAAAAAACTGCGGGAAATTTATCCGGACGGAATAATTGTGAGCGATCCCGGCGTTCTGGATTTAGTAAAAAAATATTTGCCAAAGACAGAAATTCATCTTTCTACTCAAGCCAATGCCACTAATTGGCGGGCGGTGAAATTTTGGCGCAAACAGGGAGTAAAGCGAATAATTTTAGCACGAGAGGTGAGCTTATCCGAGATTAAAGAAATTCATCAAAAAGTTCCGGAAGTTGATTTAGAATGTTTTGTCCACGGAGCGATGTGTATGAGTTATTCCGGTCGTTGTATTTTAAGCCGTTGGATGACGGGACGTAGCGCTAATCTAGGGGATTGTTCTCAACCTTGTCGCTGGGCATATTGGAAAAAAACTTCAGTCATTGATCGCAAGGGCGAATTTGAAATTGATTTGGAAGAAGATAAACACGGCACTTATTTTTTTAACAGCAAAGATTTAAATTTGCTTTCTCATCTGAAAGATTTATCCGCCGCTGGCGTAACTTCTTTTAAAATAGAAGGACGCAACAAAAGTGTTTATTATTTAGCGACGGTTGTTCGCGCTTACCGTCGCGTGCTGGATAATTTAAATGATAAAAAAATTTTAAAAGAAGAGCAGAATAATTTAAAGAGTTTGGTTCATCGTGGATATACGGAAGGATTTTTATTCGGCGGCGAAGCGGAACATAATTTAGAAAACTCTCATGAGAAAAGCGAATGGGAATTTGTGGGTGAAGTTGTGAAAATAAGTAATAAAGAAAAAAAACGAAAAATAAAAATAAAAGCGCACAACGCGATTTATACTGGTGATCAAGTTGAAATAATTGATACCGAAAAAAATCAGTCGCTGAAAATTTTGGGGATTTATGATGAAAAAATGAAATCGGTCAATTCCGCGCACGGCGGTGGAAATAATATTTATTATTTAGAAACGGACGCAAAAAATATTTCTCCTTTATCGCTTTTGCGTAAAAGGATAAAAACGAAATAAATATCCGCGCGTTTTTGGAATCTTGAAAAAAAGAAAAATTATATTTGGGAAAAGATATTTTCTAGATAAACAGGTTTTAACAAATAAGCAATGAAATTTCTATTCTATTCTATTTTTAGGAATTTATCTTCTTGGCAAATTATTTGTCTCAGATCCTTTGTGTTTAGAAGCTAAACGATTAAAAGAAACTTCCACTACATATCAAAGGTGGATTGAATGGAATAACAAAGATATATGCAAAGGAATTTAAAAAAATTTTTTATAGTCAAGATTAAATAAATGAAAAATTAAATTAATTTTTCACAAAAAACCAAACAAAAGGAGGATATGAAAATGGTCAAAGACGTTATTTCTTTTGGGAAAGTATATGTGGAGGAAGGAGGATTTGTTTAATCTCTTTAACTTTCAATTGTTGAAGGTTTTTTATTTGGCGGCAGTTGCTTTTTGGTTAAATATTTGCTAATTTATTTTTATGATCGCAGATGAAAAAAAAGAGTTATTTTCAGAAGACAAAATGAATAAAATTATCTCTCTTTGCAAGAGGCGGGGTTTTGTTTTTCCCTCTTCGGAAATTTATGGCGGATTTTCCGCCGTTTATGATTTTGGTCCTTACGGCGTGGAATTGGCTAATAATATCAAGGCGGCTTGGTGGCAAGCGATGGTGCGGAAAAATGAAAATATTGTCGGATTGGACGCGGCTATTTTTATGCATCCGCGAGTGTGGGAAGCTTCTGGACATACGACTGGTTTTTCCGATCCTTTAATAGAATGCAGGAAATGTCACGCTCGTTTGAGGGTCGATCATATCTTGGAAGATTTAGGAATTCAAGCGGACGAAAAAATGACCGAAGAGGAAATTAACAAATTGTTAGACGAAAATAAAGATAAAATTGAGTGCGCCAAATGTGGCGCTAAAGATTTTACTAAAGCGAAAAAATTCAACCTTTTAGTGAAATCCAATCTAGGCAATTTCACTGGCGATTGGGAGAAAAATCCCGTTTACTTGCGCGGGGAAACTTGTCAAGGAATTTATGTCAATTTCAAGAATGTTTTGGACAGCGCGCGAGTGAAGATTCCTTTTGGTATTGCTCAAATTGGTAAAGCGTTTCGCAATGAAATCACGGCGCGTCAATTTATTTTTCGCAAACGAGAATTTGAACAAATGGAAATGCAAATGTTTACTCATCCAAAAGAAGCATTAAAAATTTATGAAGAATGGAAACAACGGCGGTGGAAATTTTATTTAGATTTAGGGATTAAAGAGAAAAATCTTAAATGGCGCAAACATAAGAATTTAGTTTTTTACGCGAAAGCAGCTTGGGATATTGAGTATAATTTTCCGTTTGGATTTAAAGAGATAGAGGGGATTCACGCGCGCGGCGATTATGATTTGTCGCGACATAGCCAATATTCCGGAAAAGATTTATCTTATACCGATTCTCAAACCGGAGAAAAATATATTCCTCATATTGTGGAAACTTCTACTGGCGTGGAAAGAATTTTTTTAGCGCTTTTAACAGATGCTTTCACGGAAGAAAAATTGTCAGACGGTACGGAACGAACAGTTTTAAAATTACCTAAGAAATTAGCTCCGATTAAAGTGGCTATTTTTCCTCTTTTAAAAAATAAACCGGAATTAGTTATTAAGGCGCGTCAAATTTATACTGATCTAAAATCGGAATTTATGTGCGAATTTGACGACAACGGCAATATTGGAAAAAGATATAGGAGACAAGATGAAATCGGAACGCCATATTGCGTAACGGTGGATTTTGACACACTAAAAGATGACACTGTTACCGTCAGAGATCGCGATACGATGAAACAAAAACGGATAAAAATTTTTGACTTGCGGGATTTTTTGGAAGAAAATTTATCTGTGTAAAAAATTAATAATTTAAAAAAATTTTTATGACCTTAAGACAAATTTACAAACTAGCAATAGAATTAGGAATAAAAAATGATTTACGTTCACGTGAAGAAGTGGAAAAGAAATTAGCGCGGATCAAAAAAGAATACGAAAGACTAGACAAGAAAGAAAAAAGTTTTTTTGACGAGGAAAGATTAGTTAATCCGTATATGGATTCTCGTATTCATTTTGACAGCGGGAAAAAAATCAAGAAAATAATGGCGGGGATTGATATTGACGCGGCAGAATTATTAATTGCCAAAGAATTGGGAGTGGACGCGGTGATCGCTCATCATCCAGTGGGAAAAGGATTGTCCTACTTGGATGATGTAATGCATTTACAAGCGGACGTGTTAGCGCAATACGGAGTACCGATCAATATCGCCGAAAGTTTGATGCGAACGAGGATTGAGGAAGTTTCCCGCAGTGTCAATCCGATTAATCATTTCAAACCTACTATGGCGGCGGAAAATTTAAAAATGAATTTTATCAATGTTCACACGCCGGCAGACAATATGGTGGCTACTTTTTTAAAAAAATTAATTGAGAAAAATCAACCGGAATACGTGGACGAAATTTTAACAATTTTAGAAGAAGTGCCGGAATACGCCGAAGCGAAAAGGCAAGGCGTGGGACCAACTTTGTTTTCCGGAAACAAAAATAATCGAACAGGAAAAATTGTTGTAACAGAAATTACTGGCGGAACAGAAGGCAGCCCCAAGTTATATGAAAAAATGTCCCAAGCTGGCATCGGAACGATTATTTCTATGCACCAGAGCGAAGAACATCGTAAGGAAGCAGAAAAAGCTCATATCAATGCGGTGATTGCCGGACATATTTCTTCCGACTCTATTGGGATGAATTTGTTTTTGGATGAATTGGAAAAAAGAGGAATTGAAATTATTCCCTGTTCGGGACTGATTAGGTATTCTAGAATTGGGAAAAAATAATTTATGTTAAAAATTCCGAAACAATACAAATCATTGAAATATCTGCAACCGATAGAGTAGAGTGAAATTTTTGAAATTTGGCGAAAAGGAGAAGAACATCAAAAAATGTGGCAAGAACATTGGCGGGAAAGAGGATTTAATTCTTGGAGTGAATGGCGGAAAAATTACGCGGCGCCGTTAAAACCGGAAAGTTTAAAGTGGTATCTTTTTGAAATTACTAATCCATTGCGGGAATTTCCTCTAATTTATGGAACGCCGACTAGGGGTTGGATCGCCAAATGTTATGACGGCAAAATTACTAAAAAACTAAAAGACACTTTAGAACATCCCGTTGTTGCTGACAATGAAAAAGTGAAAAGTATCGTGAAAAATTTTCCCAAGGAAACGATGTTTACCGGAGTTGTTCATAATGGTAGAATAGTTTTGGTTGAAGGAATGCATCGAGCTTGCGCTTTGGCGATAATGGCGCGAGACGGAAAAGAATTAAAAAGCAAAGTAAAAATCGCTTTGGCGGAGTTTTCCAGAGAAATTCCGGCAATCGAAAAAGGAAATAATAGAAATTAAACGATTCAAAATATGCATTATAAAAAAACAATTTTAAAAAACGGATTGCGGATTATTACCGCGCCAATGGAAGGAACGGAAACAGCGACGGTTTTGGTAATGGTGGGCGTGGGATCGCGTTACGAAACGGAAGAGCAAGCGGGAATTTCTCATTTTATTGAGCATATGTTTTTTAAGGGAACAAAAAAGCGTCCCGACGCTTTGAGTATTTCGGAAGAGTTGGATTCTGTCGGAGGAGAATTCAACGCTTTTACAGGCAAAGATAAAACTGCTTATTACGCTAAAATGGACGCGGCGCATCTAGATACAGCGCTGGATGTTATTGCCGATATATATTTAAATTCCAAATTGGAAGTCAAAGAAATTGAGAAGGAAAAAGGAACGATCATCCAGGAAATCAATATGTATGAAGATATGCCGATGAAAAATGTGGAAGATGTTTTTGAAAATTTGCTTTACGAAAAGCAAAATTTAGGAAGAGAAATTATTGGTTATAAAAAAACAGTTTCCGGATTCAAACGTCAAGATTTTTTGGATTATATGAAACGATTTTATGTGGCTAATAATACGGTGGTTTGCGTGGCGGGAAAAATAGATGAGAAAAGTGTTGCGGAAAAAGTGGAAAAATATTTTTCACAAATGAAAAAAGCCCGCGAGCCGGAAATAGAAAAAACGATTGAAAAACAGAACGCGCCGAAAGTAAAAATCAAAAACAAAAAAACCGATCAAACCCATTTGATTTTGGGAGTGCGGGCGTATAATATTTTTCATCCGGATCGCTACGCGCTTAATTTGCTTTCCGTGATTCTGGGCGGTAATATGAGCAGTCGGTTGTTTATTCAGGTGCGAGAGCGTCAAGGATTGGCTTATTATATTCGCTCCGGAGTGGAAAATTATCAAGATGTCGGTTATTTAGCGGCGCAGTCGGGAGTGGAACATAAAAATTTGGAAAAAACTATTCAGACGATTTTGAAAGAATTTAAGAAAATTTCTCGCCGTAAAGTAAGCGAGAAGGAATTACAAAAAGCCAAAGATTATATCAAAGGCAAAATGGTGATGGGTTTGGAATCTTCAGAATCAGTGGCTTCTTTCTTAATAGAGCAGGAAATTGAAAAAAACGAAATTGAAACTCCCACGCAAATTTTTGAAAAAATCGATAAAGTGAGCGCGGAAGATATTTTACGGGTGGCGCGAGATATTTTTGTTCCGGAAAAATTGAATTTAGCGGTGATTGGACCGCATAAAAACAACAATGGAAAATTAGAGAAACTCTTAAAGTTGTAAATAACTAAAATTTGTTTAAAATATAATTATTGAGAGTTTAAATAATAATTTTTTGATAAGTATTAAAAAGGTAAAAATTATTAGATGAAGTATTAACGGAACTGGATTCCCGCTTTCGCGAGAATGACAATGAAAACGCGGGAATGACAATGAAAATAATTAGCGAAAATGTAAATAACGTTGTAAAATCTAACAAAATTAGAAATTAAAAGAAATTAATATAATGTCAGAAAACAGAACAATTAATATTTCCACTGAAATTATTTTAAAAGTGGCGGCAGTGACGTTGGGACTGTGGTTTTTATATTTAATTCGTGATATTATTGCTATTTTTTTTGTGGCAATAATTATAACAGCTGCGATTGAGCCAGCGATCAATTGGTTGGAAAAAAAGAAAATTCCTCGCGCGGTGGGAGTATTAGGAATTTATGTCGCTTTAATTTTTTTATTAGGGTTTTTGTTTTCTTTTTTGATTCCGTCTTTTATCAGCCAAACAAAAGATTTTACTTCTAATTTTCCTGTTTATTTAGAAAGAACTGTTCAATCTTTTCAAGGTATTGAAAATTATACGCAAAGCAAAGGAATAGATTTAAGTTTCAAGGAAATGATTCAAGTTGCGATTGATAACTTATCTGTTTCATCAAAAAATGTTTTCACTACTACTATAAGTTTCTTTTCAGGGTTTATTTCAACTTTAATTATTTTCTCTCTTGCTTTTTATATGTCCGTTAAAAAAGATGGAATGCGTTGTTTTTTTGAATCAATCACTCCGAAAATTTATCGAGAAAAGGTTATTTTTTTGGCAGAAAAAATAAAGAGCAAAATTGGTTATTGGATGATTGGACAATTATTTTTGATGCTAATTATTTTTGTTTTAGATTATTTATCACTTTTAATTTTAAAAGTTCCTTATGCTTTAGTGTTAGCGCTCATCGGTGGGATTTTAGAAATAATTCCTTATTTAGGTCCGATTTTTTCAGCAGTTATTGCGACTATCGCCGGATTTTTCGTTTCTCCGATAACCGGAATATTGGTGCTTATTTTTTATTTTGTCATTCAGCAAACAGAAAATCATATTTTAATTCCGCAAATAATGAAAAAAACTTTGGGACTAAATCCTGTAGCTGTTATTTTGTCTCTTTTAATTGGTATTAAAGTAGCTGGTGTTATTGGAGTAATTTTAGCGGTACCGGTGGCAACAGCTATTGGGGTAGTTATAGAATATTTTTTAAATGACCGAAGAAAAAGTGAAAAAGTTAGTGAAGAAGCAGTAAAATAATTGCTACTATTGACATCCAAATATCATTGAAAGAATTTCTAAGACTCCACTCTCTTTCAGGAGATAGCCGCGGATACTTGTGAAGCCAAGAATGAAAAGTGTAATATTTTTGCAAGAAACGCCAGCGGAACTTCCAATAAAGGGCGGTAATGAAATCGGGAAGAACGGAAAAAAACGCTCCTAGCCAGATATTTGCCATTGTCTTTTCGTCCAAATAACTTAAACGAGCGACGAAAAAAATAATCAACGCCCCCGCGGATAAATCCAATCCTACTTTCCAGCCGGAGTTTTTAATAGAAGTATTTTTACTAAAAACTTCCACGTATTCTCCGTGGCGAAAAGTGTCCATCAGAAAATGAAAAATCAAAGACAATAAAATTATCAAAGCGGGATTATTTAAATTTTTTCCGATAACCGCTCCGGTTAGCGCGTGAGTGATGAGAATCATATAATTTAAAATTTCAGGATTTACGCGTTTGAATAAAACCGCGCTTTGTAAAGATTAACCTTTCCTGTCGTTCTGTTCTTTCTTAAGGTCAAACCTTTCTTCGCGCTTTAATTTTTTACTCAAACATGTAATTCGTAGATTTGTAATATGTTATATATAGTTGCTACTCCTATTGGCAATTTGGAAGATATTACTTTTCGGGCGGTGGAAACTCTGAAAAAAGCGAACCTAATCGCTTGCGAGGATACGCGGGTGACGCGCAAACTTTTGGCGCGTTATGAAATTAAAACTCCACTTATATCTTATCACCAACATAGCAAATTACAAAAAATTGATTTTCTGCTTACGAAACTCAAAGAAGGGAAAAATATTGCGTTGGTAACTGACGCGGGCACGCCAGGAATTTCCGATCCGGGCAATGTTTTAGTAGCGGAGGCGGTTAAAAACAATATTAAGACGGAACCGATCCCGGGACCGTCGGCGCTGACGGCTTTGATAAGCGTAGCCGGAATTGATATGCAAAAATTTGTTTTCTTCGGGTTTCCGCCTCACAAAAAAGGGCGGGAAACTTTTTTTGAAAAAATTGCCGCTAGCGATTTACCGGTTATTTATTATGATAGCGTTTACAGAATAATGAAAAATTTAGAAAAGTTGCAAGAAAAAAAACCGCAAGCTAAAATTGTGGTTGGAAAAGAATTAACGAAAATGTATGAAGAAATAAAAAGAGGAGAAATTGGAGAAATTATTAATTATTTCAAAAACCATTCAGATAAAATTCGAGGAGAATTTGTATTGATTGTTTATTGATAGTTTTAAAAAACCGGGGGTTGCTTTTTATTTGAAAATAAATATAATAAAAAATGTATTTGTAATTTTTTATTTTTTTCTCTGTTACGGCTTGGATTTTTTAGAAGCCATTTCAGAAGAAATTTTAAGAAAAAATGGCATTAGAATTAACTGATCAAAATTTTAAAACTGAAGTTTTAGAAAGCGATAAAATAGTCTTGGTGGACTTTTGGGCTCCTTGGTGCGGGCCTTGTTTAATGATGGCGCCTATTATTGAAGAATTATTTCAGGAAATGGGAGATAAATATAAAATTGGAAAACTTAATGTAGATGAGAATGGACAAACTGCTTCCGATTTCGGCATTATGTCTATTCCAACTTTAAAAATTTTCAAAAATGGACAGATAGTGAAAGAATTAATTGGAGTTCAACACAAAGAAATTCTTAAACAAGAATTGGAAAAATTACAATAAATTTTTTATGGAAGTAATAGTGAGTCGTTTCGCCGGTTTTTGCGACGGAGTGGAACGCGCTTTTGAAATAGTAAAAAAAATCGCGCTTGATCCGACAGTTAAGAAGCCGATTTATGTGTTGGGTTCTTTGGTGCACAATAATGATGTGGTGCGGGAGATAGAAAAAATGGGTGTTAATAAAATTAAAGTTCCGGAAAATTTAGAAGATATTTTCAAACAAAAAAATCCTATTGGAACATTAGTGATTACTGCTCACGGAATGGGACCGGAAATTTACGCTTTGGCAAAAAGGCAAGGAGTGGATATAATTGATACAACTTGTCCCAAAGTTATTAAAGTTCAACGGTTGGCAAAAGTTTTTTCTAAACGCAATGCTCAACTGATTGTCGTTGGCGATCGGAAGCATAAAGAAGTTGATGGTATTTGCCAGTGGGCGAAAAATAAAGCTCTGAGAATCTCCGAGAAAAAGGATTTAAATGAAATCAATCTAAATCCCAAGAAATCGATAGCGGTTATTGCGCAGACTACTCAAAACTCGCGCTTTTTTTTGGAGATTGTTGAAATTCTCAAACAAAAATATCCAAATGTGGAAATTATTGATACAATTTGTTTAGCTACGCAGAATCGTCAGCAAGAAGCGGAGAAAATCGCGCGAGAAGCAGAAGCCGTGATTGTTCTTGGTTCTTCGGAAAGTGCCAATTCTACTAGATTATGGGAAATTAGCCGTCAAATAAATTCGCGTTCTTATTTTGTAGAAAATGCGTCTCAAATAGATCCTGGTTGGTTTGTTGGTGTTCGGAAAGTCGGTTTAACCGCTGGCGCTTCCGTTCCTCCTTGGATTATTCAGGAAGCGAAAGAATATTTAGAAAAATTTTAATTTTTATAGCGTTGAGTTTTTTATGTCAAGAAAACTTATAAATGAAATTATTTCTTTAACGGGGCAGGAAGTTCGAATTATGGGATGGGTGTCTCGTCGTCGGGATCATGGAAAATTGGTTTTTTTAGATTTGAGAGATCGTAGCGGGAAAATTCAAGTAGTGGTTATTCCCGATCACAAAAAAGCCTATGAAACAGCCAAAAAAATTCGCAGCGAGTTTGTGGTGGAAATCAAGGGTTTAGTTAAAGAACGTCCGGAAGGATCGAAACAAAAAGAAGTTGACGTGATGGGGATAGAAATTGAGGCCGAAGAAATAAAAATAATTTCTAGTTATGAAGGAGATTTGCCAGTGGATATTTCCAAAGAAGAATTAGACATCAATTTAGAAACTTCATTGAATTATCGCGCGTTTGTTTTACGTAATGAAAAAATCAGTTCTATTTTTAAAGTTTACGCTGAAATTTTAAAGGCTTACGCGGAAACGATGCGCGCTGAAGGATTTTTAGAAATAAAAACGCCCAAAATTTTATCTGCCGCCACTGAGGGAGGCGCTAATTTTTTCAAGATAAAATATTTTGATCGCTATGCTTATTTGGCGCAAAGTCCGCAATTTTATAAACAAGCGGGCGTGGGGATTTTTGAAAGAGTGTTTGAAATTGGAACAGTTTTTCGCGCCGAGCCGCATTTTACCACGCGCCATGTAAATGAATATGTAAGTTTGGACGCGGAGATGGGATTTATTGAAAATTTTGAAGATATAATGAAACAATTAGAAAAAACGATGGCAAGCATTTTTCACTCTGTTAAAGAAAATTGTTCCGCGGAATTAAAAAAATATGGGGCGGAAGTTCCGGAAGTGAATAACATTCCTCGTTTCAAACTTACCGAAGCGTTAGCGATTTTAGAAAAAGAATTTGGCAAAAAAAGTCAGGAAGTGGATATTGATCCGGAAGGAGAACGGTTGATTTGCCAATGGGTTAAAAAAAATTACGACAGCGATTTGGTTTTTTTAACTCATTATCCCGCCGCTATTCGTCCTTTTTACACTATGCCTTCTCAGGATCCTCAATATACGGAAAGTTTTGATTTACTTTTTCGCGGAGTGGAAATTGCTACCGGAGGGCAACGAATTCACGATTACAACCAATTATTTAAAAGTGTTAAAAAACATGGATTGAATCCAGAAGATTTCAAACATTATTTGGATACTTTTCGCTATGGAATGCCGCCACACGGAGGTTGGGGGTTAGGCAGTGAAAGAATCGCTCAGAAAATATTGGGTCTAAAAAGCGTAAAAGAAGCTATTCTTTTTCCGCGAGATGTAAAAAGGATAACTCCATAGTGATTAAATTGAATTACGAAATGCTTGCTAATGACTATTTCCAATTTTCTTTTTCTGTAATAAATACAAAGGTAAATTCTAAGCGGAAATCTAGTTTATCACTGAAATTTATCAAATAATTATAAGAAATATGGGAATGACAGAATAAAGCGCGGAGACGACAAAATAATAGTTTCGTAGCTTAAAGTAATTAGATTATTGCGAGTGTTATTTAAAATGAAAACAAAAAATCTTATTCGTCAACACAAAGAAAAAATGAACACTTACGCCATTTCTTTATTGGCGATAATTTTTTTCTTTTTAGGATTTGCTCAGGCGATTTTAATTTACACAATTTCTTCTTATTTTAAAACTTCTTTCGGGACAGAAAATGTTGGAATTTTTTATTTTATTCCCTATGCGGCAACTTTGTATATTTTTTTAAATATTTATAAAATTTTACATTATTGGAAACAATCTTTTTTCCTTTTCTTATTATTATTTTTAAAAATACTGATTATTTTTGGTTTGCTTTTTTTGCCTGCTTCTTGGGCAGGAAGTTTACTGTTGATGTTATATATAATTATAGGGGCTTTAATTTGGAGCGGATTCAATGTTATTTTGGAATCTTTTTCGGAGGATAATTTTTCCGGACGAATACGGGGGATTATTTTGGCTATCGTCAATACCGGTTTTTTAGTTGGTCCTTTTTTGGCTTTTAATGTTTTGGAAAAATTCGGTTTCAGCGGTGTTTTTCTTATTGTTTTACCGATTTATTCTTTAATTTTGATTTTAAGTATAATTGGTTTTCGTCATATTGATATCAAGAGTGAAAAAATAACGAGCATTAAAGAGCTTATTGGCAAATTTTGGCAAAGGAAAAATATATCTAAAAATTACTATATCGCTTTTGTGTTGGATTTTTTTTATTCAATAATGATTATTTTCGCTCCTATTTATCTTTTGGATTTAGGTTTCTCGTGGGAAGAGTTAGGGAAAATTTTTACTTTGATGTTAATTCCTTTTGTGATTATTCAGTATCCGATTGGTTTTATCGCTGACAAAAAAATCGGAGAAAAAGAACTTTTGATTGTCGCTATTTTTTTAATGGGATTTTCCACTTTGTTTTTTTATCTTAATTCTTCAAGGGCGGATTTGGCTTCTTGGGCGATTATTTTGATTTTGACAAGAATTGGAGCGGCGATGATGGAAGTGCTCAGGGATTCCTATTTTTATAAAAGAATTGATGGTCGAGACGCGAATTTGATTCACTTTTTTCATACATATGGCCCGTTAGCGCAAATCGCAGCGGTAACTATTTCTTTTCCGATTATTTTATTTTTTCCTTTAAAAACGATTTTTTTGATAACCGCGATTGTAATTTTTTCCGCTCTGATTCCGGCTTTTCTCTTGGTGGACAATAAAAGTGAGCGGGAAATTTTTAAAAAAAATTATTAAGTTAAAATATTGTTTGCTAAATTAAAGAGTATAAACAATAATTAAAAAATTCTTGCAGATAAACAATGAATTACCAACTAAAAAAAGAATATTTTAATGGTCCGTTAGATTTGCTTTTGGATTTAATAGAAAAAAAGAAGATGAACATAACCAGAATAAGTCTAGCGGAAATCGCGGACGACTACCTGGAATATTTAGAAAAAAAAGAAAATATTGAATTAGCCCATCTAGCTGATTTTTTAGCGGTAGCGTCTAAATTAATTCTCATTAAATCCAAGGAGTTGCTTCCCTTTTTAGTTTTAGACGAAGAAGAAGAGGATGAAATTAAAAATTTGGAACAAAAACTAGATGAATACAAAAAATTCAAAGAAATTTCCGTGCTTTTGGGAAAGATGATTAGCGCGCGACGCCAGAGTTTTTCCCGCGAAAGTTTCAGCAATACGCCAGTTGTTTTTTCTTTTCCAGAAGATTTGACTGCGGGAAAATTATTAGCGGTTTTTAAGAAAAAATTAGAAGAAATTTCTTTGCCGGAAAAATTAGAAGAAGAAACTTGGCAAGAAGTGATTAGTTTAGAAAAGAAAATAGAATATTTACAGGAAAAATTGCTAACAAAAGTAGAAACTTCATTTTTTGAGTTAACTAGAGAAGCGAATGATAAAGTTGAAGTCGTTGTTTCTTTTTTAGCGATATTGGAAATGGTTAAACGAAGAATTATTCAAGTAAAACAAGAAGATTTATTCAAAGATATTAAAATAATTATTGACTAATTGAGTGTTATGAGCAAATAATATAAATAATTTTAGGACTTATATATTTGATAAGAAAATTACATTTTTATGTCATTCCCGCGCAGATGGGAATCTATGTTTATTTTTTGCGTGTATATTTCGCATCAAATGTAGAATGATAAATTAAAAGCGTAAGTTTAATTTATAAATTTTTTATGGAGCGGGAAAAAATTAAATCTATTATTGAAAGTTTGCTTTTTGTGAGCGGGGAACCGGTGAAAATTTCTTCTTTGGCAAAAATTATCGGCGTCTCTGTCGATCAAAGTGAAAAAGCGGTTAAAGAACTGCAGAAGGAATTAAAAGAAAAAAAACGAGGTATTCATATTATCGTACAGGAAAAATCCGTTCAAGCGGTAAGCGCGCCGGAAAATGGTTCTTTTGTAGAAAAAATAATCAAAGAAGAAGAAAATTCCTCTCTAAGTGCTGCCGCGTTGGAAACATTGGCTATTGTAGCTTATCGGGGTCCGCTTTCTCGCGCGGAAATAGAATCTTTTCGCGGAGTAAATTCTGCTTTTGTTTTACGCAATTTGGCTTTGCGAGGATTGGTGGAAAAAGAAGAAAATTCTTTTGGCGGGCGCGGTTACTTGTATAAAGCAAGTTTTGATTTTCTCAAAAAGCTAGGTTTGGGAAGTATTGAAGAATTGCCAGAATATGCTATAATGGCTCAAAACGACAAAAATAAAAAGAAAAATAATTTTTCTGAATAATTTTTTATTTTTTAAAAAAATATGGAAACTGTTAATTTTGGCGAGCATTTAACTTTAGATGGTTATCGCGGAGACGCGTCCAAGTTAAATGACAAAAAGTTAGTGGAGGACATTTTAAATGAACTGCCCACTCTTTTAGAGATGAAAAAATTAGCGAAACCAGTAGTTTATTTCGCTCCAGAAAACGATAAAAAAGATCCAGGCGGTTGGAGTGGATTTGTAGTCATTGCTGAAAGTCATATTAGTTTACATACTTTTCCCGGGCGTCGTTTTTTGTCAGCTGATGTTTATACTTGTCGCAACGGAATGGATGTGGATTTTGTTATTAAATATTTAAAAGAGAAATTTTTATTGGAGGATGTAGAAACTAATTTTATTAAAAGAGGCACTCGTTATCCTATTCGCAATATCGCTTAATTTTTTGGAAAAATTTTTTCTGTAAACAAACAACAAAAAAGTGAAACGAAAATTTATTTTTACTGTTACTTTTTTACCTTTTTTATTTTTAGCTTTAGCGCACGCGCGCGGGTTTTTTTCTTTTTTTGAAAAAGAAAAAACTTTGACGGAAGAAGAAGTAAATTATCATTCAGGAGAAGTTTTGGGTGAAATGAGTGGTAAACAACAGAATTTATTTTCCAAAGGAAATTTGTTTAATATCACTCATTTTGTGCCAATCAGAAAAGAAGGATTTTCTGATTTGGTAATTTCCGGCGCCCACGCTTCTGTAATTTTGGATGTTGATTCAGGGACATTGCTTCATTACAATAATGGCAAAGAAAAGCGGCAAATCGCTTCTTTAACAAAAATAATGACAGCAATTTTAGTGGTAGAAAATGTTTCCGATCTAGACGAAGAGGTTGTTATCGATGAAGATTCAATTTATACTGAAGGAACGCGTATTGGTTGTCCGCGTTCTGGTTATTGTATTGGAGAAAGACTAAAAGTTGGAGAAAAGATTTCCGTTCGTTCTCTTTTGGAAGCAATGTTGATGAACAGCGCCAATGACGCGGCGACGGCGTTGGGAAAATATGTTGGCGGCGGTTCTATAGACAATTTTGTAAAAATGATGAATGAAAAAGCAAAAGAAATAGGGTTAAATGATTCTTACTTTTGCACTCCTTCCGGTTTAGAAATAGAGGGACAAGAAAGTCAATGTTATTCCACGGCTTATGATATTGCTAGAATTGGAGCATATTCAATGAATTATAAAATTATTTGGGATATTATGCGTTTTCCTAACAAAACGATTTATTCAACCGATGGAAAATATGCTCACGAAATATTTAATACCGATCGTTTATTAGGAGAGGATCACGATTATTTGGGCGGGAAAACCGGTTTTACTCCTTTGGCTGGTTATTCTCTTTTAATGGGCGCTTCCGATGATACAAAAAAACATCGAATAGTGGCAGTGGTTTTGGACGATCCTTATCGTTGGCAGGACATTAAAACAATGTTTGACTGGGCATTTCAATCATACGAATGGAAATGATAATGGTTTAAGTAAAATTAATTTTGATAACTTAAAAAATAACAAGTTGCGCAAGTTTCAAAAATTAATTTAACATATATGCAAATAGCGCAAATACAAACAATTCCGGAAGTTATCAATATTTTGAAAGTTCTTGCAACGGGATTAGTGGCTTTTTTATTGGCTTTTTCTTTGATTCCTTTGTGGACTAATTTTCTTTATCGGTACAAAATTGGTATTAAAATTAAAGAACATTCTGTTGATGGAAAAAAATTAACTTTCGTTAACCGTTTACACGCTTCTAAATCAGGAACGCCGACAATGGGCGGAGTAGTGATTTGGGTGACGGTTTTTTTATTGGCGCTAGCGTCTCATTATTTTTTCCCGGTAATTGCTTCTTGGACAAATACCAATTTTATCGCTCGTTTGGATTTTTTAAGCCGTTCGCAAGTATGGCTAGCGCTTTTTGCTTTGGTGGCGGCCGGAATATTAGGACTTTTTGATGATGTTATGAGTGTTCGCGGCTGGGGAAAAAATAAAGGAGGAGGAATGCGATTTCTGATGCGTTTTTGGTGGTTATTTATGATAGCCGGGTTGGGCGCGTGGTGGTTTTATTATAAATTGGGCTGGGATCAGTTGCATATTCCAGCTTCGGGCGATTTTTTTATTGGAATTTGGTATATTCCGCTTTTTATTTTTGTTATTCTTTACGCGGCTATATCTTCCAATGAAACTGATGGATTAGACGGATTGAATGGAGGAATATTATTTATGGCGTTTTCTTCTTTTGCTGTTATTGCTTTTTTGCAAAACAAAGTGGATTTGTCGGCTTTCTGTTCGGCTGTTGCCGGCGCGTTGTTGGCTTTTTTGTGGTTTAATATTTATCCGGCGCGTTTTTTTATGGGAGACACCGGCGCGGTTTCTTTAGGCACAACTTTGGGCGTAGTGGCGATGTTGAGTAATTCTATCATTCCTTTTTTTGTAATCACTTTTATTTATTTTTTGGAGTCAAGTAGTGTGGCGATTCAATTGGTTAGCAAGAGATTTTTTAAAAGAAAAATTTTTTTAGCGGCGCCACTCCATCACCATTTCGAAGCCAAAGGTTGGCCAGAACCGAAAGTGACAATGCGCGCTTGGATTTTTACTATTCTGTTGTCTGTTATTGGACTTATTATTGGTATTTTGGGAATGGAATAAAAGATTAAAAAACTAAAAAACTGGGAAATATTGTAAATATGAAACTAAAAAAAATACAAGAAATTAATTTGGAAAATAAAAAAATTTTATTGCGCGCGGATTTTAATGTTATGACGCAAAATAGAGAATTTAAAGAAGAATACAAAATAAAGTCCGTTCGTGAAACGATAAAACACATTTTAAAATATCCCGGAACACGTTTGGTGTTAGTCTCCCATTTGGGAAGAGTAGATAAAAAAAATTTTAGCGGGGAACAGGAAGTGCATCATCGTTTTTCTTTTCGTCCTTTGCTTGGCGATTTAGAAAGGATTTTGGGTGTTAAATTAAAATTTATTCCATCCGCTGACGCCAATGTGATAAAAAAAGAATTGGAAAAATTTTCAGCCGGACAAGTGGCGCTTTTGGAAAACATTCGTTTTTATGAAGAAGAAGAAAAAAATGATAGAGAATTTTCTCGGGCTTTGGCTAGCAATTTTGATATTTTTGTCAACGAAGCTTTTAGCGTTTGTCATCGGCGACATGCTTCCGTGGTGGCGGTAACAGAATTTTTGCCCGGCTACGCTGGTTTTCACTTACAAAAGGAAGTGGAAATTTTGCGCAAGATTAAAGAAAATCCTTCCTCTCCGGCAGTGGCAATTATTGGAGGAGCAAAAATTGAAACCAAATTGAGTTTGATTCGAGAATTTGAAAAAAATTACGATTTCGTTTTGGTGGGAGGAAAAATTTCGGCGGAAGCCTTGAGGCAAAAAATTAAATTTGGTTCGCGAGTGATTTTACCTCTGGATTTTCGCGGTTATTTTTTGGATATTGGAGAGAAGACTATTTCTGAATTTAAAGAAAAAATAGCTCAGGCAAAAACAATTGTCTGGAATGGCCCATTGGGCAAATTTGAAGTATCTCCTTTTGACCAAGGAACGCGAAAAATTTTACACGCTATAACTCAAAATCGAAAAGCGTTTTCGGTGGCGGGTGGAGGAGAGTCGGTTCAGATTTTAGAAGAAGAGAAAATAATGGATAAAATTTCTTTTGTTTCTACTGGGGGTGGAGCGATGTTATGTTTTTTGAGTGGTGGAGCGATGCCTGGTTTGGAAGCAATAAGTGTTTAATTTTATTGAATTTTAGATTTATGTTAAAATTTAGTTGAAATTATTTGTGGTTTTCAATAGACAATCTTTTAATCTTTGAGAATAATTTTTAAAAAAACAAATTTATGTCTAAAATAAAAAATATTGTCGCGCGTGAAATTTTAGATTCTCGTGGCAATCCTACTTTGGAAACAGAAGTAGAATTGGAAAGCGGAATTAAAGGTATCTCTAGTGTGCCTTCAGGCGTTTCTACTGGATCTTTTGAAGCTTGGGAATTGCGAGATAACGATCCTTCTCGTTACAACGGAAAAGGAGTGTTAAAAGCAGTAGTCAATGTTAATGGAGAAATTAAAGAAAAGTTGGTTGGTATGGAAGCGGAAAATCAAGAGGAAATTGATGAAATAATGCGTGATTTAGATGGGACGGAAAACAAATCTCGTTTAGGCGCTAACGCAATTTTGAGTGTTTCTTTGGCGGTTTGTAGAGCAGTAGCGCGAGAAAAAAAAATTCCTCTTTATCGTTACATAGCCGAAAAATTTGGTTTTTCGAGTGAAAAATTTAAAACTGTGCCAATGTTTAATGTTCTAAATGGAGGAGAACATAGCGATTCTGGTTTAAGTGTTCAAGAATTTAAAATTGTTCCGAACGGTATCAGAGAATATTGCGAACAATTACGCGCTGGCAGCGAAATTTTTTATGCTTTGCGTTCTCTTTTACAAAAAGACGGATTTAAAATTTCCGTGGGAGACGAAGGCGGTTTTGCTCCCAATTTAGAAAGCAACTCGAAAGCGTTGGAATTTATTGTCGCCGCCGTTGTTAAAGCCGGTTATAAATTAGGTGAACAAATCAATCTCGGTTTAGATGTGGCGGCTAATTCTTTTTATGACAAAAGCAACGATCATTATTTGTTGAAACCGGAAAATGTGGATTTAGAAAAAGACGGATTAATTAATTTATACAAAGAGTGGCGAGATAAGTTTTTCGTAATTTCTGTGGAAGACGGATTAATGGAGGATGACTGGGATGGTTGGAAAAAAATGAACGAAAAAATCGGAGATACAATAATGCTTATCGGAGATGACCATTTGGTTACTAACTCAAAACGATTAAAAAAAGCGCTAGTGGAAAAAACGTGTAATAGTGTTTTGGTAAAAGTAAATCAAATAGGCACGCTTTCGGAAACGATTGAATTTGTTAAATTGGCGCAAGAAAATAATTTGAAAACGGTGGTTTCCCATCGCAGTGGAGAAACTACTGATGATTTTATCGCCGATCTGGCAGCGGGGATTGGCGCTGATTTTATTAAAACCGGTTCTTTATCTCGAGGCGAACGTATCTCTAAATACAATCGCTTGCTTCAAATCGCGCAAGAGATGAACTAGTATTAAGCAAAATAAGCTAAATTAATATTTTAATTCGTTTACCTTGCTATTTTTTATTTTTTAATATAGTATAGGTTAATAAAAAGATAGTTTTAAAAATTATATTATGGAAAAAAGTAAATTTTTTTTAATGAAAAACAATCCTGCTAATACAATACCTGTTCGCTCTCAGCGAAAAACGACAGCTAGAATTTTGGATTTTGTAATTACTTTCGGGCTATTTATGATTTTTCTCGGTGTGCCGATTTTCTTTTCCGGTTTAAGTTTTCAAGGAGTAGTTTTTGACAAGCAAATTTATTTTTATTTTTGGTTTCTTTTGATTTTGGTAGCATGGGTTTCTAAAGGAGTGATTGAAGAAGAAATGGAAGTTAAAAGAACGTCGTTAGATATTCCACTTTTGATCTTGTGGGTGATTATTTTGGCTTCTTCTATTTTTTCTATTGATCGTTGGCATAGTTTTTGGGGTTATTTCGGCGATCCTTCTCGCGGTTTTTTGCCTTTTACCGCGTTTTTGATTTTTTATTACGTTTTTTTGAGTAATTTTAATTGGAAAAGATTTTATTGGGTAATCAGCGGTTTGACAATTTCCGGATTTATACTTATTCTTTGGTCTTTTCTGTCAATTTTTGAAGTCCATTTTTTTCCTGAACAAATCGCTTCTTTCATTCCTGTTAATCTTTTCGCAACCACTTCGGGTTTGGGAATTTTTTTAGCCGCTCTGCTTCCTATTTATGCGGTTTTAATTTTAAAAATTAACAGTGATAATTTTTCTCTTCGAAATAGAAACACTAGCATTAAAATTTTTTTTGATGTTTTAAATTTTCTCTTATTTTTTTTAATTTTAGCCGATTTATTTTTGATTTTAGTTTTACATAATTTTATTTATTGGCCAGCAGTTTTGATTGGATTTGGATTTTTCTTGATGTTTATTTTATCCAAATTGGTTAAAATTGAAGGGAAATGGGGATTTTTGCCTTTTGCGATGTTTTTTGTTCTTTTGGTATTAGTGATGACGCGAGCTCAGTTCGATACTTCTCGCTTTTCTTCAGTATTTTCCAATGAAGTAAGCTTGGATTATAAAATTTCTAAAGATATAGCAGTTCAATCTTTGAAAGAAAAAGCTTTTTTAGGCGCTGGTCCGGGAAATTATGGTTATATTTTCTCTCTTTTTCGTCCCCGGTATTTTAATGAAAATATGTTTTATCAGTTCCGTTTTTTTCAAGGTTCGGGAATGTTTTTTGAAAGTTTATCCACTATTGGTTTAGCGGGAACAGTAGTAACTATTTTTTTGATTTTACTTTTTCTTAATGTTTGTCTTTACTTATTGATTAAAAATCGAGATAAAAACAAATTTTATTCTCTGGGAATTTTTTCGTCGGTGGTTACGTTAATTATTTTTTCCGCTTTGCGTTCAACAGAAGGGACAATTTTGTTTTTAATCGCGCTTTTGAGCGCTTTGCTGGTGGGTGTCATATACCAAGAAAGCGAAATAAAAATTCCTTCCCTGCGTCTTTCTTTTAAATATTCTTCTCAATACGCTTTGGCGTTATCTTTTGTGTTTATGGCTGTGAGTGTTGGCGTGGTTTATTTATTTGTATTTATTGGAAAAACTTGGATGGCGGATGCCTTGATGGCCAAAGCTCAAAGAGAAAAATTAGTTTCTACTGATGAAAAACCTTTGGAAAAAATGTTTAGAGCGTCCAACCTTAATCCCAGAGAAGGAATTTATCAAATAAAAATCGGACAAGAATATATGAGATTGGCTAATCGGGAAATTTCAGAAAAGAAAAAAGAAGATCAAGATTTGAATAAAATTACCAATTATCTTAATTTTTCCATTGCGGCTTCGCAAAAAGGATATGACTTGTTGAAAAATAATATAGTGATGGCGGAAGCTTTGGCGCAAATATATGAAAATGCCAGCTTGTATGTGCCTGATATCGGTCATTTAGCGGAAGATTATTATAAACGATCCGCGGAATTAGAGCCGCAGAATCCTCTTTTTGATGTAAAATTGGGACAAATAAGAATGAAAGAAGCGGCTTTAAAATCTTCTGAAAAAGAAAAAGAAGCGCGTGAGGCAGAGCTAAAAAAAGCGCTAGAATATTTCAATAAATCAATAGAAAAGAAAAAACAATATGATCCGGGATATTATTATGTGGCGGTGACTCAAGATGCTTTGGGTAATTTAGACGCGGCTATTGAAAATATGAACAAAGCAGTGGTGTACACTTACGCTTCTAATTCTAATTATTTTTTGACTTTGGGATTTCTTTATCTGAAGAAAGATACCGAGGACGGACGTAAAATAGCGGGAGATATTTTCCGTCGTGTTATTTCTTTAGATGAAAAAAATGCTGACGCGCATTATGGATTAGGAGTGCTTAATGAAAAAAATAAAAACAATGAAGAAGCCATAAAAGAATATGAGAAAGCCGCTGAAATTTTACCGGAAAATCAAAAAGATTTGAAAGAAATATTGAAAAAAATGATTGATAATTTGAGAAATGGAATCAGTAATTTAGAAGCGCAAAAACCAATGCCGTCCGCGCTGGTTGAACCTTCAGCGACAGCGGAAGAAGTGGCGCCGGTAGAGTCTAATTTTCAAACTCCAGCGCCGGAACTTACACCGAAAACAAATCCTTAGCAACTTGGTTTTTATTTGATTATTTGTTATAAGTATAAGTTTAAACAAATTAATAAAAATCTAGAGCATCTTTCTTTTTTGTATTTGTAATATAAAAACCGATAATTTCTTGGCTTAATAAATGGGACTTTTTCTTTT
>DYKS01000001.1:9332-37876 GCA_020722485.1 Candidatus Elulimicrobium sp. | reverse complement strand
TTTGTAATATAAAAACCGATAATTTCTTGGCTTAATAAATGGGACTTTTTCTTTTTGCGTATGTTATAAGTGTTAATTGATTAACGCTCTAATTTAGTTTAGTGAGAAAAGGGCTTTGGGGTTTAAATTCAGGTTAGAATGCGTGGGCTTGACACGGTTTTTGGTTTTTGCTAATCTGAATTAGTGATCGAAAAAAATTTTTGAGTCTGCGTTTTGAGATTTACGGTTGATAAACTTAATCCAATAACAAACATCAACTATTTGAGAAAAAAACAATTTTTTCAAAAAGCAAAACAAAAAAGAAAAAGCGGGTGAGATTAAAAACCGACGGGTTTTTAAATAAGTTTCCCGCTTCCAAAAAGCGGTTTTTTTATTTCGCAAAAAATTAAAAAGAAAAATTTGCGGGGAAATTATTGAAGCGAATTAATTCGTGTCAGTAATTTCCGCGTAAAAGAACTTTAACAATTTGATGAGAAAATTTGCTTTAAAATCGTTTTTCTTAATTCAGCGGAAAAAGAAAACGATTGGCGGCAAGTTAGAAGTAACAAGCAAGTAGGTAATTAAATTATAAGCAATTGTTAATCGTTAACTTAACGGTAAAAGGTTACTTAAAGCATATGGTGGATGCCTTGACTCGTTGCGAGCGAAGAAGGACGCGGAAGGTCGCGATAGGCCCCGGGGAGTTATCAAACAAACTTTGATCCGGGGATGTCCGAATGGGGAAACCCGGCCGTGCATGGCATGGTCAACATAACCTGAATACATAGGGTTATGTGGCGTACCTTGGGAACTGAAACATCTTAGTACCAAGAGGAAAATAAATCAATTGAGATTCCGTCAGTAGTGGCGAGCGAAAGCGGAAAAGCCTAAACCTCGACATAAGTCGGGGGGTTGCGAGTTGTTTTTACTCGTTTAATCGGGGTTTGTCTTTTTTTCTTAGCGGAATATTTTTGGAAAATAAAGCCATAGAGGGTAATAGCCCCGTACGCGAAAAGAAAAAAATCAAACGAAAACATACTCAAGTAAGGCGGGACCGGAGAAATCCCGTCTGAATCTGGGAGCACTAAACTTCCAAGGCTAAATATCGCGCGAGATCGATAGTGAACAAGTACCGTGAGGGAAAGGTGAAAAGTATCCCGGTGAGGGAGATGAAATAGTATCTGAAACCATATGCCTACAAAGAGTCAGAGTTCCGATTTATCGGGATGATGGCGTGCTTTTTGCAGAACGAGCCAACGAGTTAGTTCTACGCGGCTTGCATAAGCCACTATGTGGAATATGCGCAGTGAAAGCGAGGCTTAATCGCCATTCGTCGCGTGGACTAGACCCGAAGCCGATGCGAGCTACATATGGACAGGGTGAATTCCGAGTAAAATCGGGAGGAGGCCCGCACCCACTCGCCGTACGACACGAGGGGATGATCTGTGTGTAGAGGAGAAATTCCAATCGAGCTCGGCAATAGCTGGTTCTCTCCGAAATAGCTTGAGGGCTAGCGTCTGGCCAATGAGCGCGAGAGGTAGAGCTACTGGATGAGAATTCGCGGTTCGCCGTAGAATTTTCAACTAAACTCCGAATTCTTGCGTTTCTTACCCAGGCAGTCAGAAATCCGGCGCTAAGGTCGGATCTCAAAAGGAAAACAGTCCGGATCATAATCTAAGGTCCCTAAATCTATGTTAAGTGGAAAAGGAAGTGAAATTTCTAAAACACCTAGGAGGTTGGCTTAGAAGCAGCCACCCTTTAAAGAGTGCGTAATAGCTCACTAGCTTAGAGGTTTCGCGCCTAAAATATAACGGGGCTAAACATAGTACCGAAGATATGGAATCTGTGTGTAGCACAGAAATTCGAAATTTCAAATTTCAAATAAATTTTAAAAAACCAAAATTTCAAATTTTAAAATATATATTTATTTTTTAATTTGTTATTTTAAGAATTGTAGTTTGTTTGGAAGTTGTTATTTGTTATTTAGTGTTTCCGTGTTGCACATGGATTGGTAGGAGAGCGTTCCGTGCGCGCTGAAGCGTAAGGCGTGAGCCGTCGTGGAGTGCGCGGAAGTGAGAATGTTGGCATAAGTAACCACAATGCGAGTTAGATTCTCGCACCCCGAAAGTTCAAGGTTTCCTGGGCAATGGAGATCATCCCAGGGTTAGCCGATCCTAAGGTAAGGCCGAAAGGCGTAGCTGATGGATAGCCGGTTAATATTCCGGCGCTATCGCGAGCTTGTAAATGAGGTGACGCATTTCAGTAGTTTTTGCGCTTTATTGGATTAGCGTAGCTGTTTTAAGGGCGTTTCACAGGAAAATCCGTGAAACATTAACCCAAAAAATAGTTGGAATTCCGTTTCGGCGGAAGAACAAAAATGAGCGGAATGCCAGGAAAAACCTCTATACTCTGTTTTTTATAAAACAGAGATCTCGCGGTATTCGTACTGCAAACCGACACAGGTGAACTGGGCGAGAAGCCTAAGGGGAACGGGGGAACCTTCGTTAAGGAACTCGGCAAAAAAGCTAGACGTAAGTTCGCAAGATGTCTCGCCCCGATGTAAATCGGGGCCGCAGCGAAAGTTTTCCAAGCGACTGTTTACCAAAAACACAACTCTCTGCTAACCCGCAAGGGGATGTATAGGGGGTGACACCTGACCAGTGCTGGAACGTTAACGGGAGCGGTGCAAGCCAATCCCCGAAGCGCCAGTGAACGTCGGCGATAACTATAATCGTCCTAAGGTAGCGAAATTCCTTGACAGGTAAATTCTGTCCCGCATCAAAGGTGTAACGACTTGGGAACTGTCTCAACGAAGGACCCGGTGAAATTGCAGTGGGGGTGAAGATGCCCTCTACCTACGGCAAGACGAAAAGACCCCGTGGAGCTTTACTACAACTTGGTATTGGATTGCGGTTTTGACTGCCTAGCATAGGTGGGAGACTGTGAAGTCTCGTTTTCGGATGGGATGGAGTCATCAGTGAAATACCACTCTGTTAAAGTCGCAATTCTAACCCTGAACCGTTAAAAGATAGAAAATTTTTAATTTTTTAAATAATTTTTTTGGTAGTTTAATTTTTATTTTTGGAAATTAATTTATTTAAAATATTTAAAAATTTAAATTATAATTTTTTATTTTTTACCGGTTCGGGGACAGTGCCTGGTGGGTAGTTTGACTGGGGCGGTCGCCTCCTAAATGGCAACGGAGGCGTTTACAAAGGTCGGCTAGGTCCGGATGGAAATCGGACTGATAGCGCAAAAGCACAAGCCGGCTTTACTGAAAGACACATAGGTCAATCAGTCACGAAAGTGGAATTTAGTGAACCGACCACTACTTGTAGGAGTGTGGAAGATCATCAGATAAAAGTTACCCCGGGGATAACAGGCTAATCCCTCCCAAGAGTTCATATCGACGGAGGGCTTTGGCACCTCGATGTCGGCTCATCTCATCCTGGGGCTGGAGAAGGTCCCAAGGGTTTGGCTGTTCGCCAATTAAAGAGGTACGCGAGCTGGGTTCAAACCGTCGTGAGACAGGTTGGTCTCCTATCTGCCGTAGGCGTTGTTGCTTGAAAGGAGTCTTTCTTAGTACGAGAGGACCAGAAAGAACGAACCTCTGGTGTATCGGCTGTTCCGCCAGGAGCACTGTCGAGTAGCTAAGTTCGGACGGGATAACCGCTGAAAGCATCTAAGCGGGAAGCCCACCTTAAGATAAGGCAACACCAGTGCATGGCACTGAAATTTCCAATAGTTAAATCCCAATAACTAAATAAATTCAAAATTCTAAAAATAAAAATTGAATAAATAAAAATTATTTAGAAATTGGAAAATTGGTTGTTTCAGCGCTGTGCAATGGTAATTTTCCTGGAAGAAGACCAGGTTGATAGGCTTCAGGTGTAAGTTCCGTGAGGGATTAAGCCGAGAAGTACTAATAAATTAAAATCTTTTACCGTTTTTTGTTTTTAATTAACTGCTTTCGGGCAAAGTAATTAAAAGCTGCAAGAGTTAGCGATTATCATTTGTTTGTAATTATTTGGTAGATGATATTTTCTTGGTGGTTCTAGCGAAGGGGGTACACCTGATCCCATCCCGAACTCAGAAGTTAAGCCCTTCAGCGCCGATGATATCTCATTCTTCGAGTGGGGGAAAGTAGGTCGCCGCCAAGACAATGTCATTTACCTAAAATATAAAAAAACCAAGAATATTCTTCTTGGTTTTTTTATATTTTAGGTGTATACTTCCAATTGTGATGCGGTTTGGATATATCATTAAATAATAAAATATCCAAATTAGTTGAACAAGAATAGTCGGAAACAATTTTTTAATTTTAAAAATAATTTTTATGGAAAAAAGAGAATTAAAAAGATTGAATATTATAATTATTTATATTTTTATTTTTTTGACACTTGGCTTTTTAATTTATTTTTTTATTTTTAAACAAAAACCTACTTGTTCAGATGGAAAACAAAACCAAAACGAAAAAGGAGTGGATTGTGGAGGTGTTTGTTTACCTTGTCCAGAAGCTATTGTTGCCCAAGACATTAAAATTAAAGAGCAAGCTTTTGTTTATGGTGGAGCGGAAAAATTTGATGTAATGGCAAAAATTGCTAATCCCAACGATACTTATGGCAGTCGTTCTTTAAATTATGTTTTTTATTTGAAAGATACTAATGGTAATATTCTGGCAGAAAGGTCTGGACAAGAATTTATTTTACCAGCTGAAGAAAAATATATTATTGAAAATAATTTAGTTTCCGCTATTGCTCCGTCAAGTGTAGAATTCAAAATTTCCAATCCTAACTGGGAAAAATTTTCCGTTTATGAAAAACCTGATTTTAATATTTATGGAAAAAAATACACGGAAATGGTCGGTCCAAATGTATTTGGAGAAGTTTATGGCGTTTTACGTAACAATAGTGATTTTGATTTCAATTCGCTAATTATAAAGGTTGTTTTGCGAGATTCCGCCAATCATCCAATTTCTTTTAATAAAACGGAAATGCGGACCGTTTATGCTGGCGAAGAAAGAGATTTTCGTCTTATTTGGCCTTTTAAAATTTCGGAAGATATCGTTAATGTGGAAGCGGAAGCGGAAGCCGATATTTACGATATTGGAAATTTTATTAAGAAGTATTCCGCGCCTCAAGAATTTCAACGTTATTAGTTAAAATTATTTTTATTTAATGTTTCGCAAATTTTTTTACATTGATTGGATTTTAGTGTCTTCTTATTTTCTTTTAATTTTAATTGGTTTAGCGACTCTTTACGGAATTTCCGCTTCTGAATATTTTCAGAATAATAATATTTTTTTCAAGCAAGTTATTTTCGCTTCTTTGGGTATTGGAGTTTTTTTATTTTTCTCTTTTTTTGATTATAAACATTACAAATATTACGCTAAACTTTTCTATTTTTTAATTATTTTTATTTTATTGTCGGTTTTACTTTGGGGTAATGTTGTAAGAGGCACTACTGGTTGGATTGGGGTAGGAATTTTTAATGTTCAACCAGTGGAAGTGGCTAAATTACTTTTAGTAATTACTCTAGCTAGTTTTATTTCTAAGAAAAAAAATAAAGTGAGTGAAATTGCTGCCATTGTTAATTCTTTTTTTTTGGCTTTCGTGGCGGTTTTTTTAGTGCTTAAACAGCCGGATTTGGGAAGCGCTTTAATTTTGGCTGGAATTTGGTTGGGAATGAGTTTAATTTCCGGAATGAGTAGCAAATATTTTATTTTTATTCTTTTTTCTGGCGTAATTTTATTTTCTTTTGGGTGGGTTTTTCTGGAAGATTATCAGAAAGATCGTCTAATTAATTTTATTTATCCAGAAAAAGATCCTCAGGGTAGCGGTTATAATGTTATTCAATCAATGATAGCGGTGGGTTCGGGCGGTTTCTTGGGACAAGGAATTGGCAAAGGATCGCAATCACAATTAAATTTTTTGCCAGAAAAACATACCGATTTTATTTTTGCTTCTATTGCCGAAGAGTTTGGTTTTGTTGGTTCTTTTTTAGTATTGTTTCTTTTCACGCTTTTGTTTTATCGGATAAAAAAAATTGCTCAAAACGCTTCGGATAATTTCGGTTATTTGTTAGCGATAGGAATTGGAATAATGTTTTTTTTGGAGGTATTAATCAATGCGGGAATGAATCTAGGAATAATGCCGGTTACAGGAATTCCTTTGCCGTTTTTAAGTTACGGAGGCAGTTCGCTTATTGCGTCTTCTGCCGCTTTGGGTATTTTATTTAACATCAGAAAAGGATGAAAGCCTTTTCTGCGTTTTTTAGTTTTTATTTTTCCCATAAATAAACAATTTCCATATTTGAAAAATTTTTTAAAAATCTAATTCGGGATCTAAAATATTAAATTTTCAGACGCGGATTTTTTAAAATTGACGCTGGATGGATTGGTTGGTATAATAATAGGGAAGAAAAAATTTTAAAATTAACAAAAATTTTGAATTGCGAAAAGTAAAAAATCATCATCATTAAGGTTAAAATTTCAAAAAAATGAAAATTACAATAATTGGCGCTGGTTATGTTGGTTTAGTGACCGGAGCTTGTTTGGCTGAATTTGGTCACAATATAGTTTGCGTGGATAATGTGGAAGAAAAAATAAAGAAATTGAAAAACGGAGACATTCCCATTTATGAACCAGGTTTAAAAGAATTAGTTAGAAAAAATGTTCAAGAGAATCGTCTCTCTTTTACATCCAGTTTGTCTGAAGCGGTTCCGGAGGCGGAAGCGGTTTTTATCGCGGTAGGCACTCCCACTAGTCGTCGTGGCGAAGGTTATGCTGATTTAACTTATGTTTATGAAGCGGCTAAACAAATAGCTAAATATTTAAAGGGTTATACGGTAATTATAGATAAATCCACCGTGCCAGTGGGAACAGCGCGACAAGTTAAACGAATTATTAAAAAAGAAAATCCTAAAGTTAAATTTGATGTGGCTTCCAATCCTGAATTTTTACGCGAGGGAGCGGCGATTGTAGATTTTCAGCACCCTGACAGGGTAGTGATTGGAGTAGATTCTCAAAAAGCTGAAAAAGTTTTGCGAGAAATTTATAAACCTCTCTACTTATTAGAAACACCTATTGTTAAAACTACTATTGAAACAGCCGAATTGATTAAATATGCGTCCAACGCTTTCTTGGCAGTTAAAATTAGTTTTATCAATGAAATGGCTAATTTGTGCGAATCAGTAGGCGCTGATGTTTTGGAATTAGCTAAAGGCATTGGTTTAGATACTCGCATTGGAGGGAAATTTTTACAACCTGGACCTGGTTATGGCGGTTCTTGTTTTCCTAAAGATACGCGCGCGTTGGTAGCTACCGCCCATGAAAATGGACGTATTTTGCGTATTGTGGAAGCGGCAATAGAAGCTAATAAAGCTCAAAAAGCGGAAATGGTGCGCAAAATTCGCGAAGCATTGGGCGGTTCGGAATCAGACAAAAAAATCGCGGTGCTTGGTTTGGCGTTTAAACCGGAAACTGATGATATGCGAGATGCGCCAGCGCTGACTATTTTACCGGCTTTAGCGGAAAAAGGGGCGCTTATCAAAGCTCATGATCCACAAGCGATGGATGAAGCGAAAAAACTTTTGCCGGAAATTAAATATGCCGCCAATGTTTCTACGGCTTGCAAAGGAGCGGACGCGCTGGTTTTGATGACGGAATGGAATCAATACCGCGCTTTGGATTTGATGAAAATAAAGAAATTGATGAAAGGCGATGTTTTTATTGATTTGCGTAATATTTACGAACCGTCAAAAGCGCGTCAAGCCGGATTTCGTTATTTTGGTTTGGGAAGAAATTAATTTTTTTTAAAAAATAATTTTTTAGATACGATTAAATATGGAAAATGAAAATCTTAATTCAAAACCTTATTTGTCTATAGTGGTTCCGCTTTATAACGAAGAAGGAAATGTAGAAGAATTGCATCGTCGTATTAAATCCGCTTGTGAAGCGCTGGGGAAAAGTTACGAAATTATTTTTGTGGATGATGGTTCCGATGATAAGACGGTGGAAAAATGTGTCGGTTTATCTCCTTTGAAGTTGATTAAATTTCGCCGTAATTTTGGCCAAACGGCCGCTTTTGACGCTGGTATCAAACAATCTAGGGGAGAAATTATTATTACAATGGATGGAGATTTACAAAATGATCCTCAAGATATTTCTAAATTATTAGAAAAAATGAAAGAAGGTTACGATGTAGTTTCTGGTTGGCGCTGGCAAAGAAAAGATAGTTTAAGCAAAAAAATATTTTCCCGCGGGGCGGATTTTTTGCGTAAAATTCTTCTTCACGATGAAATTCATGATAGCGGTTGCAGTTTAAAAGCTTATAAAAAAGAATGTTTTGATGAGATGGATCTTTTCGGCGAGATGCACCGTTTTATTCCAGCGTTGGTTTCCATTAGCGGTTACAAAGTGGGAGAAGTAAAAGTATCGCACCATCCGCGCGTTCACGGGAAAACCAAATATAATTGGAAAAGAGTGGTTAAGGGTTTCGTGGATATGATTTCAGTTTGGTTTTGGGAAAAATTTTCTAATCGTCCCTTGCATCTTTTCGGAGGAACAGGAATTTTATTTTTTCTAATTGGCGCTTTGATTTTGGTTTGGATGGCGACAGAAAAATTGTTTCTGGGGCATTCTTTGAGCGAGCGAATTTGGCCAATGGTGGGAATTTTTATGGTTTTAATGGGTATTCAATTTTTCATTTCCGGACTTTTGGCGGATATTATGGTGAGAAGTTATTATAAAAACCGAAAAAATTTGAATTATTCCATTAAAGAAATCATTGAAAATAAATAATCAAACGATCCGGTTTCTGTTATGAAAAATCAGGGAAAGAAAAAGAAAGTGATAGTGGGAATGTCGGGCGGAGCGGATTCTACCGCTGCTGCGTTTTTTCTTTTAAAACAAGGTTACGCGGTGGAAGGCGTTTTTTTGTCTTTATACCAAAACAACAAACAGAAAGAGAGTTGGCAAGATGCTAAAGAAACCACTGCGCTTTTAGGTATTCCTTTAAAAATGATTCATTTAGAAAAAGAATTTCAAAAAAAAGTCATTGATTATTTTTTAAAAGAATATGCCGCCGGTCACACCCCTAATCCTTGCGTAATTTGTAATTCAGAAATCAAATTCAATTTTCTTTTAAAAAAGATGGCGGAATTGAAAGCGGACTTCGTGGCGACGGGACATTATGCTAAAATAATTTCCAAACAAATTTCAAATAAATTTACATATAATTTATACCAAGCAAAAGATAGAGAGAAAGATCAGAGTTATTTTTTATATAGTTTGAAACAAAAACAACTTTCTAAAATTTTATTTCCGTTGGGAAATTATTACAAGGAAGAAGTAATGAATTTAGTAAAAAAATTAAGGTTTCCATCAGCAAATAAAAAAGAGTCGCAGAACATCTGTTTCGTAAAAGAAAAATATGCGGATAATTTTTTAAAAAAACATTTGAAATTAAGGCCGGGAAAGATTATTGGAACGGATGGAGAAGTTTTGGGAAAACATCAAGGTTTGCCGCTTTACACAATCGGCCAGCGACGGGGAATCAAGGTGGGAGGAAGAGGACCTTATTACGTGATTGGCAAAGATCGGAAGAAAAATATTTTATTAGTTAGCAATAATCCAGATGATCCAGCGCTTTACTCGCGGAAAATAAAATTAAAATCGGTGAATTGGATAGTTCAAAAACCTCATCTGCCTTTGAAAACTTTTGTTCGCGTTCGTTACCGCAATCCTTTGACGCCAGTGGTTATTGAAAAATTGGCAGATAAAAAAAGATTCTATTTAGTTAAATTTAAACAACCGCAAAAAGCGGTAGCCATTGGACAAGCGGCAGTATTTTATTCTCCCGAAGGAGAAATACTAGGCGGAGGAACAATAAGTGATTAAAATCTTTCTTTCGCGGAAATTTTTCTTGAAGATTAAAACTTTACAATTTTCGCAAGGCAATATTTATTTTTTATCAATTTAAAACAAAATTTTATGTTGACACAAAATTACAATAGTCAAAATGATTTTAGCGGCGCGCAAGACGATAAAGCAAAAAAAGCCGCTCGGCATCGTCTGGAAATTGACATTGTTTCTTTAGAAGCGGAATTAAGTAAGAATCAAAAAAAATTAAAAGACTGGGAAATAGATTGGCGAATGTTGGAAAAAGAAAAAATGAAATTAGATATTCAAATGGAAGAAAAATTAAAACAGAAAAAAAAGATAGAACAAGATATCTTTTTATTAGAAGCAGATTTGAAACGAATGCGAGCAAAAATGAATAATTTATAAAAATATTATATATTTTTTCTAAAAAATAATAATTAGGAAAATACAAGCGTGAGAATTTTTATTATATGTTAATAATTAAATAAAATAGAAAATAAAAAAATATGTATGATTTATTAGAAACCATAAAAAAAGTCTCCGATATGAAAAAGATTTCAATGAGCAGTTTTCAAGTTAATCGTATTCGAGGAATAGAAAGAGATGTTAATAAAGGTCGAATACCCAAAGATAAAAAAGTAATTATGGAGAGAATTAAGAAAGAATTCGGTTATCATTTAAGTCGCGAAGATTACGAGAAAATAGAAAGAGATTTACGAATTTAGAGTTTACCCTAAAATATTTAAGATTTATACATTTAATTGCTAATTTAATTAGCGTTATTTATATTTTCTTTAATCTACGCTTGACAAAAAAAGGACTGGATTCCCGCCTTTGCGGGAATGATATAAAGGAAGCGGGAATGACAGGGAAAAAGCGGGAATAACATAGAGAAAGCGGGAATTGACAAAATTTATAACTCATTTTTAGAAGACTTTGATTATCTTAAAAAGGTTTTTTGTTTTAAAGTAAAACTATGACTGCTTATGAAATTCGAGAAAAATTTTTAGAATTTTTTAAAACCAAGGGGCATACGATTATTCCTTCGGCTTCTTTAATTCCGGCGGAAACCGATCCGACAGCGCTTTTTACTACTGCTGGGATGCAACCGCTAGTGCCTTATCTTTTAGGTGAAAATCATCCGGGCGGAAAAAGAGTTGCTAGTGTCCAAAAATGCGCGCGAACAGTAGATATTGATGAAGTGGGCGACAATCGTCATTTGACTTTTTTTGAAATGTTGGGTAATTGGAGTTTTGGCGATTATTTCAAAGAAGAGGCTATTCGTTGGAGTTTTGAATTTTTAACGGATACAAAAAAGGGGTTGGGTTTGAATCCGTTTAGAATTTATGTAACGGTTTTTCAAGGAGGGGGTGGTATTGCTGAAGATAAAACCTCCGCGAAAATTTGGAAAAAAGTTTTTGCCGCTTCCGGTATACAAGCCGAAGTTTCCCGAACAGGAAATATTGAAGATGAAAAAAGAATAATAATACTCGGAAAAGAAGATAATTTTTGGGAACTGGCCGGAGAAACTGGACCGTGCGGACCAGATACGGAAATATTTTATGATACTCGTCCGGAAGAAGGCGAGTCGCGGAGCAATTTCGCGGAGTTAGTTGCCTCCGGAAGAATGATTGAAATTTGGAACAATGTTTTTATGGAATACGAAAAGAAGCGCAAAGATTCGAATGGCGAATTTGAATACATCAAATTAAAACAAAAAAACGTGGACACGGGAATGGGACTAGAAAGAATTTTAGCGGTTGTTAACAATAAAAAAACCGTTTTTGATACGGAACTGTTTGCGCCGCTTTTTGAAAAAATAGAAAAACTTTCCGGGAAAAAATACGCGGAAAAGAAAAAAGAATTTCGAATTATCGCCGATCATATTAAAGCTGGAACTTTTATTATTGGCGATGGCGTGTTTCCCTCTAATAAAGATCGGGGCTATGTTTTGCGACGTTTAATTCGACGGGCGATTAGATACGGAAAAGTTTTGGAAATTGAAAAAAATTTCATCCACGAAATAGCGAAAGTTGTTATTGAAATGTATGAAGATACTTATAAGGAGTTAAAAAATAATTCCGATTTTATTTTAAAGGAGATTGAAAAGGAGGAATATAAATTTAGCAAAGTTTTAGAAGAAGGATTGAAAAAAATTGACAAAAGAATTCATTTATCAGATAAAGGCAAGGGCATTGATAAAGTATTGGTTGAAAAAAATAATAATGTTAATTTGTCAGACAAGGAAATAAGCAATGATAAGATATTTAGCGCCGAAATGCCAATTTCAGGAGAAGAAATATTTGATTTATATCAAACATATGGTTTTCCAATTGAAATGAGTTTTGAAGAACTTGAAAGGTTAGGAGTTAAATTTGACAAAAACAGATTGTGTGATGAATTTAATAGGTTATTGAAAAAACATCAAGAGCTTTCTCAAACAGCGGCGGCTGGAAAATTTAAAGGCGGATTAGCCGATGCCAGAAACGAAACCAAAAAATTACATACAGCTACTCATTTATTATTGGCGACTTTACGAAAAGTTTTGGGCGATCACGTTTATCAAAAGGGATCTAATATTACGGCGGAGCGATTGCGTTTTGATTTTTCTCATTCGGAAAAACTGACCGAAAAACAAAAGCTTCAAGTAGAAACATTAGTGAACGAAGCGATTAAAAAAAACCTGCCGGTTGTTTCTGAAGAAATAAGCTTGAAAGAAGCTAAAGCAAAAGGGGCGATTGGAGTTTTTGAGGAGAAATACGGGGAAAAAGTAAAAGTTTATCAAATCGGGGAGGGAGATGAAATTTTTTCTCGCGAAATTTGCGGCGGTCCCCACGTAAAAAATACCGGTGAATTGGGGCGGTTTAAAATTATTAAGGAAGAATCCTCGGGCGCCGGTATTCGACGGATTAAAGCGGTGCTAGAATAAATTAAATTGGCAAATACATATTTACAGTATAAAATTATGTCAAACCAAAAAATCACAATGTATACCGATGGGGGAGCGCGGAATAATCCGGGTCCAGCTGGGATTGGAGTTTGGATAGAAACTCTAAACCAAAAATACGGCGAATATATCGGCGAAAAAACCAACAACGAGGCGGAATATGAAGCGTTAATTTTTGGGTTAAAAAAGATAAAATCTCTAGTAGGAAAAGTCAAGTCTAAAGAAACTGAGGTGGAGTGTTTTTTAGACAGCGAACTGGTCGTGAAACAACTTAATCATCAATATAAATTAAAAGAAGAAAGAATCCAAAAATATTTTATTGATATTTGGAATTTAATGTTAGATTTCGCGCGGGTGACTTTTATTCATATACCACGAGAAAAAAATAAAATAGCAGACTGCTTAGTGAACGAAGCAATTGACAAAGAGACAAAACAAGCATATCTTCTATAAATATTTTTTGTAAAGAAGAATTTTAGAATATAACTAATATTGAAAAATTTTATCCGTAATTCTAAAATATGAAGAAAAAAATTATAATTTGGATTTTTATAATTGCTTTAGCAATCGGCGGCGGTTATTGGTATTCGCGCTCGCGACAAAAACAACCGGAGTACATAACGGAAAAACCGAAAAAAGTTGATTTAAAACAAACTATTTCGGTGACTGGGGAAATTGTTCCAGAAAAAAGTGTCGCACCGGCTTTTAGTTTTGGTGGTAAAATTATTTCTTTGTCTGTAGCAGTGGGCGATAAGGTTGAGGCGGGAGCGGAAATTGCTCGTTTGGACAGCGATGTTTTGCAGTCTCAGCTAAGAGAAGCGCAATGGGCGTTGAAAATTCAAGAAAACGCCGAAAAGTTGGCGCGCCGACATTGGGACGATTTGAAACCGGAACAAAGAGAAGCGGAAAAACAAAAATCTGAAAGAGCGCGGGAAGCAGTGCGCGTTATCGGCGGTCAGCTAGAAGAGACGATTCTTTACGCGCCTATTTCCGGAATGATAAGCGAAAAAAAATTTGAAGTTGGAGAAGTTGTTTCCGCTGGCGCGCCAATAGTAAAAATAATTAAAGGAGACGCTTTAGAAGTGGAGGCAAGTGTTCCAGAATCGGATATCGCGAAAGTAGCGCTTGGTCAAAAAGCAGAGATCGCATTAGACGCCTTTTCTGCTGACGATATTTTTACAGCTGAAGTGAAAGAAATTGAGCCGGCAGCTACGATTATTCAAGATGTGGTTTATTATAAAGTTAAATTTAAACTTATAGATTTTCCAAAATTTTTTTCTGAAAAATCCAATCCGCTGGCGCAAACATTACGAGTGGGAATGAGCGCTGACATTAATATTTTAGTCGCGGAAAAGAAAAATGTTTTAGCAATTCCAAAAAGAGCAGTCAAAACTGAAGGTGATAAAAAATATGTGGAAGTTTTAAAATCGAAAAATCAAATTGAGAAAAAAAACGTAGAGACCGGATTGGAAGGAGATGAAGGAATAGTGGAAATTATTCAAGGACTTTCCAGTGAAGAGAATATTATCGTTTTCGTGAAGGAGAAATAGACCTGTTGTTTAATAATTTTATGAAGATTGTTGATCAAAAAAATAAAATATCCAGAGAAGAATTAAAAAAAATGTCGGAAAAAATGTTTGGCGAATTGGTCAAAGCCGTGGTGGATATTAAAAAAGAAATTATGTTGGTTGACGCGGAATTACATGCCGATCAGGAAAAAAAATTGCTGGATGACGGTTCCGAACAAAAACATCTCTGGGGGATAAATCTTTATCCACAAGAACAAGGAAAATCTTTTATTGAATTTGATTCTATGATTAATCTTCGTCCATCTTGGGGAAATCGCAGTAGAGGGGTGGATGATAAAAATATCCGAAAGAAAATTATTGAAATTGTGAATAAATTAGTGGATTGATAATAATAATGCAACCGAATTTTTACCATAAAGATTTAGCCGTCAGCGGTCGATGGGAAAAAATGAGTTTCGCCGAACAAATGGCTAACATCGGCAGTGAAGTGGAAAGGGCGATAAGCTGGAAAAAGAAAAATAATTTGAAATACAGCCGGGAGGCTTTTTTTCGGGCGCTGGAACTTGCTGATTTTACCATCGCCGACAAGCGGAATAAGAAACGGCTCGGGGAACTGTGCCGAGTAAGAGAAGTTTTGGTAGATTATTTTTTTGGTGACAATTTATACAAATCCTCTGATTTATTGTGGCAAAAATATTTCAGGGCGTTTAATTGGAAAGCCAGCTTGGAAAGGAGAAAAATTACTCATTGATTTGAAAAACTTGGAAAATGTTTTTCCGTGTGCTGCTTTTATTTTTTTCTTATGTCAAATATTTTAATTCAAGTTAAAAATCTTTCTAAAATTTATAACGAGGGAAAATCCGCCACTCGCGCCGTTAACGATGTTTCCTTTGAAATCAACAAGGGTGAATTCGTGGCGATTATGGGACCCAGTGGCAGTGGAAAATCCACGCTGATGCAAATTTTAGGTTTTCTAGATAAGCCGACTTCCGGTCGATATTTTTTTGAAGGCAAAGATACCAAAGATTTCTCCGAAGATGAGTTAGCTCAAATCAGGAATAAAAAAATCGGCTTTGTTTTTCAAACCTTCAACCTTTTGCCCCGAACGACTGTATATGAAAACGTGGAATTGCCACTTTTATATAATAAAGAAAAAAATAATTTTTTCTCTTGGAAAAATATTTTTTCTTTATTTGGCAATCAAAAAAAAGAAAAAATTATGATGGCGTTGTCAGCGGTAGGAATGAAACATCGAGTAAATTATTTTTCTAACCAATTGTCTGGCGGAGAGAAACAACGAGTGGCAATCGCGCGAGCTCTTATAAACAATCCGGAAATAATTTTAGCCGACGAACCAACTGGAAATCTTGATTCTAAATCCGGAATTCAGGTCATGAAAATTTTACAGAAATTGAATAGTCAAGGTCGCACTATTATTTTAGTAACCCACGAAACTTATACCGCCGAACACGCTCAAAGAATTTTACGCATAATGGACGGCAAGATTATCGCAGATGAAAAAGTTGTAAAAATAAGAAAAGCTCAAGACGGAGAAATTTTGAAATAATTTATGCGATTTTGGAACCCAATTAAAATTTCTTATAAAAATTTGATGACGACCAAAAACCGCTCTTTTTTAACTATTCTTGGAATTATTATTGGCGTGTCTTCCGTAATTATTATTTTTTCTATCGGACTTTCGGCGCAAAAACTTGTGCTAGATCAAGTAGAAGGAATTGGATCTAATTTAATTGCGATAACTCCGGGCGCTTCGGAAGAAAGTGGTCCGCCTGCTTCTGTGATGGGAATTTCTGTTACCACTCTTACATATGACGATTTGCGAGCCATAAAACAAAAAAGAAATGTTCCAGAAATAGAATACGCGGCAGGATATGTTTTAGGCACGGCTTCTGTATTATGGAAAAATAATAATTTAAATACATCTTTTTCTGGAGTAACTGCCGATTACATTCAAGTAGAAAATGCCGAAATTGAAAATGGAAGATTTTTTACGAAAGAAGAGGAACGCAATTTATCGCGAGTGGTTGTTTTGGGAAATAAAATAGCGAGAGACCTTTTTAACAATACTAATCCCTTGAATAAAAAAGTGGAAATTAAAGGACAAAAATATACAATTATCGGAGTTTTTAAAGAAAGAGGTTCTCTTGGTTTCGGCGTTTCCAATCAAGATAATTCTGTTTTTATTCCTCTTTTTACAGCGCAAAAATTAATTATGGGCATCAATCATTTAGGATTTATCCGCGCCAAAGTGGTTTCCACAAATTTAATTGAAAGTGGAAAAAACAATATCTTTAAAATTTTACGCGAAAGGCACAACATAGATAATCCCGCCAATGACGATTTTTCCGTGCGAGACCTAGCGTCCGCCATAACGGTTTTGGAAAACATTACTGATGCTTTGCGGTATTTTATGCTATCAGTAGGATCTATTTCTCTTTTGGTTGGTGGTGTGGGAGTGATGAATATTATGCTTATCGCTGTTAATCAAAGAATTTGGGAGATTGGACTTCGTAAAGCCCTAGGCGCTAAAATAGCGGATATTTTTTCCCAATTTATATTGGAAACTTTGACGGTTGTTTGGTTGGGCGGGATTTTGGGAATAATTTTGGGAATTTTAGTTTCTTTTTTAATTTCTGTGATAGCCGGAATTTTAGGATACGAATGGAAATTTTTGATTTCGTTTTGGTCTATTATTGTTGCGGTTGCTATTTCCGTAATTATCGGAATTCTTTTTGGGCTTTATCCGGCTTATAAAGCTTCGCGTATTAGTCCAATGGAAGCGTTGCGATACGAATAATTATGATGAAATTATTTATTCCTCTGAAGTTAGCTTTTAAAAATCTCCAATCCAATAAGGCGCGGACGGCGTTTTCTGTTTTGGGAATTGTTATTGGCACGGCTTCCGTAATTGCGGTAATGTCTCTTGGCGCTGGTTTAAAAAATTTCGTAGTTGGTCAAGTAGAAATTTTTGGAACGGATATTGTAGAACTTAAAATCAAAACACCTAAAACCAAACAGATTTCTGCTGCTAATGTTTCTAGTATGGCTGGAGGCGCGCAAATTACTACTCTTACTTTGGATGACATTGAAGCGGTTTCCAAACTTTCTAATATCGGTAGTTGGTATGGAGGAATTTTAGGGCAAGAAGTTGCTAATGTTGGAGAAAAAAACAAACAAGTTTTTATTTTTGGTGTAACCGCCGATATAATAAAAGTGGACAAAAATTTTAAATTACGATCAGGAATGATGTTTTCTGGAGAAGATGATAAAAATTTATCTCGGGTAGTAGTGTTAGGAAGCAAACTTAAAGAAACTTTTTTTCCTGAAGGCGAAGCAGTAGGAAAATTTGTTAAAATCAAAGGTCAACGTTATCGAATTATTGGAGTCGCGGAAGAACGAGGCGTTTCCGGTTTTTTTGATTTTGACAACGTTGTTTATATACCTGTTCAAACTTTACAGAAAAAAATTATGGGCATAAAACACATTCAATTCGCTATTTATAAAATTATTGATATGAGAAAAGCGGATTTGACTTTAATGGAAATAACTGATCTGATGCGCGAGCGACACAACATTAAAGATTCCGCTGAAGACGATTTTGCTGTCGTTTCCATTTTAGAAACCAAAGCTATTTTGGATAAAATTTTTTCTATTATTAATTTTTTACTCCTGGGATTAGTTTCCATCTCTCTTTTGGTAAGTGGCGTGGGAATTATGAATGTTATGTATGTGGCCGTTTCCGAAAGAACTAAAGAAATTGGACTGCGCAAATCTATTGGCGCTGACAATGCCGATATTTTACGTCAATTTACAGTTGAATCAATAATTTTGGCTTTAATTGGCGGAGCGGGAGGAATTTTAATTGGTTATATTTTTTCTAATGCAGTCTCTTATGTCGCTAATCAAGCGGGTTTTTCTGTTCAATTGAAAGTTGATTGGCAAACCATCGCCATTGCTTTCAGTTTTTCAGCTTTAACGGGAGTTTTTTTCGGTTTTTATCCGGCTCGCAAAGCGTCGCGTATGGCGCCGACGGAATCCTTGAGAAAAGAATAAAAAAAATAAAACCGTAGTTTTTTAGCTGTTTTTCTGAAAAACAAAAATTGCTCCTTGTCAATATTGCTTTTATTAGAAGATTTTTTTATAATGAACAAGTTGAAAGTCAAATTAGTTTATTTATCCATGAACAAATTTTTCCCGTATCTAATTTTATTTAATTTTTTTAAAAAATGTCAAGAAAAAAAACGCGAAAATTCGAAACAAAAAATTCAGTTTACTATTTTTCTTTATTATTAGCGGGAATTTTTTTGGGTAATTTTTTCTCTGATGCGATACTTTTCTTGATTTGTAAAATTTAATCCTTAAAAAATAAATAAATTATTATGAAAATGAAGACATCTAAAATTATCAGTGGAGGAAAAAGTTTTTTAAAGGTGGAAACAATTCTAGTTTTAATATTGGGTTTTCTTTTGGGGATAATGGTTAAAACGCAAGCAATAAAAAAAATAACCATCGGTTTTAATGACTATCAGGCAAATGCCGTGAAAAATGATTATGATTTTAATCAAATGGAAAAAGATTTAAAAGTCAAGCGGGAAAAAGCAATGAAGGAAATGGAGGAACAACAAAAAAACCAAGTTCCAAGTGAAAATGAGAAACAAGCTGTTCCGGAAGGAGGTTCTTGCGCTCAATAAAATAAATTAATTTAAAAAATTTAATTAATTAAAAAATAAACGAAATATGGAAGAAGATAAAAAAATCCAAGAAGCTTCTCTAGAAGAAGAAAAAGAAGAAATCGAAAACAATAAAAAAATAAAAAGCAGAAAAAAATTTTTAGACGCAAAAACAAAAAATCTAATTTCAGTGATTATTTTGTTAATCGGTTTGTTTTTGGGCAGTTTGTATGTTGATTTAGCTCAAATGTTTAGTGGCAAGGGTGTTTCTCAAAAAATCATAAACGGATCTGATGTTTTTAGTTTAAATGGCAGAACATGGGTGGCTTATGAAAATCCAATTGTGGAGTTATCTGTAATCAATGATGAAAATTGCGAAAATTGCGATCCCAGCGAAGCGTTAGTTGGAATTAAGAGAGTGATTCCGACTGTTTCAGTCAAAAAAATAGCTTACGATTCAGAAGAAGGCAAAAAAATGATTGAAAAATTTTCTCTTAAATCCGTCCCTGCTTTTGTTTTCTCGAGAGAAGTCGCGGAAACTGATTTTTACACGCAAGCGCAATCTTTGTTCACAGAGAAAGATGGACAATATATTTTTAACATTTCTCAAGTAGGTTTGCCGGTTGGAAAATACATAACATTGCCAGAAATAAAAGATGATTCAATCAAAGTTGGTTCGCAAGACGCGAAAGTTAAATTAATTGTTTTCAGCGACTTTCAATGTCCTTATAGTAAAGCCTTCAATGACATAATGAAAAAAGTTTTGAGCGAATATTCAGATAAAATTGTTTATTCTTATCGAAATTTACCATTAGAAAGTATCCATCCGCGCGCTATGGACGCGGCATTGGCGGCTCGTTGCGCTAATGATCAAGGAAAATTTTTAGATTATTCCAATAAGCTTTTTGATAATCAAAAAGCTTGGTCTGCCGATCAAGGAAATCAAATTTTTAAAACTTATGCTAATCAGTTTGGTCTTAACGCGGGGGATTTTGCTAAATGTTTAGATGAAAAAAAATACGAAGAGAGTATTAAAAATGATTTAGCGGAAGCGAACGAGTTTGGTATATCTGGCACTCCCGGCATCTTTATCAATGATCAATTCAAAGGCGGAGTAGTTGATTTTGACTCTCTTAAAAAAATTATTGACGAACAATTGGCGAAATAATTTGACATAAATATTATCATTGCTTATCTTGGGAAAGAAAAAAATTAGATAAACTCATTGGAAATTCTAAATAAGTTATGTTATAGTTATAATGAAAATATTAAGAAAAGAAAATTTTTATGCGCAATAGTATGGTAATAACAAATTGGTTTTTCTTTTTTTACTTTTTTACTAAAAAAAGAGGCTGGTTTGTTTTTGCGGATAAAAAATAAATTAAAAATTTTTCTCAATAAAAAAACCGGCCTCGCAAGAGTCCGGTTTTTTGTTCTTTAAAAATTTATTTGCAAGAATTAAGAGCGTTGTTTATAGTTTCTCTTTGTATTATTTTGGATTTTTTTAAAACACTAATAGAAAAATATTGTTGTTTGAGAAAGTTTTGAAAAATTAAAAAGACTGGATTCCTGCTGGAGCTTAATCTCGTGAAAATACTGTGAAATCTAATATTTTATTGCTTAAAAATATCGCGAAAAAAAATATAGAAGGTAATAAAAATGCGCGACTATATCTTGCGGAAAAATTTACGTATGCAAAAGTAATGAAAACACTTATTAAAAAAGAGAAGAAAGCAAAAAAGAAAAACAAGGAGAAATGAAAAAATGACGAAAAAAGTAATTTGTTGTAATCAAGTTATGCGTCAAGATAAAAAAGCTATTAATATTTTTTATTGTCTGGTATGCGGAAAAATAGTAATTTTTGACCGAACAGGCCAGAAATTTTCTATGCAAAAAAAGTTTTAAATGTGTGCAAAGCGGATTAATTCAATCCGCTTTTCTTTTTTTTCTTTTATGCTATACTAAAAATATGAAATTCAATAAAGATACATTTGAAATAATTTTTTTCGCTCGCGCCGGTCAAGGCGCTAAAAGCGCGGCGGAAATTTTAGCGCAAGCGGCGTTGGCGGAAGGAAAATATATCCAAGCTTTTCCGTATTATGGACCAGAAAGAAGCGGCGCGCCTACGAAAACTTATGTTCGCTTGTCTAATCATCCAATTAGAACTCACGAGCCGATTGTTGATCCTGATCTAGTAGTGGTTTTAGACGAAACACTTTTGAAGACCGAAGCAGTTACCAATAATATAACAGAAGGAGAATCGATTATAGTTAATACTCGCAAAAGCAATGAAGAAATCAAAAAAATTCTTCCGCTTGGTTTTTCCGGAAATTTGAAAACAATTAACGCCACTGCTTTGGCGTTGGATACTACTGGTCAAACTCTTCCCAATTCTGTAATTTTAGGAAAAATCGCGCAAATAACAGAAATAGTAAGTCTAGATAGCTTGCAAAAAAAATTTAGAGAAATTTTTGAAGAAAAATTGGGGAAAGAAATGACTTATAAAAATATTTTGGCGATTGAGAAAGGATATGATAGTTTGTAAATATAAAAATTTTTTAATTTTCAATTATGGAAAAAGGAGCAACTATTAAACACGATCCTAAAAAATCCCCAAAAACTGGGGAGTGGAGAAATGTTCGTCCAGAAGTGGATCCAAATAAGTGTACCGGTTGTGGAATGTGTGTTAAATATTGTCCAGAAGATTGTATTATTTTGAAAAATAGAAAAAATCCCTCCAAATTTAAAAAACTAGCGGAGATTAATTATGATTTTTGCAAAGGTTGCGGTGTTTGCGCGGCGGTTTGTCCCTTTAAAGCAATTAAAATGAAATCAGAAATTAAATAAATGCAAAATAAAAAATATAAAATACAAAATAAACAAAAAAAAGCGTTTACCGGCGGAGCGGCGACGGCGGAAGCTTTGCGTCAAATTAATCCGGATGTAATGCCGGTTTACCCAATTACTCCTCAAACACCTATTGTAGAGGCTTTTGCTAAAATGAAAGCAGATGGAAAAGTAGATACCGAAATTGTTACAGTAGAATCAGAACATAGCGCTATTAGTATGGCAGTGGGCGCGAGCGCGGCTGGAGCTAGAACTGTAACGGCTACCAGTTCGCAGGGATTGGCGCTTATGAATGAAATTCTTTATATTGCTTCCGGTATGCGATTGCCAATTACGATGATTATTTCATCTAGAGCATTAAGCGCTCCAATTAATATACATGGCGATCATAGCGATGTGATGGGAGCGCGCGACACCGGTTGGATTCAACTTTTTTGCGAAGATGTTCAAGAAGTTTATGATAATACTTTAATTGGGATGAAATTGGCAGAAAAGACGGAATTGCCAGTGATGGTAATTATGGATGGTTTTATCACTTCTCATAGTGTGGAAGTATTAGAAATTTTATCAGACAAAAGCGTAAAAAAATTTATTGGAGAATTTAAACCCGATCGTAATCTTTTAGATATAAAAAATCCGCTAACTTTCGGTCCATTGGGACTGCCGGATTCTTATTTTGAATTCAAAATTGATCAAGAAGACGCTATTGTGGAAGCTAAGAAAAAATATCTAGAAATCACGAAAGAATTTAAAAAATTTTCTGGGCGATCGTATGATTTATTTGAAAAATATCAAACCGATGATGCCGAATATATTGTAATTGTGGCAGGATCAACGGCGGGAACAGGAAAAAATGTTGTGGATAAATTAAGAAAAAAGGGACAAAAAGTTGGACTTTTAAAAATAAAATTATTCCGTCCTTTTCCGTATGAAGAAATTTCTAGATCTCTTAGAAAATCAAAATCAGTCGCTGTTTTAGATCGCGCTTTGTCTTTTGGTTCTGTTCCGCCGTTGTATTCTGAAATTGTAAACGCTCTCCATTCATCTTCTGCCACTTGTGATTTATCTTCATATGTTTACGGTTTGGGCGGACGCGATATTTTTAATGCAAACATTGAAAAAGTTTTTACAGATTTAATTAATGGAAAAATTCATAAAAAAACTGAATATTTAAATGCTAATAAATAAACATTATAAGTATCACACTTGATAAGGGAATTAATGAAAAATCAATGAATAATAAATTGACTCAAAAATTAGCTTCTGGACATAGCACCTGTGCAGGATGTGGTATTCCGGCGATTGTGCGAACAGTTTTGGCTGCGACAGATGATCCGGTTGTAGTTATTAACGCTACTGGTTGTTTGGAAGTGACGACCACTCTTTATCCTTACAGCGCATGGAAGGTTCCTTATATTCACAGCGCTTTTGAAAACGCGGCGGCGACAGCGGCCGGTGTGGAAACTGCTTATAACGCACTGAAGAAAAAGGGAAAAATAAAGAAAAAAATCAATTTTGTCGTTTTTGCCGGAGATGGGGGAACTTATGATATTGGTTTGCAAGCGCTTTCCGGAATGCTAGAGCGCGGGCATAATGTTTTATTTGTGGCGTACGATAATCAGGGATATATGAATACTGGCGGACAACGATCGGGCGCGACACCATTGGGAGCCAATATGGAAACTACACCGACTGGAAAATTTTCTTTTGGAAACGAATTACCCCGCAAAGATATTATGGAAATAGTTAAAGCGCATCATATTCCTTATTTAGCGCAAGCCAATGTGGCGTATATAGAAGATTTGCGGATGAAAGCTCATAAGGCTTTCGCGATTGACGGAGCAAAATTTTTATTGGTAATGCAACCGTGTACCAATGTTTGGAAATTTCCCACTTCTCAATATGTCAATGTGGGAAAGTTAGCCACGGAAACCAATTTTTGGCCGCTTTATGAGATTGAAAACGGAAAATATAATCTTAATTTAGAGATTAAAAATCCTAAACCAATAGAAGAGTTTTTGAAAACCCAAAAAAGATTTAAACATCTTTTAAAATTGGAAAACAAAGAAATAATAAAAAATATTCAGCAAGATGTGAATGAAAAATGGGAAGCACTTTTAAGAAAGGTTCAGTTGAGCCACCTATCGGAATTGAACCGATGACCTACGCGTTACGAGTGCGTCGCTCTGCCAACTGAGCTAAGGTGGCACAAGAAAAGTATAATAGAAAAATAATATTAAATCAAACTAAAAGAAAAAAATAAGAAAATTAAATCTTTTTTAAAAAAATTAGCTATTAGTTATTTGCTCAAAATTAAATGAGTTAAATTATAATTATAGCGCTGATTGTTAATATTATGAAAACATTTATTTGTGAAATCTGCGGAGATGCTTATTTGGGGGATGAAAAACCAAAACAATGTCCTTTTTGCGGAGCAAAAGACACCTATATTAAGTTAGGAGATGAAGCCGATCCGATTGTTAATAAAACGATTGAGTTAAGCGAAGTTTCTCGCAAGAATTTAGAAGAGACTTTAAATTTAGAATTGGATGCTCACGCGATTTATATTTGTATGGCGAACAAGGCGGATACTTATGAAATAAAGGCGATGTATAAACGGCTAGCTAAAGTGGAATTGGAACATGCCTCCGCGGTTTGTAAGATTATGAAAATCGCGCAACCGGAAACGAGAACGAAAACTTGCGACGAAGATGATGTGGAAAATTTCAAGAAAACTCTTGATTTGGAACAAACTGCCGCGCGTTTATATCTCGGATTTGCCAAAGAAGCCGAGGAGAAAGATATAAAAATATTTTTTACCGCCTTATCCAAAGTTGAAAGCGAACACGACGAACTCATAAAAAATTATCTAAAATAAACTGATTTTTTTATGTTGATGTTTTCCTTGAGAAAATTCTGATTAATTTATTATTTCTTTTGCTAATATAAGTGTTTAATTTGTTTTTTTAATTTATGATTTTAGAAAAAGAAAAAACTTTTATTATTTCTTTGGGTGGATCGTTAATTGTTCCGAATGAAATTGACTGGAAATTTATTAAAAAATTTAAGCTTATTATAGAAAATAAAATTAAAAAAGGCTTTCATTTTATTATTATAACCGGTGGCGGAAAAATCGCCAGAAATTACATTGTGGCGGCAGAAAAAGCCGATTCTGTAAATGAGGAAGATAAAGATTGGTTGGGAATTCACGCTACCCGAATGAATGCTCAATTTATTCGCACTATTTTTCGATCTTACGCGCATCCGCGTGTTAATACTAATCCTCACGATTTAGAAGATTTTTATTTTTCTGACAAACCGATTTTGGTAGCTTCTGGTTGGCGTCCAGGCAATTCCACTGATTTTATTGCCGTAATGATTGCCAAATATCTAGGAATTAAAAAAGTAATCAATCTTTCTAATATTAATTATCTTTACGATAAAGATCCCAATATTTATCCAAAAGCTAAGAAAATAAAAAAAATAAATTGGAAAGATTTCTTTTCTATCGTCGGAGAGAAATGGATGCCCGGAATGCATACGCCTTTTGATCCGATAGCGTCCAAAACCGCTCAAGAAGAGGGAATCGAGGTAGCAATTATTGGAGGAAAAAACTTAAAAAATCTTGAAAATTATCTAAACGGAAACGATTTTGAAGGCACGGTAATAAATTAAATAGAATAAAAAACCAATTACTTTTTCTTTACATTAAAAGTTTTTGATTCTTTATCTATTTTTTTAGCCATCTCTATTTTTTCTTGAATTTTCGGCGGAAAAGTTTCTAAAATATTTTTAAGCGCCATTTCATCAAATTTCAAAACATCATTCCATTTCCTTAATGGTTCCAATATTTTTCTTATTTTTTCCTCATCGTATTTATAGGTTTTTTTGATTGTTCGAGTAATAATTCCTTCTTCCGAAAAAACCCTCTCTACTCCTTCTTGATCCATGTAACGAGAAATTTTTTCCTGTAAAGAAGCCAATAAAAATTTTATTTTGGTAATTTCAGATTTTTTTTCAATATATTGAATAATGGCCTGATTAATTTCCTGACTATCGATTTTTCGTTCTTCTTTGAATTTGTGTTTCCACATTGGGCAATATTTTTGGTATCCGCACCAATCGCACAACGGAGAAACATTAGGTTGAAAATATCCCTTTTCTATTTTTTTAATAATATCCAGAAATAAATTGTCTAATTCCTCTAAATTCTTGAGTGTTCTTTGCGATGTTAATTTTACCCCGTGTTTTAAATAATAAAGACTGACATAAATTTTGTCCAAATTCTTCACTTCTTTCGGATAACGAGATAAGAAAGCTTTTAGGTACAAAGAAAGTTGAATATTATTATCCACTTTTTCTTGAGAAGGCATTTTCTTTGTCGTTTTATAATCAATGATTTCGTAACCTTCGTCGGTTTTATCTATGCGATCAATGATACCGGAAATAATATTTCCTTTCAAGTTAAGAGTAAAATGACTTTCCAAACTAACAATATTAGCTTTAGCAATATCATTTTTTTGGTAATAACGGCGAATAATATCTACTCCTTGAGAAAAAGCCGCGCGTTCTTCCAATTCTGATTCCCAAACCTGACTATTCCAATTGCGAGAAAAATAATCCATAGCTTGTTCTAAAGTGGGCGAGAGAATACTGGGCGTATGAATAAAATTCATTACCGAATGAATAAGCGTTCCAAAAACTGCTTCTTTAGATTTGGGTTCTTTAATTTTGTCTATGTTTTGAAATTTATATTTCAGCGGACAATTGAGATAAGTTTCCAAAGCCGAATAAGAAATACGCATATATTTATTTTAAAGTCTAAAACTTGCCACTGTTTCTGTCAAACAATATCTCTTCTTGAATTTATTTGAAAATGTTATACCATTAATTAAGATGTAAATCTATTATAAATCTTATGCGTCAAACATTGAAGCATTATTTTAATAAATAACAGACCTTATATCTTATGCCTAAAAAAAGAATTTATTTAGATTACGCAGCTACAACCCCAGTGGATAAACGAGTTATGAAAGCTATGACTCCTTATTTTTCCGAAAAATTTGGTAATCCTTCTTCTGTTCATATTTTTGGGCAAGAAGCATCCAAAGCAGTGGAAAAAGCGCGAGAAAAAATAGCCGTTTTTTTTAATTGTTCTCCAACAGAAATTATTTTCACTTCTGGCGCCACTGAATCCAATAATTTAGCAATTAAAGGAGCAGTTAAAAAATTTTACACTGAACCAAAAAACAAAGGAATTAAACCTCGTTTAATTACTGATTCAATTGAACATTCTTGCGTTTTGAATACTTGCCGTTCTCTGGAAAAAGAAGGATTAGCAGAAGTAGTTTATATTGCTCCCAATAAAGAAGGAATAATTCAAATTAAAGATATTGCAGCTGCCATTAACGAAAATACTTTATTAGTTTCTATAATGTATGTTAATAATGAAATTGGAACTATTCAACCTATCGCCACTATAGGAAAATTTTTAGAAAAAGAGAACGCAAATCGCAAGCGTAAAATCTTATTTCATACAGACGCGACGCAAGCGGTAAATTATCTCGATTGCGATGTAGAAAAATTAGGCGTAGATCTGTTGTCGCTTTCGGGACATAAAATTTATGGGCCCAAAGGCGTTGGCGCGCTTTATGTCAAAAAAGGAACCCTTTTGACGCGAATTCAAGATGGGGGAGAACAAGAAAGAAAAATGCGAGCGGGAACGCATAATGTGCCGGCCATTGTCGGATTAGGAAAGGCATTAGAATTAGTAATGAAAGAAAAATCAAAAATTGCTATCAAAACAGAAAAATTACGAGATTATTTAATTGCCCGAGTTTTAAAAGAAATTCCACAGTCTTATCTTAATGGTTCGGCAAAAAAACGCATTCCCAATAATGCTAATTTTCGTTTTGACAATGTGGAAGGGGAGGGATTATTATTGTCTTTGGATTTAGAGGGAATCGCCGTTTCTACCGGATCAGCTTGTGCTTCTAGATCATTGGAACCTTCCCATGTGCTTTTAGCGCTAGGTTTAAAACATGAACAAGCTCACGGAAGTTTGCGATTAACATTAGGAAAAACTACTACTCGTAAAGAAATAGATTTAGTTGTCAATAAATTAAAAGTAATTATTGAACGATTGCGAAAAATTTCTGGCGATGTGTTGAAATCTTTTCAATAATTATAAATAATTTATCTGTTGTTAATTAACTTATCATTAAAAAATTATGCAATATTCTAAAGAGGTTTTAGATCATTTTACACATCCGCGCAACCAAGGGAAAATAAAAAATGCCAGTTCGGTCGCGATAGTGGGTAATCCTAGATGCGGCGATATCATACGTGTTTATATTAAGGTTGGAAAAAACAAGAAAGGGGAAGAGATTATTCAAAAAACCGGTTTTGAAACTTTGGGTTGCGGAGCGGCCATTGCCACTTCTTCTATGATGACAGAAATGGCTAAAGGAAAAACTTTGGAGGAAGCGTTAAAAATTACTAATCAAAATGTAGTCAAGAAATTGGGTGGTTTGCCAAGTTCAAAATTACATTGTAGTAATTTAGCCGCGGATGCTTTGCGAAAAGCGATTAAGAAATACAAAGATGAAAAAGAAAAGAATAAAAAGGTTAATTAAACGCAATTTGCCACAGCAAACAATTTCAATAAA
>DYKS01000001.1:0-9232 GCA_020722485.1 Candidatus Elulimicrobium sp. | reverse complement strand
TTTCCATCGAGGATCTTTTTGAGAATAATACCACGAAGTGGAAGCTAATCCCGAAGTTGGTTTTTCTAATTGACTCGCTATAGAATTGATTTCTGCTAAATTAGCGTTATAAAGTTCGTCAATATCTCCTAGTAATTCCTGTTTTTGGGCTTCTATTTTTTTCAGTAAATTTTCATATTTTTTTTCTTCTCCCTGGGTTTTTATTAACAGAGAATTTTTATTTATTTTGGCAATCGTCAAAGAAGAATTTTTTTCTTCCAAATTAAAATGTGTTTTTACCAATTCATCTTTATTTTTTTCTAATTTTTCTCTATCTTTTTTGAGAGATTCTTGATCGGTTTTAATTTCATTTAATAGCGATCCAATCTTGTCTTCCATTTGTAAAACTCGGCTTTGGTTAGAAAAATAATTATTTCCAGAAGAAGATGCTAATTTCATTTCTACTGAACGCATTCCATTGTAGTAAGAACGCACTAAACCGGAAAGAAGTTTCTTTTTTTGATCAATCCCCTTTTCTTTTTCCGCGATTTTGTTTTCTATATTTTTTATTTCTTCATTTAAATTTTCAATATTTTTCTTATTTTCGCTTATTTCTTCTTCAATATTTTTGATTTTAAAGTGTAATGAATTAATTTGTTTGTTTAATTCTGTTTGCTGATTATTATTAAGATTTAATATTTTTTGATAGATTGCGGCCTTTTTTTCTAATTCCTTTAATTTATCCTCTTTTTCTTTTATTTTATCCTGTGCGTCTTTGTTTAAGCCACTTTCTTCGGCATAAATTGTGCTTCGAAAAGAAAAAAAATTCACCAAAAACGCCAAAATAACAAAAAAAATAACAAAAAAATTTTTTTCATTTTTTCTTTGCATCTTTTTACTTATATTGCTAAAAATAACAAATTTTTCACTTTTAGTTTTCATTTTTTATTCTAAAATTGATAACGCGTTTTTTATTCGAGATAAGGTTTTGTCTTTGCCTAAAACCCAAGCTACTTCAAAAGGAGAAGGCGATTTTTTTTGTCCAGTCAAAGCCGCGCGCAAGGGAAAAAGCAGATCTCCTCTTTTTTCGCCAGCTACATCCAGAAGAATTTTTTCAATTCGCGCCAATTCCCATTCTTTTTCAGAAAGACGATTTAGTGTTTCCATTGCTTTGCTAAGATTTTTTTTGGTTTCCTCATTGGAAGAATTTTTCCATCGTAAATCATCAGGAATGATATTTATTTCGTCGCTAAAGAAAAAACGATTATTCTCCCCCGTTTGAGTAAATTTTTCCAATCTGTCTCGTTCTACTTTTAAGACTTTTTTTACATATTCTTTTCGCGCTTCTTCATTTTCTAATTTATTTTCTTTTTCCCAATTTTTATAAAAATCTTTTTCGCGTAAAAAGGGCAAGGCGTTTTCATAAAGATCATTTATGGTCATTTTTTTAATGTGTTGAGCGCTGATCCAATTCAAACGATCAATATCAAACACTCCCCCCGCCCGATTCATTTTTTGAATATCAAACTGATCAATAAGTTCATCTAAGGTGAAAATTTCTTGTTCTGTTTTGGGATTCCATCCCAAAAGAGCAATAAAATTAACAATCGCCGCGGGCGGATAACCTTGATTTTTAAAATCTAAAACACTCACACTTCCCTCTCGTTTAGAAAGTTTTTTGCGATTTTTATTAAGGATATTGGGCATATGAATCAATTTTGGCATTGTCGCGCGCCAACCAAAAGCTTCAAATAATAAAATGTGCTTGGGCGCGCTGGATAACCATTCTACTCCACGAAAAATATGAGTAATTTTCATCAAGTGATCATCTACCACCATTGCCAAATGGTAAGTGGGAAAACCGTCCGACTTAAGAATAATCGGATCATCTAATATATCATTATTTACTTCAATTTTTCCATAAACTAAATCTTCAAAAGAAGTCTTGCCTTCCGGTATTTTAAAACGAATGACGTAAGGTTCTTTTTTTCTTATTTTCTCTTCTATTTCTTTTGGCGTTAAACGCAAACAAAATCTATCATATTTAGGCGCTTCTTTTCTTTTTTGTTGCGTTTTTCTCATTTTTTCTAATCTCTCCGGCGAACAAAAGCAACGATACGCTTTTCCTTCATTCAAAAGTTTTTGAACGTATTCTTGATAAATTTTCAATCTCTCGGATTGAATATAGGGACCAAAATCGCCAACTTCCCAAATTGTATTTTCTTTATTATTTTTAAATTTTACTCCTTCATCAATTTTTATACCCGCCCATTCCAGCATTTCAATGATTCTTTCTATCGCGCCCGGCACTATTCTTTTTTGATCGGTATCTTCAATGCGTAAAATGAATTTTCCTCTATTTTTGCGAACAAACAAAAAATCAGTCAACGCTGTGCGTAGACCGCCAATGTGCAATTCTCCCGTTGGAGACGGGGCAAAGCGAACTCGTATTTCTTTTTGATTTTCTTTTTTGTTCTCCATATAAATTTATCAAGGTTTAGTCTTGATAAGATGACATTACCAAAAACATTACGGGCTTCACTGAAAAATGATGTCCATCTCTTTGTTTTTTATTTTAGCATACTCCAATCTTTTTTCAAAGCGCGCCAAAAAATGCGCCAAAGAATAATAATTTTTTAGTTTCTAATAATTTTTCGATACAATTTTCTGATCGCGCAATTTGTGTTATTTTTTTATTTATTCAAGATTATTCGAATAGAAAAAATTACCACCGCGCGGAAAATTTTTTTAAATCTTTTGGGTTGTTGTAAAAGTCTCCACAACCATTCTAAACCAAACATACGGATTATTTGAGGAGCGCGTCTAATCTTTTTAGTTAAAAAATCAAAACTTCCTCCTACTCCCATTGCTAACCGAAAATCAATTTTTCGTTTCTTTAATTCGGCAATAAATTTTTCTTGCCACGGCGCTCCAAAATTAACAAAAATTATTTCGTAATTTTTTAAAACCGCCAATTCTTTCATTGAACGAGGAAAAAAATTTGGGTTATAATTCTTGCCGCCGATGTTTAGATTTGGATATATTTTTTTAATTGCTACCGCGGTTTCTTGCCAGTCGCTTAATCCTGATCGGTTAGTCGCCAAAAAAACACTAATTTTTTCTTTGTCGGCAATTTTCAATATCTCTTTCATCAAATCAATTCCGGGAAATACCGCTTTTAATTTTTCTCCGTTTTTCCAAAAAGCCAGTCGTATTCCTGTTCCATCAGCCACATTTAAATCGCAGTCGTTTAAAACACGCCTAAATTTCTTGTCTTCTCGCGCTTTTAAAATAAATTCCGGATTAATAGTGGCGATTTGACGCGTTTTATTTCCTTGTAAAAAAAATCGGACTCTTTCCAGAATTTCTTTTCGCGTTAAATTATCTATCCTAACTCCCCATATTTTGCTCATCTTTTAATATTGCCAAATAATTTAATATAAAAATTTATTATCGCAATTAAAGATTTTTTTTGTTGGGAATTTTAACAAATTATGTCTTTAATGGCGTTGAGTTCAATGGCCAATATTTTCTTTTACCTTTTTCAGAAACGGATTCATAAACAACAATATTTTCCACAGGAACGGATATTTTCATTTTTTCTTTAATCACAGGAATTTCTTTCAAAGCAAGCCATTTCTTTCTTTTTATTCTCCCCAAAGTAATATGGGGACGAAATTCTTTTTTTCTTTCGACGCGTGAGAAAAATCTTTTTTCCAAGTTTTCTTGGAGCCGTTTTAAATCAACATTCGGCTGGCCAACCAATTGAATAATCTTATTGTTTTTCGTCGGCATAGGTTCAGCAATGATGAAGTCAAAATCAATATCAAAAAGCGTCGTTTCCATCGCTACCGCCTGTGTTTGACGACAAATTTCCAGAATATTTTCCTCATTGACAAAACCCAAAAATAAAAGCGTAATATGCAAATTATCTTTTTCTGTCCATAAAACAGGTAAATCTTCCCAACGGGCAATTTTGCGCTCTAATGTTTTTTTGATATAAAAAGGCAATTCAATGCCGATAAATATTTTTCGAATCATTTTTTTATTTTAGCATTTTGTCGCCTTAAATCAACCGCTGTTTATTTTTGCGTTAAAAGCAACCAGCTGATAAAATAAAAGATATGGAAGAAAAAAATCGTTTTTTAATTAGTGTTATTCCTTTGACTAGAATCCCGCTTTCTCGCGAGCAGTTTTTTTATTATATCTGCGAGCGATTATTGCCGGCGGGAACTCTGGTGGAAATTCCTTTTTTTCGTCGAAAAATAGAAGGAGTTGTGCTAGAAAGCAAAACAAATTTTTCTCGCGCGGAAAAATTTAAACTCAAAAAAATTACGGCGATTTTAGAAGAAAATTTTTTATCTTCTTTTCAATTAGAATTGGCTAAATTTATTTCCGATCGTTATTTCACTCCTTTGGGAATAACTTTAAAAATGTTTTTGCCTAAACGGATCGAGGTTCGGAGAAAAAAAACATTTGAAAAAGAAGCATCCGCGAATCTTGCTGATTTACCGCGTCCTGTTTTTTCCCCAGAAGAAAAAAACGCGATAAATCTAATCACAACTGAAAAAAAAACTAAAAAAGAAAAAAATTTAATTTTGGGACCAAGCCATAGCTTGAAAAAAATTTATTTTGAACTTATAAAAAAAAAATTAGAAACTTACTCGCGCGCGAAAAAATCCGAGCAAATTTTATTACTTGTTCCTGATTTTTTTTCTTTTTCTCTAGAACTTAAAAAGTATGAAAAAATATTAGGAAAAGAAAAAATTTCCATTCTTCATAATGGATTATCTTACGGAGTTTTCTATCAAAATTGGCGACGCGCTAAAGAGGGAAAATCTCAATTGATTATCGGCACTCGCCAAGCGGTAGCAGCGTCTTTTTTTAATTTAAAAATGATTATTGTGGAAAACGAAGAAGATGTGGCTTACAAACAAAAAAATATTGTTCCTTGTTATGACGCGCGCGTAATAGCGGAAAAATTAGCGGAAATTTACAACGCGAAATTAATTTTAGGATCGTCTATTTTGCGGGTAGAATCTTATTTTAAAAAAAGAAAAAAAGATTGGCAATTAATTTGCTTGCCGTTTTCTTTTACGGAAAATCCGCGAGTTATTATAGCGGATAAGAGAAAAAATAAATGGAAAAAAAATTCCGCGCCTTTCACGGAAGAATTGAAAAATGAAATGAAGCGCGCGCTAAATGATAAAAAGCAAATTATTCTTATAGCCAATCGGCAAGGAATGAGCGCCTTCTCTATTTGCCGTTCTTGTAAAACGGTGCTTAAATGTCCTCATTGCGGTCGCGCTTTGCTTTATCAAAAAACAGGCGAATATTTTTGTCCTCGCTGTCACTACACCACGTCAACTTTTCCTCATTGCCCTGTTTGTCATGGCTGGCAATTTGAGAATTTGGGAATTGGCACTCAATTAGTGGAAAGAGAGGCGGAAAAAATTTTTCCTACGGCGCGCGTATCACGAGTCGATTATCAATCCTCGCGTTCTTTCTCTAAAAAAAATGAAGCGATTTGGCGTGATTTCATTGAAAAAAAAATGGAAGTCATTGTTTCCACTCAAATGATTGCCAATCCAGTGAACTTGCCTAGTCCTGTTTTAACGGCTATAATTGACACTGATGAGTTGTTAAATTCTCTTGATTTTCAAGGAGATGAAAGAGCTTTTTCCTTAATAATTAAAGTATTGGAGGCGGCAACTGGGCGAAATAAAAAAGCGGCTGAAGTAGTTGTTATTCAAACTTACAATCCAGAAAACTTCATCATCCAAACCGCCGTCAAAAACAATTTTGAAAAATTTTACCGAAAAGAATTGAAGGAAAGAAAAGATTTGGATTATCCGCCTTTTTCTCGCTTAATAAAACTGGTTTTTCAAAATAAAAATAAAATGAAAGTAGATGAGGAAACATCGGCGGTTTATAAACTGCTACGCGCTTCATCAGGAAAAAATATAAAAATTTTTTCTCCCCACTATCCTTTGATTTCTCGGCGGGGAGAAATTTATAAGAAACAAATCGTTTTAAAAATCAAAAATTCTTATCGGCTTCCTTTTAAAATTAAAAAAATTTTGCGTAGTTTGAACATTGGTTGGATAATAGACAACGACCCCGAAAGTGTTGTTTGATGAATCCAAACGTGTAGCACGCATAACATATTTTATGAATATTTCAAAAAAAAATCCAAAAAATATTTTACTTATTGTCAAATATCCGGATCCGATTTTGAGACAAAAAGCAAAAAAAATCAAAAATCCATTAGCAGAAGAAGTTCAAACGCTAATTCCTTTAATGATAGAAACAATGCGTCAAAATCAAGGCGTCGGTTTGGCTGCTCCTCAAATAGGCAAAAGCTTACAGCTTTTTGTCGTTGACAAAGAGAATGGTCAAGCAACATATGTATTCATCAATCCCAAAATTACTGCTTGTTCTCGAGAAAAAAATAAAGAAGTAGAAGGTTGCTTAAGCATACCGAATAAAATTCTGCCAGTGGAAAGATATGAGACGATAACCGTGCGTTATTTGAATGAAAAAGGAGAAAAAAGCAAACTGAAAGCGCGTGGTTTTTTGGCGCGCGCCATTCAACACGAGCTAGATCATCTTAATGGAATTTTAATTTTGGATCATCAATAAATTCAAAGTTTTTGTTTTAACTAAAATGAGATATCACGTCAAAAAAGTAATTTTCTAAACGAGTTTTAAAAAAGTTTTAAAATAAAAAACATTATGAAAAAAATAATCAAATTGCGATTAGTTTTTATGGGAACCTCTTCTTGGGCGGAAAAAATTTTAATACAGTTGTTGGAAAAAAAATATAATGTGATAGCCGTTTTTACTCAAGCGGATAAAAAATCTGGACGCAAACAAGAAGTCTCTATTGTTCCGGTTAAAAAAACAGCGAAAAATTTTAAAATTCCCGTTTTTCAGCCAGAAAAATGGGACGAACAAGCTCTGAAAATTATTGTAAATTTAAAACCTGATTTGATTGTGGTGGCGGATTATGGGAAAATACTACCCAAAGAAATTTTGGAATTACCGGGTTTTGGGTGTCTTAATGTTCATGCTTCGCTTTTGCCAAAATATCGCGGCGCTTCCCCTATTCAGAATGCTCTTTTAAACGGAGACACGCTTACTGGAGTTTCTATTATTCTAATGGATGAAAAAGTGGATACAGGAAAAATTTTAACTCAAAAAGAATTAGCAATAAAATTGGATGACAATTATCAATCTCTTTCTTTGAAATTATCCGAATTGGGTGGCAATTTACTAACGGAAACGATTCCTTTGTGGATAAATAAGAAAATAATTCCTCAAAAACAGGACGAAAATCAAGCTACTCTCTGTCAACTTATAGAAAAAGACGATGGTCGAATTTTCTGGAACGAAAGCGCTAAAAATATTTATAATCGTTTTCGCGCTTTTTCTTCCTGGCCGGGAGTGTTTACTTTTTGGGAAAATAAAGGTATCAAAAGAATAAAATTAACCGCGTTGTCTTTTTTGTTCAACTCGCAATCAAAAGAACGTGCCACGGGAGAAGTTTTTCGCACTGAAAATGGTATAGCAGTTCAAACAGCAAAAGGAATTATTTTCCTGAAAAGAGTTCAAATGGAAGGAAAAAAAGAAACCGATATTGAAAATTTTATTAATGGTTATCCGAATTTTTTAGGCGCTATTTTAAAATAATATTTTATATTCAAAAATTATAAAATTAAAAAAATAATTGTTAATGCCATATATCCATTTATGGCGTTAGGAACAAAAAATGAAAACAAAAAATAATTTTTTAAATAATTTTTTAAATAAAAATAAAGAGGGTAGCGCTTTATTTTTAGGCGCTATTTTAATTTTAGCTGTTTTCGTTTTTACTTTTTGGCGTTCGGTTTATCAAAAAAAAGAAAGTCCTGAAACGATTACCGAACAACAAAAAATTATTCCTGTTTCCGAAGAAATTTCTGCTACCCTCTTAAAAGAGAAAATAGAAAATAAAGAAAAAATATTTATTCTGGATATTCGTTCAAAAGAAAATTATCAAAAAGGACATATTTTGGATTCTGTTAATTTTCCTTTTCCCTTTTCCGAAGAAAATTTAAAAAAAATAATTTCTTTGTCGGATGAGAAAAATCTTTCGGTAATTATTGGAGATCAAAGCAAAGAAGAAATCGCGGCCAAAAAAGTCTTGCAGAAACAAAAAAACGATATTAAATTTATGATACTTGCCGGAGGATTTGCGGCATGGAAAAATAGTGGCGGAAATATTATTGCTTATGGAGATATGAAATCTTTTTCCGATCGCGCCAAAGTCAATTTTATTTCAGCGGAAGAATTTCAAAAAAAGATAACGGAAGAATCAAAAATTTACATTCTAGACGTTCGTTCCCAAAAAGATTTTGCTTCTGAAAGAATTGCTACTGCCAACAATATTCCTTTAGAACAATTAGAAGAGAGACGCAAAGAACTCCCCCGTTTCAAAGAAATTTTGCTTTACGGAAACAATACTGTAGAAGGATTCGCGGGTGGAACGATTTTATATGATTTAGGATTTTATGCAGTAAAAATTTTGGATGGCGGTTGGGAGCGGTGGAAAATTCAAAATTTCGCGACAGAAAAATAAAAAGTAAAAAAAGTTTTTTTATTTTCCATAAAATTTACCATCGTTCCATAAAAATTCAGAAAAAAGTAAAGAAACTAAATAATAGCCAATATATCTTCATTCTTAACTAAACGATATTCTTCATTGCCAATTTCTAATTTATTGCCAGAATATTTGGCGTAAAGAACTTTTTCTCCTTTTTTTACTGAAATTTTTTCATTATCCCCAACAGCGATAACTGTTCCAATTTGAGATTCTTCTTTATCAGCATTTTCTGGCAAATAAATTCCCGATTCGGTTTTGACTTTTTCTTCTTTTTTAACTTTCAGAAGAACATAATCCCGCAAGGGTTTAATCATTTTTTCTTCTAACATAAAATTATTATTTTCTATTTGTCTTTAAAAATAAAAAAACAAATAGAAAAAGTTTTAAAAATTTATTTTTCAAAGGGTATTTTAGAGCAAAAAAAACCGCTTGTCAATAATCGCGCCGTGTAAGAATTACTAGCGTTGTTTACACTTTTCTCTCTATTTTATTTTTTATTTTAGAATTTTTTAAAACGTTAGCGGAGAAAAATTATTGTCATTTTAGAAAATTTTGGAGCATGTTTATTGTTACTACGGAATTTTCCGTAGCGATAGCGGAGGAAAATAT
>DYKS01000011.1 GCA_020722485.1 Candidatus Elulimicrobium sp. | reverse complement strand
ATTTGTTGTTTTTTTAAAAAAATGCTATAATGAAATTGAAAATTAAAAATCCAAAAAAAGTTTATGATAAAGTTTGAAAATGTTAGTAAATTTTTTTCAGAAGATATTCCGGTTTTAGAAAATATAAATTTATTTATAGGAGAAAATGAATTTGTCTCCATCGTGGGCGCCAGTGGCGCCGGAAAATCCACTTTGCTTAAACTGATTTACGCTGAAGAACAACCCACGTTCGGAAAAGTTTATTTTAACGAGCGAGATATTTCTACGATCAAAAAAAAGCATTTGCCTTATTTTAGAAGAAATTTCGGAACGGTTTTCCAAGATTTCAAGTTATTGGATTACAAAACGGTTTTTGAAAATATTTCTTACGCGTTGGAAGTAGCCGGAGAAACTGCGGAATCGATCAATGAAAAAGTGCCGGAAATTTTGGATATTGTGGGTTTGACTGATAAACTGGCAAAATATCCCCGCCAATTAAGCGGAGGAGAACAACAGAAAGTTTCTTTGGCGCGCGCGCTTATTCATAATCCATTGGTAATTATCGCTGATGAGCCGACTGGTAATCTGGATCCCAAATCCAGTTTAGATATAGTCAAATTGCTTTTGAAAATCAATGAATTAGGCACTACGGTTATTTTGGCTTCTCATGATAAAGAAATAATTAACGAGGTTAATCGCCGAGTGGTAACAATGGATAAAGGAAGAATAGTTGGTGATCAAAAAAAAGGAAAGTATGTCATTTAAAGCGCTTCCCGCGCCGATAATTTTGGGAGAGTTTGTTTCGTTTTTTAAAGTTTTTTTCTGACATTTTGTTGCTATGGTGAAACTGATTTTTGAAATAAAAATTAAAAATAAAAGTAAAATTTTAAAAATTTAGGACTTATGCGTTTGATTTGTTATTTGGCGTTTGAGGCGGAATCTAATTTATACGCGATGAATAAAAAGGACTGGATTTCCGCCTTCGCGGGAATGAAATAAGGAAAGCGGGAATGACAATAGAAACGCGGGGATAACATAAAAGTATAATTTTTTTATCAAACGCGTAAGTTTTAAAAATATCAAATAAAAAAATGAAAATTTTAAAATTAGGAAGATCTATTAAAGAAGGAATTAAGAATATCGCGCGCCATCGTTGGTTGAGTTTGACAACTATTCTCACTCTTACCTTTTCTTTTTATGTTATTAGCGCAATTTTGGTTTTAATTGTAATTGGAAATTTGACCGCCAAAAGCGTGGAAGAAAAATTTAATATCGCCATTGATTTCAATGACGATGTAAGTGAAGCTGAAATTTTGGAAGCGCAAAGTTTTTTAAGAACTTTATCGGAAGTCAAAAGCGTGGAATATGTTTCCAAAAACAAAGCGTTAGATGAATTGTTAGCGATTAAAGATGAAGCTATCGAATCGGCGGTGAAAGAAGTAGGCGAAAACCCGCTTTTGTCTTCCTTGATAGTTGTCGCCCGAGAATCTTCTCAATATGAAACTATTAAAAATTTAGTGGAAAATTCTTCTTTTAAAGATAAAATAAACGGTATTAATTATGAACGCAACAAAAGAAGTATAGAAAATTTGAATAAGACTGTCGCTTTTTTGAAAAAAATGGAAATATTTTTAGTGGCGATTTTTTTATTAATTTCTTATTTTACCGTCGCCAACGCTTTACGGATGAATATGTATTCGCGCAAACAAGAGTTTGAAGTGATGCGGTTGGTAGGCGCGTCTAATTTATATATACAAGTTCCTTCACTGGTGGAGGGAATTTTTTATGGGGCTGTTGCCGCTTTATTGTCTTCTTTGCTAATATTGGTTACTATTAAATCTGGCGAATTTCAATTTGAAAAAATCTTTGGTAGGGAAAATTTTTCTTTCTTTTATTTGAAATATTTGCCAATCATACTAGCGGGTAATTTTTTGGCAGGGTTGTTTTTGGGGGCAGTGAGCAGTTTTCTGGCTATTCGTAAATACTTAAAAATTTAATCTAAAAAATTATGAAAGAGCTTATCATTATTGGAGCTGGTCCGGCTGGACTAGGAGCCTCCATTTACGCTTCTCGTTATAAATTAGATCATCTGGTAATTGGAAGCGAGATTGGAGGGCAGGTGACGGAAGCGTCCCGAATTGAGAATTGGGCGGGAGAAAAATCTATTTCTGGTCGGGAGTTAATGGATAAATTTATTGCTCAAGCTAAAGAATTGGGAGCGGAAATAATTCAAGATGAAGTGGAGCGAACGGAAAAAATAGATGACGGTTTCAAAGTTTTTACTCAAGGGGGCAAAGAATACACGGCTAAAGCGTTGATTTTAGCGTTGGGAATGCGGCCGAGAAAAATGAATATTCCCGGCGAAGAAAAATATGTCGGGAAAGGTGTTTCTTATTGCGCCACTTGCGACGCAATGTTTTTTCGTAATCGCAAAGTAGCGGTGGTAGGCGGCGGCGATGCGGCGGCGACAGCGGCTATTCATTTGGCTGAATTTGTTGAGAGAGTTTATCTTTTATATCGCGATTCTTTTAATTGGAATCCTTCCTGGGAATATCAGCTTAATCAAAATTCCAAAATAGAAAAAGTTTGTTGTTCAGAGGTAAAAGAAATTGTAGGCGATAATAAAGTTTCCGGTATAATTTACGAAGAAAAAGGAGAAAGGAAAAAATTATCAGTGGAAGGGATTTTTATTGAAATTGGTTCTATTCCTGGCGTGACTATCGCTAAGGATTTAGGAGTGGAAGTGGATGATCAGGATTACATTAAAGTAGATCAAACGCAAGCGACCAATGTGGAAAATGTTTACGCTGCCGGAGACGTGACCACTGGTTCCAATAAATTTCGTCAAATCATCACCGCTGTAGCTGAAGGCGCGGTGGCGGCGGGTAGCGTTTATAAAAAATTAAAAATGAATTCTTAATAATAATAAATTTACATTTATGGATCCTATAGAAATTTCTCGCAAACTAGGAGGAAAAATCGAAATTAAATCCAAAAAGAAACTAACAAAAGAAACTTTGTCTGTTTTATACACTCCCGGTGTGGCAAAAGTTTCCGCGGCGGTGGCTGAAGATAAGAAACTTTCTTTTCAATACACCATTAGAAAAAATACGGTGGCGGTGGTTTCAGATGGAAGCGCTGTTTTGGGATTGGGCAATCTTGGTCCGGAAGGAGCGTTGCCGGTAATGGAAGGCAAAGCGTTATTGTTTAAAGAATTGGGAAAAGTGGATGCTTTTCCGATTGTTTTAAATACTCAAGAAACGGAAGAAATAATTAAAATTATAAAAGCAATCGCGCCCACTTTTGGTGGTATTAATCTGGAAGATATTTCCGCGCCACGTTGTTTTGAGATAGAAGAAAGATTAAAAAAAGAATTGGATATTCCAGTTTTTCATGATGATCAGCATGGAACAGCCATTGTGGTTTTAGCAGGACTTATTAATGCGTTAAAAGTCGTAAATAAAAAAATTTATAAAATTAAAATAGTTATTTCCGGCGCTGGCGCGGCTGGTATCGCTATCGCTAAATTGCTTTTAAAATACGGGGCAAAAAAAATTATTTTATCAGATACTAAAGGCGCGATTTACGCCGGTCGCTCGGAAGGAATGAATTGGATTAAAGAAAAGATGTCTATCGTGACCAATCCGGAAAAAGAAAAAGGAAATCTAAGTTCTATTCTACGAGGCGCGGATGTTTTTATCGGGGTTTCAGCGCCTAACCTTTTAAAAGCGGAAGATATAAAACAAATGAATGAACGGGCGATTGTTTTCGCGATGAGCAATCCTGTTCCTGAAATTATGCCGGCAGAAGCGAAGCGCGGAGGCGCTTATATTATAGCGACTGGAAGATCGGATTTCCCTAATCAAATTAATAATGTATTAGTTTTTCCTGGAATTTTTCGCGGCGCGTTGGATAAGCGAGTAAAAAATATTTCTGATAAACACAAGTTGGCGGCGGCGCGCGCGTTAGCCGCTTTGGTAAAAAAACCGAATCGTGTTAAAATAATACCGAGAGCTTTGGATAAACGCGCGGCAAAAGCGGTGGCGGGAGTGTTTAATTAGCGACAAGTTAGTTTGCGAAAATTATCTTTTTTCTTTTTCGCAAAGAATAAAATAAGGATATTTTTTATCGCTGTGAATTTAAACCTGTAGCAAAATATTTAAAAAAATTATTTAATTCAAGTTTGTTTAAAAAACAAAAATTAAAATTTTTTCTTATTGATAATTCATAATTAATTTTTTTAAAATTATGATAATATACAAACAAAAAATACAAATTGAAAGTAAAATCCAAACGGAATTCATCGACATTACTGAAAAAGTGCAAGAGATAGTGGAAGTTTCCGGCGCGCGCGAAGGGCAAGTTTTGGTTTACGCTCCGCATACTACTATGGGCGTTGTAATTAATCACAATGAAGCGATGCTCATTCAGGATTTTACTCGCGTGCTTAACAAATTAGCGCCGGTAGATGAACAATACGCGCACGATTTATTTGAATTGCGTCAAAAAAATCGTTCTGATGGACGCAGTAACGGCAATTCCCATTGTAAAAATTTATTTCTGGGAATTAGTGAAACAATTCCTCTGGGGAGAAGAAAACTTTTATTGACATCATTGCAAAGTATTTTTGCGGTAGAACTGGATGGTCCGCGCAAAAGGGATTTGTGGATTCAAGTGATAGGCGAGTAAATAAATGCTATGAATTCTTTGATTAACAAATTAATTCACTTGGGGTATTTGCGTTCCGATAATGTTATCGCCGCTTTTTCTAATATAAATCGGATTGAATTTGTTCCTTCTGATTTGGAGCAAGAAGCGTATGCTGATATTCCTTTGCCAATCGGTTATGGACAAACTATTTCTCAACCATTAACAGTGGCTTTTATGTTGGAACTTTTAGAGGCTGAAAAAGGGCAAAATATTTTAGATGTTGGCAGTGGTTCCGGTTGGACAACGGCTTTGTTATCGTTTATTGTCGGAGAAAAAGGAAAAGTGACGGCCTTGGAGGTAATTCCTGAATTATGCGAGACAGGAAAACTAAATGTAAGTAAATTTAATTTTGTAAAAAAAGGTATTGCTGAATTTTATAATTTAGACGGGCGGTATGGTTATGCCAAAAACGCTCCTTATGATCGTATCCTGGTTTCTGCTATGGCAGATGAGATTCCTGCCGCGCTGAAAAAGCAACTCAAAATTGGCGGAAAAATGGTAATTCCGATTTTTAATGATATTTGGTATGTGGAAAAAAAGTCGGAGGACGATTTTTATTTAGAAAAATTTCCGGGATTTTCTTTTGTGCCGTTAGTAGAAAAAAAATAGATGATTTTTTTATGTTAAAATTTATTCCAAAAAAGAAAATGGCGGGAACGCTTTTTTTGTTGGCAGTTTTTTTGTTGGCAGTGGGGTTTAATTTTTATCGCCAGATTTATTATTCTGAAGGGAAAAATTTGGAGCCGGTTAATTTGAAAATTTATGCGGGAGAAAACATTTGGGAAATCGCCGATGTATTGAAGCGAGAGAAACTGGTGTCGGGAAAAATTTATTTTGTTTATTATGTTTTTAAAAACAATCTGCGGAAAAAAATATTAGCCGGAGAATACGTGATTCCCGTTGGAATGAAAATTCCCGATCTTGCCGTGCTTCTTTCGGAAGGCGAAGCTGTATCTAAAAAAGAAATAAAAATAACTTTTCCGGAAGGATTAACATTGGCAGAAATGGAGAAAAAAATTACCGAAGTCGGATTAAACGGTGAAGATTTTAGCGCGTTGGCTTCTTCAGCCGATTCTTTCCGGAATGATTCGCGTTATCCTTTTTTGAACGATATTCCTGTTGGCGGAAGTTTGGAAGGATACTTGTTTCCCGATACTTATTTTTTTTATCCAAATGACAGCGCCAATGTAATAATTGAAAAGATGTTGGATAATTTTGGGAAAAAAGTGGGAGCTGATTTAATTGAAGCGATTAAAAATCAAGATAAAACTTTAAGAGAGATAATTATTATGGCTAGTTTGATTGAAAAAGAAGTGCGTTCTGATGATGACCGAGCGTTGGTGGCGGGAATTTTTTGGAAAAGAATTGAAAATAATTTTCCGTTACAAAGTTGCGCCACTTTAGCTTACGCGTTAGGAGAAAATAAAAAGCAATATTCTTACGCTGACACGCAAATTGCTTCTCCTTTTAATACTTATATTCACACTGGTCTTCCTCTCGCGCCTATTTCTAATCCAGGATTGTCTTCTCTTCGGGCGGCAATTTATCCGCGAAAAAGCGATTATAATTTTTTTCTTAGCGATCCTGAAACCGGAGCAACGGTTTTTTCTAAAACACTGGAAGAACACAATCTGAACAAGCAAAAACACGGATTGTAGTTTTTTGGAAAAATATAAATAAAAAAATCGCTAATTAGCGGTTACGATTTTAGATTTTTGAAAGAATAAAAACGGATTATTTTTTGATAAGTTGATTATAATCATTACTGGCTTCTAAAATTTTTTTACTGCGATACTTTAACTCTTGATTAAAATCATTGATAGCTTTTTGAATAATCGGATGGAAATTAGCGGCGATATTTTTTTCTTTAACGATGCGCCCGGCTTCTAAAAGAGAATCAAATGTTCCCGCGTCCAGCCATTCTCCTTCTATAATTCTTACTTCTAATTTTCCTTGACGCAGATAATGATTGTGAATGTCGGTTATTTCCAACTCTCCTCGCGCCGAAGGAGTTAAATTTTGAGCGATGCGAGAAACTTCTTTGTCAAAAATGTAAATACCGGGAATGGCATAATCACTAATCCATTTTTTTGGTTTTTCCACTATTTCTATTGCTTTGAAATTTTCATCAAATTTTATTACTCCAAATCGTTCCGGATCGGAAACTTTTTTGGCGAAAATACGGGCGCCAGATTGAAAATCGGTTACCGCTGAAGAAATGTCGTCTTCAAAAATATTGTCTCCCAAAGCCAAAACGACATTATCTTGTCCGATAAAATTCTTTCCCAACAAAAAAGCGTCTGCCAGTCCGCGAGGATTTTTCTGAACCTCAAAATATAAATTTACGCCGCGATTTTTAAAAATAGAACCCAGAAGATTTAAAAATTGTCCGCTGTTTTCAGGGGAAACTATAATCAATATTTCTCGAATACCAGCTTTGATCAGAGTGTTAAGCGGATAAAAAATCATTTGTTTATCATAGATGGGAAGGAGTTGTTTGGAAGTGGTGGCGGTAAGAGGGAAAAGGCGAGTGGCGGTTCCGCCAGCCAAAATGATGCCTTTTGTTCCGGAATGGGCAGGATAAAAATAACTAAGTTTTTCAATATTTTGTTCTAATTTGTTCAGTTTTTCTTCAGTCGCTTTTTTTTCCTGAATAATAATTCTTAGGCGATTAAATTCATTTAAGATAAAAGTCGCACCGAAAAATTCTAATAGCAAAAATATCGCTTGAATGGTTTCTTTAGATAAAAAATTAGTTCCAGTGACGATTAAATAAGGCGTGGCGAGTAATAATAAAATCAAAGTCGCCAGCCCTCCCAAAAGCAGTTTTAATTTTAATTTCGGAGTTAAAAACATAAAAACTAGAGGTTTTAAATGTTGATTTATTTTATACAGTTAATAACCATTTGTCAAGAAAAACGTTGTCGCCGAAGTTCTTGATTTTCTTTTAAAAAAAGAATAAAATATTTCGTATGGGTAATGAAGCGAAAAAACTTTTAGCACAATTTAAGCGCGAATTTGATCCGCAGGTGGAAAAATATTTAAATCAAGTATTGGAAGAAGTGCGACGGCGGGATTTTTTCACAGCAGAAATCTTAGAATATGTGAAAAAAATTGTTTTAGCGGGAGGCAAAAGGATTCGTCCCGCTTTTATGTATTGGGGTTATTTGGGGATGGGAGGCAAAGAAAAAGAAAAAATTTTAAAAACCGCCATCGGAATTGAGTTGGTGCATATTTTTTTGCTTATTCATGATGATATTATTGATCGGGATGATAAGCGACACGGAATGGATACCTTGCATTTTAAATATAAAAAATGGGGGAAAAAGATTTTTCCTCGCAGCGATTCTAGTCATTTTGGCAATTCCATCGCATTGGTGGCGGGAGATATCGTGGCGGCGTTGGGAAATCAGGTTATTTTTAATTCCGCCTTTGAATCGCGATTAATAATGAAAGCCCTTTTTAAATTACAAGAAATAATTTCTTTAACAGCTTTGGGAGAAATTCAGGATATTTATGTTGAATATCAAGGCAAAGCTTCAGAAGAAGAAATTTTGCAAATGTATAAACACAAAACCGCTGGTTATACTGTGGAAGGTCCTTTGCATTTAGGCGCTATTCTGGCTGGCGCCTCGGATGATTATTTGAAAGAACTAAGCGCCTTAGCTATTCCGTTGGGAATTGCGTTTCAGATTCGTGATGATATATTGGGAATTTTTGGTAACGAAGAAAAATTAGGCAAGCCAGTTGGATCAGATATCAAAGAAGGCAAACAAACGCTTTTGGTTTCTCGCGCTTGGAAGAAAGCTAATTCCGATCAACGAAAAATTTTAACCAATATTTTGGGCAAAAAAGATTTGTCTCATGAGGATATTGAAAATTTTCGAAGCGTTATTATTTCTTCCGGCGCGCTGCGTTATGCTGAAGATATGGTAAAGAAAAATATTCAAGAAAGCCAAAGGATTATTCGAAAAATTAATTTTACTCCGGAGGCGCGTCATTTCTTATTGGAAATTTCCGAATATATCGCGCGTCGAGAAATTTAGTTTTTCATTTTTACGTGACAAAAATGTCTTGCTCCAAACAAAGAATAATGTTAAGATACAAAAGTTCCAGATGAAAAATCAAAGATGTCTTTTGTTTTTTAGAAAATAAAATTGCGTTATTACGGAAAAAAGGATGTCAATTGGCGTTTTTTTATCCATTAATTTCAATTCTTGAAAAGATTGGAGCTAATTTTTTATATAAACTAAATTTAACTAATGCTTTCAAAAAACGATTCAAAATTAAAAGTACCAGAGCATGTTGTTATTATTCCCGATGGTAATCGTCGTTGGGCACGTTTGCGCGGTTTAAAACCATGGCAAGGACACGAGGCGGGCGCTGAAAAAATAGAAGAATTGATTCGGACGGCTTTTGATTTAGGAGTAAAAAATTTTTCTTTTTGGGGATCTTCGGTGGATAATCTAAAGAAAAGGCCGCTTTTGGAAAAAAAAGCCTTATTGGATATCTACCAAAAATATTTTTCTCGTTTATTAGAAAATAAAGATATTCACAAACATCAAGCGCGTGTTAATATTATTGGTCGGTGGCAGGAACAATTTCCTCAAAAATTGAAAACTTTATTGAAAAAAATAATGGAAAAAACCGCTCATTATCGGAATTACAATTTGAATTTTTTTTTAGCGTATAACGGAGACGATGAGATGGTGGGCGCGGTGCGGCGTATTGTTGAAAAATATTCCGATAATAAAAAAATTACGGCTTCTGTTATTAAGGAAAATTTATTAACGCGAGATTTGCCGCCAGTGGATTTTCTTGTTCGCACCGGAGGGGAACCGCATTTTTCTGCTGGTTTTATGATGTGGGATGTAGCCAACGCCCAATTATATTTTACAAAAAAATTTTTTCCCGATTTTGGAAAGAATGATTTTAAAAAAGCTTTGAAAGAATTTAGCAACAGAGAACGAAGATTGGGTAAATGATTTTTAACGCAGATTGTATTGACTTTATCTGGAAAAAAAGTAAAATGAAAAAGGTTATAAGAAAAGAAAAAGAACTAACAAAAGAAAACGTTACATCCGCGCAGTGGTCGATTTTGTCTCTAGCTTGGGAGTTGGGTTATTTGATTTCTCTGCCCTTGGTTATCGCGGTTGTCATTGGCTATCTAGCGGATCGGCGCTTAGGGACTTCTCCTTGGCTGACATTGGCGGGAGTTTTTATTTCTGTTCCTGTTGCTGTTTACGCGGTTTATCAAAAAACTTCTGCTGTGATTGAAAATGAAAGCAAACTAAAAGAAAAAAAGAAAAAATAATTTTTTTTATCGCTATTTTCAAAAATCGCAAGATTTTTTTATTTGTTATGGAAATATCACTAACTCCGGAAATTATTTTTAATTGGAATGGTTTTGGGATTACCAACACTTTTTTAATGACGCTTGTAATCAGTTTTTTGATTATCACGGTTTCATTTTTCTTTTCTCGCAGAATAAAATCAACACCTCGGGGCTTTCAAAATGTTTTAGAAACTATTTTGGAAGCCCTTTTGAATTTGACGGATAGCATTACCGAAAATAAGCGTCAATCGCGTCAATTTTTTCCTTTGGTGGCGACCATTTTCATTTTTGTTTTATTGTGTAATTGGGTTGAAATTGTTCCTGGACTGGGGACGATAGGCGTTTATCGGGTTCATCACGGCGAGGAGACATTGACGCCTTTTATTCGTAGCTCTAGCGCCGATCTTAATGTAACTTTGGCATTGGCGCTTATCGCTGTTTCCGCGGCGCAATTTTTCGGCGTTTCCACGCTGGGAATAAGAAAATATGCCGGAAAATTTTTAATCAGTCCCTTTCGTAAGCCTTATGTTGTCGGAACTTTTGTTGGTCTTTTGGAAATTGTTTCTGAATTTTCTAAAATTATTTCTTTTAGTTTTCGGTTGTTCGGCAATATTTTCGCTGGAGAGGTTCTGTTGACTGTGATGCTGATTTTGGTTCCTTATTTTATTCCTTTGCCGTTTTTGTTTTTAGAAATTTTTGTTGGATTAATTCAAGCGTTGGTTTTTGCTATGTTGACTTTGTCGTTTTTGAAAAAAGCGACTGAAGCGCATTGATTGGTTTTTAGATTGAGGTTTTTTAATTGCCAGATTTAGAGTTTATAAATTACAAAGTAATAATAAATTATTAAATAATAATTTTTTTCGTTATCAATTATTCAGTATTTTATGATTTAATTTATTAACTGAATAATTGATAACTGAAAACTAAATTTATGACAGAAGAAACAAAAGCAGTGGCAGAAGGTTTGACGCAAAATATGGAGGCGGCTAAATCCATAGCGGCGGCGATCGTTATGGGAGTGGGCGCGCTTGGACCCGGTTTAGGTATCGGTATTTTAGCGTCCAAAGCGATGGAAGCGATTGGACGCAATCCGGAGGCGACAGCCAAGATTCAAACGGCGATGATTTTGGCTATCGCTTTTACCGAAGCTATTGCGATTTATGCTTTGGTGGTGGCGTTGATTATCAAATTTGTTTAATTGGATAAGCAGTATTGGAAAACAGTGAAAAGCGAAAATTATTCTGATCATTGGAGTTTGATCAGTGTTTAAATATCTGTGAGTGTATAAATATAAATCAAAATAACAAATTTACAAATTCGCGAAGTAATCAGTTTAAAAAATTCGCGCGCTCGTGAATTGGAGGTAATATTTTTAAATTTGCGGGTAAATTAAATTAATATGGATTTGTTGAACAATTTAGGCATAAACGGAAAATTATTATTAGCGCAGATAATCAATTTCTTCGTGCTTTTTTATGTGTTGAAAAGGTTCGCTTTCAGTCCAATTTTAAAGGTGTTGGAAGAAAGAAGAAAAAAAATTGAGCGGGGATTGGCGGACGCTGAAGCGGCTGAAAAAAAATTACAAGAAATAGAGAAGAAGGAAAAAAAAATTTTATTGAAAGCTCGTAAAGAAGCGGATCAAATTATTCGTAAATCCGAAGCTCAAGCGATTAAGAACGGAGAAATTATTATCACTGAATCCAGGAAACAAGCGGAAAAAATAATCATTGACGCCAAAAAAGAACTAGCGGAAGAAAAAAGAAAAATGCTTTCCGATGTCAAGCAAGAAGTGGCGGATTTAATATTATTGGCAACGGAAAAAGCGATCGGAGAAAAAATTAACGAAAATAAAGATAAAGAAATAATAAAGAAAGTGGTTAATAATCTGTAATTGACAATAAATTTTGTGAAAATTTCAAGTAAACAATACGCTCAAACTTTGTTCGAATTAACCGTTGGAAAAAGCGCTGATGAGATTGATCGCGTGGTTGTTCAATTTTTCAACAAGTTAAAAGATAATGGTCATTTAAAATTATTGGAAGCGATTATTAAAAAGTTTGTGGCGATTTACAATAAAGAAAACGCGATTGTCCAAGTTCAAGTTATTACCAAAAGCGGCATCGATCAAACAACAAGAGAGCAAGTGGAAAAATTTATCAAGAAAAAATATCAAGCAAAAGAAGCGGTTTTGGAAAATATTATTGATGAAAATATCAAAGGAGGAATTATTATTAAAACAGAGAATGAAATTTGGGACGGAAGCGTGGCGAGAAAATTGAGGGAATTAAAAAAAGCGATGCGATAAAAATTAGCAAACAATAAAATGACGGATAAATTAAATAATAAATTATTTATTGCCGGTTATCAATAAATTATGAACAAAGATTATATCATTGAACAATTAAAAAGGCAAATAGAAAATTTAGAAACTAAAACCAAAGCTGAAAAAATCGGAACCGTTTTGGAAGTAAGTGATGGCGTGGCGCGCGTGGAAGGATTAAGTGAGGTGATGGCTTCTGAAATGTTGGAGTTTTCTTCGGGAGAAAATAACGCGGAGACTGTTTATGGAGTGGCGCTTAATCTGGAAGAGGATCAAGTAGGCGCGATGATTTTGGGTGAATACGAAAACATTAAAGAGGGCGATACAGTAAAAGCGATTGGTCGTATTCTTTCGGTGCCGGTTGGAGAGAATATGATTGGCAGAGTAATAAATCCTTTAGGGCAAGCGATTGATGGCGGAGAAGAAATAAAAACTCAAAAATTTTATCCTATTGAAAAAATCGCGCCGGGAGTAATTACTCGCCAATCAGTAAATCAACCATTACAAACCGGAATCAAGGCTATTGACGCGATGATTCCTATTGGAAGAGGTCAGCGAGAATTGATTATTGGCGATCGCCAAACTGGTAAAACAGCCATCGCTATTGACACTATTATTAACCAAAAAGGTCAAGATGTGATTTGCGTTTATGTGGCAATAGGTCAAAAAGAGTCCAAAATTGCTCGTATTGTTTCCGAACTGAAAAAAAGAGGAGCGCTGGATTATACTATTATAGTAGTAGCTGGCGCTAGCGATCCGACGTCTTTTTCTTTTATTGCTCCTTATTCTGGTTGTGCTGTTGGAGAATATTTTATGGATCAAGGCAAAGATGTGTTGGTAATTTATGATGATCTTTCCAAACATGCTTGGGCTTATAGGCAAATTTCTTTAATTTTGCGTCGTCCGCCGGGACGAGAAGCTTATCCTGGCGATATTTTTTATCTTCATTCTCGTCTTTTGGAACGAAGCGCTAAATTAAACAGTGATTTTGGCGGCGGTTCTTTGACGGCGTTGCCGATCATTGAAACTCAAGCCGGAGATGTTTCCGCTTATATACCTACCAATGTTATTTCCATTACAGATGGACAAATTTATTTGGAAACAGATTTGTTTTACAAAGGTATTCGTCCGGCTTTAAATGTCGGTCTTTCTGTTTCTCGCGTGGGATCTTCCGCGCAAATTAAAGCGATGAAAAAAGTGGCGGGTAAATTGCGGTTAGATTTGGCGCAGTTTCGGGAATTGGAAGCTTTTGCTCAATTTGGATCGGATTTGGACGAGAAAACCCGGCAGCAAATTGAAAGAGGGAAGAGAACGGTGGAAATTTTAAAGCAAAAACAATACGATCCGGTTCCGGTGGAAAATCAAGTCGCTATTCTTTACGCTCTGACTCAAGGGATGCTTGATGATGTTCCGGTAGAAAAAATAAAGGACTGGGAAGATAAGTTTCATAAATATATGAAATCTTCTCGTTCGGAAATCTTGAAAACTATCGTCGAAAAAAAAGAATTAACAGACGAGATATCTAAAGAATTACAAATGATAATTAAAGAATTTAAAGAAATAAATCAAGAATAACTGATAATTAAAAAATAAGATAAAAATGATATAAAAAAGTGTAATTTTCTCGTCAAATGTGTAAGTTTTAATTAATATTCAATAAGCAAATTTAAAATTACAAAAATTTTTTTATAATTATAAATTGAAATATTGAGATTATTTGGTTTTAGTTTGTTTTAGAAAATTATTATATGGATTCAGACAAAGAAATTAAAAGACGTATAAAATCTATTCAAAACACAGGTAAAATTACGAGAGCGATGGAGATGGTTTCCGCCGCTAAAATGAAAAAGTCGGTGGAAAGTGTTTTGAGAATTCGCCCGTATGTTTATAGCGCTTGGAGTGTCTTAAATAATCTTTCTCGCGCTTTCGCCAATTATGACTATGGGTTGCTTAATGTTCGTCCGGTTAAAAATATTTTATTGGTAGTGATCACTTCCAATCGTGGATTGTGCGGTTCTTTTAATAGTCAAATTATTAAAAAAGTAAAAGAAGAAATTGAAAATCCGGAAAACTTGAAAATCAATAGAAGCGGAGATAGAAAAATAGAATCCATGGTAAAGAATGAAGATTTAAAAATAAATTTTGTAACAGTGGGAAGAAAAGGAGAAATTTTATTAAAAAGATGGAGGAAAAATATTATTGCTTCTTTTCCTGAACTAACTTATTTACCCAAAATGGAAAGTGTACGTCCTTTGTCTAAAATTGTTATCGAGGAATATCTTTCTGGAAAGTGCGATAAGGTGGTAATAGTATATACTGATTATGTTTCTACTTTGATACAGAAGCCGAAGGTGAGACAAATTTTACCTTTTTCTAAGTTAGATTTGGAAAAACAAATTCGCGAAATGGGTAAGCACAATGAAAATCAAGAATTGAAAATTCCCAAGAGAGAATACAAAGTCGAACCTTCGCCAGAGCAAGTATTGACTCATATTTTTCCTCGTTTAATTGAAACGCAAATATATCATGCTATTTTAGAATCCAACGCGTCTAAAGAATCAGCGCGGATGATGGCGATGAGAAACGCGACGGAAGCCGCCGATGAAATGGCAAAAGAATTGACTTTGGCGTATAACCAAATTCGCCAAATGAAAATTACTCAAGAAATCGCAGAAATTTCTGCTGGAAGAGCGGCATTGGGAGATGATCGATAAAATATTATTATTATTATTATTATTATTATTATCAATAAATATAATTTTAAAAAATATATGGCAAATACTGGTAAAATTATTCAAGTAATTGGTCCGGTGGTAGATGTTCAGTTTAACGGCAAATTGCCGAAAATTTATGACGCTTTGGAAGTTTCACTTTTGAAAAAAGAAAATTCAAATGGAGAAGCGCCTGTTGATAAATTGGTATTGGAAACCGCTCAGCATTTAGGCGGAGGAAAAATTCGTTCCGTGTCTATGGGTTCCACCGATGGACTTAGACGCGGTATGGAAGTCTTGAATACCGGCGCGCCTATTTTAGTTCCGGTCGGAGAAAAAATTTTGGGACGGATGTTTAATCTTTTGGGGGAGCCAGTCGACGGACAAGGAGAAGTGACGACAAATGAAAAAAATCCTATCCATCGAGAAGCGCCTCCTTTCAAAGAGCAATCTACTCAAACGGAAATTTTGGAAACGGGAATTAAGGTGATTGATCTCATTTGTCCTTTTATTAAGGGAGGCAAAGTTGGACTTTTCGGCGGCGCGGGAGTGGGAAAAACAGTTGTAATCCAAGAGCTTATTCGCAATATTGCTCAAGAGCATGGAGGATATTCCATTTTTGCCGGTGTAGGGGAACGCACTCGAGAAGGCAATGATTTATATCACGAAATGAAAAATTCGGGCGTGTTAAATAAAACCGCTTTGGTGTTTGGACAAATGAATGAACCGCCAGGAGCTCGTCAACGAGTAGCTTTGTCAGCTTTAACGATGGCGGAATATTTTCGCGACCGTGAAGGCAAAGACACGCTACTTTTTATTGACAATATTTTTCGTTTTACGCAAGCTGGCAGCGAAGTTTCGGCGTTATTGGGACGTATTCCCTCGGCGGTAGGCTATCAACCGACTTTGGCGGAAGAAATGGGTCGACTCCAAGAAAGAATTACATCTACTCGCAAAGGTTCGGTTACTTCCGTTCAGGCCGTGTATGTTCCGGCTGATGATTTAACCGATCCGGCGCCGGCAACTACTTTCGGACATTTGGATTCCACGGTGGTGTTGTCTCGCGGTTTATCCGAGTTGGGAATTTATCCCGCAGTGGATCCATTGGATTCCACTTCTACTATTTTAGATCCTAACTTAATAGGAGAAGAACATTATGAAATCGCGCGCGAAGTGCAAAAAGTTTTGCAAAGATATAAAGATTTACAGGACATTATCGCTATTTTAGGAATGGAAGAACTTTCTGACGAAGATAAAATAATTGTTTCTCGCGCTCGTAAAATTCAGAAATTTCTTTCCCAGCCATTTTTTGTGGCGGAACAATTTACGGGTGTGCCGGGAAAATATGTAAAATTAGCGGATACTATTCGCGGTTTTCAAAAGATTTTGAATGGAGAATTGGATGATGTGGCGGAACAAGAATTTTATATGAAAGGGACAATAGAAGAAGTTAAGAAAAAATAAGAATAAAATTTATGGCTACACTAATAAAATTCAAAATAGTTACGCCGGAGAGGATTGTTTATGAAGATGAAATTTATCAGGCTACATTGTCGGTGACGGATGGAGAAGTTACTATTTTACCTAATCATCGTTCGTATATCGCTTCTTTGAAACCGGGAGAAATAATAATTAAGAAAAAAGATGAAATATCTGAATTGGCAGTTTCTGGCGGTTTTATAGAATTTAATGACAATCAGCTGATTGTTTTAGCGGATACGGCGGAACGCGCAGAGGAAATAGATTTGAAACGAGCAGAAGAAGCGCGGCAACGGGCGGAAAATATTAAACAACAAAGAATCACTTTGGATGAAGAGGAGTACGCGTCGGTGGCGGCGACTTTAGAAAAAGAGCTAGCGCGAATTCGGGTAGCGAAAAGATATTTGTCCAAAAAAGGATTTTGACGGATAAAAAGACAAAAAGATTTTTTAAATAAAATGTAAGAAACCAAAGCATTATTTGTATTTCTCAATTTTTTGTCAGACAACGATGGTAATTCTTACAAAGAAGGGAATAAAAATAATAAAAAGAAAGGAGTGTGTGAATGAAGAAACAAAAAACAACAGATGTTCTTTTTTGGGAAAAAATACTGCAAGAAAATTTTGCTTGTTGGGCAAAAGCTTTGTTAAGCGGCGATCCGCAAAAGGTGGCCGATCTCTATGAATACGAAGATTATGCGCCGGGGGAAAGTTTGGTTTTTCTGCCGACAATGTCGGGAGAAATCGTTCAGAATCGCGCGGGAGTGGAAAAATATTTTATTCATTTTCTGGCGAAAAAACCGACAGGGAAAATAGTTCGCGAAGGATTGCAAATTTTAGGAGACAGAGCTTTTAGCCATGGCGGCCACTATGATTTTGAAGTGGAAGGGAAAAACGGGAAGGAAACCTTGAAAGCGCGCCATACTTTTATTTGGCGCAAAAGCAATCGGGACGGAATATGGAGGATAATTCAGCATCATTCTTCTTTTGTTCCTATTGCAAAGTAAATTTTTTAGTTTTATTTGTTAGATTTCACTGCGTTATTTACATTTTTGACTTATTATTTCTATTTGTTATTCCCGTGTTCTTATGTCATTCCTGCGAAAGCGGGAATCTAGTTTTTATTTCTCTATTATCATTTCCCGCCCTCATTTTCACAAGGTTAAACTCCAGCAAGAATCCAGTCCTTTTTATTACAAGCAGATTCCGAATATTTTTTTCATTATCACTTAAACAATTATATTTTTGATTTTCAAAGTGTTGCCTTATATATCTCATTATACGCGCCATAATTTTTATCTAACTAATGACACAAAAAAAGTTAAAATGAAAACTTG
>DYKS01000010.1 GCA_020722485.1 Candidatus Elulimicrobium sp. | reverse complement strand
AATTTCTAATCTAAATTGTCTTGGGTTTTTGCTAATGTAAATAACACAGTGAAGTCTAACTATTTTTTAAAAAGAAAAGTAATTTTTAAATTTTTTGTTTGCGTTTCGTTTGACGGAAAGCGAGCGGTATTTTAAAATATCTTTATTATTATAAAAATTATTAATTGATTCATTTTTATATTTTTTATGGACAAAAAAGACGAACGAGAAGTGCGAATTAAAAAATTGGAACGGATAAAAAAAGAAGGGATTATCCCTTTTGCCGATAAGTTTGTCAAAGAAAATAATTTAGGAGAAATTAAATCGTTATCATTAGGAACCCAAGTTAAGACTGCCGGTCGGGTTGTTTTATTTCGCGATATGGGGCGAATCACTTTTTGCCATTTGCAGGATTTTTGGGGAAGGAATCAAATTGTTTTTAAAGAAGATATAATAGGCAAAAAGCAATATCAATTTTTATTGGAGGTGGTGGATATTGGTGATTTTATCGGTGTGGAAGGAGAAGTTTTCAAAACGAAGAAAGGAGAAGTTTCCGTTTTAGTTTCTCGTTTTCAGTTTTTAAGCAAAGCTTTGCGTTCTTTGCCGGAGAAATGGCACGGATTGAAAGATCAAGAATTGAAATATCGCAAACGGTATTTAGATTTGATAATGAACAAAGAAACGAAAGAGAGATTTTTATTTCGCAGTCGTTTTATAAAAGAATTAAGAAATTTTTATGAGCGGGAAGGTTTTATAGAGGTAGAAACTCCTATTCTGGGAAATAGTTCTTCCGGCGCTTTGGCGCGTCCTTTTATCACTCATCATAACGCGTTGGGAACAGATGTATATTTACGTATCGCGCCGGAAATTTATCTCAAGGAAGCAATTATTGGCGGGTTTGAAAAAATTTTTGAAGTAGCGCGCGTTTTTCGCAATGAAGGCGTTGATTCTAGCCATCTGCAAGATTTTACTATGGTAGAGCATTATTGCGCTTATTGGGATTATAAAATGAATATGGAATTTAGTGAAAAAATGTTTTCGGAAATTATTCAAAAAACCAAAGGAACATTGAAACTGGAAATTTTAAATCGTGCGGGCGAGCCGATAATGATTGATTTTACTCCGCCTTGGAAAATTGTTTCTTTTCGGGATTTGATTTTAGCGGATAGTGGTATTGATATTGATCAATTTTTGACAGCGGAAGAATTGAGAAAAGAGATTAAGAAAAAAGAAATAGAAATAGAAGAAATGGATAAATTAGGACGAGGAAATTTAATAGACGGATTATATAAAGCTGTTTCTCGCGAGAAAATTATTCAACCTACTTTTTTAATTCGCCATCCAGTGGATGTTTCACCGCTAGCCAGAAGAAGCGATGATAATCCGACGACGACTGATCGCTTTCAATTAGTAGTCAATGGTTGGGAAGTAGTCAACGCTTATAGCGAACTAATTGATCCGTTAGACCAAAAAAATCGTTTTGAGGAACAAACCAAAGCGCGAGAGCGCGGGGACGAAGAAGCGATGCAAAAAGATTTGGAATTTGTGGAAGCAATGGAATATGGAATGCCGCCGGTTTCCGGTTGGGGAATGGGCGTGGATCGAATGATAGCGCTTTTGTCGCGTCAACCAAATTTAAAAGATGTAATTTTATTTCCATTATTGAAACCGGAATAATTTTTTATAAGAATTTTTTTTAACAATACCTAACTTAAATCTTCGAGTGTAAGCTCGGGGATATTTAAAAATTTTTATAAAAATTAAAAACCGCTAGCGGCGGTTTTTTTGTTGGAATTTATTTTCTAGTTTTCTGATTTCAATCAAAAGGGCAGACAAAATTTCTTTTTCCGGGACACTCTTTATTACTTTACCTTTGGCAAAAATCGCTCCCATTCCTTTGCCTCCAGCAACGCCAATATCAGCTTCTCGCGCTTCGCCGGGACCGTTAACCACGCAACCCATTACCGCTACTTTGATCGGAGCTTTAATTTTGGAAAGTTCTTTTTCCACTTGATTAGCTAGTTTGATCAAATCAATTTGAGTGCGACCGCAAGTGGGACAAGAAATCATTTCCGGATTGCGGCGACGAAGATCCATTGCTTCCAAAATTGCCCAGCAAGTTTTCATTTCTTCTGTTGGATCGGCGGTAAGGGAAACGCGAAAAGTGGCGCCAATACCTTCTTCCAGTAGAACGCCGATGCCAATAGCATTCTTAATAGAACCAGTGAAAGCAGTGCCAGCTTCGGTGACGCCAAGATGAAGAGGATAATCCACTTTTTTTGCTAGCATTCGATAAGCTTCTATCATTGGTCTTACCGAACTGAATTTGATGGAAACCAGAATATCGTGAAAATTCAATTTTTCTAAAATACGAATATGACGCAAAGCTGATTTAACTGCCGCTTTAGGTGTAGCTCCGTATTTATTAAGCAAATCTTGTTCAAGCGATCCCGCATTAACTCCAATACGAATGGGGATTTTTTTCTTTTTACAAGCTTCTACGACTGCTTTTACTTTTTCTTCCGAACCAATATTGCCCGGATTGATGCGCACTTTATCAATACCTTGTTTAATTGATTCTAGCGCCAGCCGATAATCGAAATGAATATCGGCGACCAAAGGAATATGAATTTTCTTTTTGATTTTTCCAATAACGCGGGCGGCGTCCATATCGGGAACAGCCACGCGAACAATTTCACAACCGGCTTTTTCCAATTTTAATATTTGTTTGACAGTACTAGCGACATCGCGCGTGTCAGTATTGGTCATTGATTGAACTCGCACCGGATTATTTCCCCCCAATTTTAAATTGCCTACTCTAACTGTTCTTGTTTTATAATTTTTCATTTTCATTGTGTTGTTAATTTTTTAAAACTATAAATCTATTGTCATTACTGTTCTCTTATGTCATTCCCGCGCTTTTTATGTCATTCCCGCGCAAGCGGGAATCCAGAAATTATTTATTGTTAAATTTTAGCGATAAATTAAATCGTTATCTTTAAGTTATAAATGAAGCAGTTTCTAGAAAATGATCATTAGCAAGAAGTATTTCGTAATTCAAAGTAAATTAATATTCTAATATAATTATAATAATTATAAAATATCACCAAAACAGAAACTTGACAAACTTTGATGCTTTGTTAAAATGGAGAAACGTTAGAAAATTAAATTTCGTTTAAAAATTAAAAGTTAAAAAATAACATTAATCCGCAAGGAGGATAACGAAATAGAAGATGAGTATTCAGGCGTAATTTTTGTGCCGGAAGACGCGTTTTTTATTTAGTTATTCAAAACGCAATTAGCAACTTGAAAAGTTAATATTTTTTAAATCGCAATTTATTGCGGTTTCCTGACTTATAAATCTTGGATATTTTTTTCTAAGTTTTCTTTTGAAAAACTTTTTTGTCGGTGTTGATGTGAGCTCGGCAACTTTGAATATCACATTTATTGAGAGTTTGATCCTGGCTCAGGATGAACGCTGGCGGCGTGGATAAGGCATGCAAGTCGTGAGGGTTTAGACCCTCGGCAAACGGGTTAGTAACGCGTAGGAACGTTCCTTAAAGTCGCGAATAATCCCGCGAAAGCGGGAATAATACGCGATATGGTCTATGGACTAAAGCTTTGACGCAAGTCAGAGCGCTTTGAGAGCGGCCTGCGTCCTATCAGTTAGTTGGTGGGGTAATGGCCTACCAAGGCAATGACGGGTAGGGGGTGTGAGAGCATGGCCCCCAACATTGGGACTGAGACACTGCCCAAACACCTACGGGTGGCTGCAGTCGAGAATATTCGTCAATGGGCGAAAGCCTGAACGAGCGACGCCGCGTGCGGGATGAAGGTCTTCGGATTGTAAACCGCTTTTCTTAGGGAAGAATTTCGATGACGGTACCTAAGGAATAAGAGGTTACTAACTCTGTGCCAGCAGTAGCGGTAATACAGAGACCTCGAGCGTTATCCGGATTTATTGGGCGTAAAGCGCGTCTAGGCGGGTATGTTAGTCAGATGTCAAATCCTCCGACTCAATCGGAGAACTGCATTTGAAACGGCATATCTTGAGGAAGCGAGAGACCAGTAGAACTCATGGTGTAGTAGTGAAATGCGTTGATATCATGGGGAATACCAAAGGCGAAGGCATCTGGTTGGCGCTTTCCTGACGCTCAAGCGCGAAAGCGTGGGTAGCGAATGGGATTAGATACCCCAGTAGTCCACGCCCTAAACGATGCATACTAGGTGCGGGAAGTTCGACCCTTTCCGTGTCGTAGCTAACGCGTTAAGTATGCCGCCTGGGAAGTACGGCCGCAAGGCTAAAACTCAAAGGAATAGACGGGGATCCGCACAAGTGGTGGAGCATGTGGTTTAATTCGACGATAAGCGAGGCACCTCACCAGGGCTTGAAATCTGCCTGCAAGCTTCAGAAATGAAGTCGCTTTTGAAGGTGGCAGACAGGTGCTGCATGGTTGTCGTCAGCTCGTGCCGTAAGGTGTTCCCTTAAGTGGGGTAACGAGCGCAACCCTTGTTGTGTGTTACTGTGTCACACAAAACTGCCCAGACTTTTGCGTGGGAACGCAAAAATAATAATCAAATCATAAAATACAATATGTAAACAAATTCAAATGACTAACTTTTTTAAAATTAAAAAGAGTTTGGAAATCATCTGTTCTGTTTATATGAATAGAGAATGAATTAAAAATTGAATAAGTTGTCTTTGATTATTGTATTAGATTTTTTTTATTTGTTCATAAACAAAAGTCTGGGAGGAAGGAGGGGATGACGTCAAATCAGCATGGCCCTTTGACGCCCTGGGCGACACACGTGCTACAATGGAAGGTACAAAGAGTCGCAATGCCGCGAGGCGGAGCTAATCTTAAAAACCTTCCCCAGTTCGGATTGGAGTCTGCAACTCGACTCCATGAAGCCGGAATCACTAGTAATCGGGAATCAGCCACGTCCCGGTGAATACGTTCTCGGATCTTGTACTCACTGCCCGTCACGTCAAGAGAGCTAGCAACACCCGAAAGCCCTGTTTTACAACAGGTATGACGGTGGGGCTGGTAATAGGGACGAAGTCGTAACAAGGCATCCGTAGCGGAAGCTGTGGATGAATCACCTCCTTTCTAGGGAGTAATTTTTTCGGTCAAAAGCCGAAAATAATGGTGAGGGAGAAATTTATTTTTCTCTAAACTCATCCGGTCGAGCGTTTGGTTTTTTAAAAAAATCGAATGCCAAGTTTTTTCAAGAAACAATAAGTTTGGGAAACCGCAATAAATTGAGATAAAAATTTAGTGATGATATAATAATAAAAAACCGCCAAAAATGGCGGTTTTTTTTAATCCTTCTGTTCTCTTTGTATTATTCTTTCTGTATCATTTCAAATTTTTTTTTAACGCTAGTGGAAAAGTATTGTTATTAAAGATATATAATATACCTTTTGTTTTCGCGGAGATAATAATTTTTTCTGTATATAATTGGGCAAGAAAAATTAAATTGACTTTTTCTTTATTTTTTATAGAATGAAATTATGTTGGAACAAGAAATTTTTAATATTAAAACTGAAGCTTTAAAAAACATTAGTCATTCATCTTCCATTGAAGATTTGAAGTTTTGGCGCGTTCAATATTTGGGTAGAAAAAGTCGTCTCAATGAAATATTGAAAGGGTTGAAGGATTTTTCTTTGGAGAAACGTCAGAAAATTGGACCGTTGGCCAACACGATCAAAAAAGAAATCGCTGATTTTTGGGAACAGAAAAATCGAGAATTGGAGAGATCGATTGATTGGGAAAAAGAAAAAATAGACATTACTGCTCCGGGGAAAAAAGTTTCGGGCGGACATTTACATATTCTCACTCAAGTTCAAAATGAGATTGAAGACATTTTTATCGCTATGGGATTTGAAATCGCTGATGGGCCAGAAGTGGAAAAAGAATATTATAATTTTAACGCTTTGAATATTCCGCCTCATCATCCAGCGCGCGATAGTCAAGATACCTTTTGGTTAAAAAGTGATGAAAATAAGGGAACGGATAAAATTTTATTGCGCACGCATACTTCCGCCGCTCAAGTGCGTTATATGGAGAAAAATTTTCCACCTTTTCGAATCATTGTGCCGGGAAGGATTTTTCGTCGGGAAGCGACGGATGCCACACATGAACACACTTTTCATCAATTTGAAGCGTTAGTGGTGGGGGATGATGTCAACATGAGACACTTTAAACATTTGGCGGAGGAATTTTTTTCTCGTTTTTTTGGCAAAAAAATAAAAATCCGTTTGCGTCCTAGTTATTTTCCTTTTGTAGAGCCGGGTTTTGAATTTGATATTAGTTGCACGGTTTGCGGTGGCATAGGGTGCGCTGCTTGCAAAAAAACTGGTTGGTTAGAAGTGGGCGGAGCCGGAATGGTTAATCAGGAAGTTTTTAGGGCGGCAGGTTATTTGCCACGTCAATATCAAGGATTTGCTTGGGGATTTGGCATAGAGAGATTAGCAATGATGAAATATAAAATTGATGATGTTCGTCTGTTTCATAGCGGAGATTTGCGATTTATTCGCCAATTTTAATTTTCAGCATTGAATATTTATTTGTTAATTTAATTAGCGTTATTTACATTTCTCTTTACATCATTTCGGAATTTTTTTTAAGAACACTGATGAAAAATATTGTCATTTGAGAAAATTTGAAGCATTAAAATGACTGGATTCCCACCTTCGCGGGAATGACATAAATAACAAATAGAAATAATTATCTGAAAAATGTAAAATAACACTGTTAAATTTAACAGATAAAAAAATAAAGGCATTGGTTTAAAAAATAACAAGCAGAGAAATTGTAAAAATATGAAATTTTCTTATAATTGGTTGAAAAAAATATCGGCAACGAAGAAATCGCCATTGGAATTAAAAGATCTTCTAATAAACCATTCATTTGAAGTGGAAAAAGTGATTGCCCTTGGCGAAAATTGGAAAAAAGTGGTAGTGGGGGAAATTTTAGAAATCAAAAAACATCCAGACGCGGATAGGTTGCAATTGGTTAAAGTGAATATCGGAGAAAGAAAAAAATTGGAAGTGGTATGTGGAGCGTTTAATATCTCACTTGGCGACAAAGTGCCTGTGGCGATGATTGGCGCTTCTTTGCCAAACGGGATGGTAATTAAAGAAACAAATATTCGCGGTGTTAAATCGCAAGGAATGTTATGCGCGCCTCAAGAATTAGGTCTGGAAGGAGACCCAAGCGGAATTTTAATTTTGAATAAAAATATTTCGGCGGGAATTTCATTAGCGCAGGCGTTAGGTTTAGATGATTTTATTTTAGAAATTGATATCTTAGCTAATCGCGGACACGACGCGTTAAGTCACGTTGGTGTGGCGCGGGAAATTGCTGCGTTGGAAAATCGAAAAATAGATTATGATTGGTTAGGGCTGAAAGCGCCACGCCCGAAGACAAAAAAAGAAATAGTAAAAACGGCAATTAAAGACAAAAAACTTTGTCCTCGTTATTCAATGGCGGTTTTGGAAGATGTGGCGGTGGCGCCTTCTCCGCTTTGGTTAGCGGCGGTTTTGAAAAATTGCGGTTTGAATTCGGTTAATAATGTAGTGGATGTGACTAATTATGTAATGCTGGAGATTGGACAGCCGTTACATAGTTTTGACGTGGAAAAACTTTATTCGGAAAAAGGGAAAATTTTTATAGAAGCGCGGCGCGCCACAAAAGGAGAAAAAATAAAACTGCTAAATGAAAAAGTTTATGATCTGGAAAAAGAAGATTTGATAATTTCAGACAGAAAAAACCCGATTGCTTTGGCGGGAATTATGGGTGGATGGGAAAGCAAAGTGACGGAAAAAACGCGAACAATTATTTTGGAAGCGGCTAATTTTGACGCGATTTCTATTCGTAGTAGTCGTTTGCGTCATAATTTAAAAACGGACGCTTCTGATCGTTTTGAAAAAACTTTGGATCCCAATTTAACGGAAAAAGCTTTGGCGCGAGCGGTAGAAATGCTGGTAAAAATAGCAGGCGGAAAGTTAGTTCAGGTTGAAGATATTTACCCTAAAAAAGTTCATCCCTGGAAGATAAGTTTAAATATTGATTATTTAGAAAAGATGTTAGGTGAAAAAATACCAATTAAGACAGCGCGAGAAATTCTTAATAGATTGGAAATAAAAACTAAACTAGCGGGTAAGGTTATTGTTGCTGATATTCCTACTTTTCGTTTAGATTTACAAACTCCTGAAGATTTGGTGGAAGAAATAGGTCGCGTGTATGGTTATGAAAAAATTACTCCGCAACCGTTAATGGCGCCGGTGAAAAATATTCGCTTAAACGAAAATCGGTTGTTTATCCGAGCAGTGAAAAATATTTTGGCGGGATCCGGTTTCTCGGAAGTTTATAATTATTCTTTTTATTCAATGAGAGACGCTGGTTTGGCTTATTTGGGAAACATCAAACATTTAGAATTGGAAAATCCAATGAATCCTGATCAAGCTTGGTTGCGGGTGAGTTTGATTCCCGGAATTTTAAAAAACATTCGAGAAAATTTAAAAAATTTCCAGCAGTTGCGGTTATTTGAAACAGGAAGAGTTTATTGGAAAAACGCGGATGTTTTGCCGGAAGAAAAAGAAATGCTTGTTGGCGCGATAGTGGCGGGAGAAAAATTTGGCGCGCAGATAGAAGCGGATAGTTTTTATGAAGCCAAAGGACAGGTGGATAATTTATTGGCGAAATTAAATTTAGAAAAATGGTATTATGACGATTACGAACCGGTAAGCGCTGATACTTTTGTTGATTTGTGGCATCAAGGGCGTAGCGCGGAAATAAAATTGGAAGATAGTGGCGAATCCATCGGTTTCTTAGGCGAAGTTAATCCTTTTGTGTTAGCCAATTTCGGTATTCGCGAACGTGTAGCGCTTTTTGAATTAAATTTGGAAAAATTGAGAAAATTTTCCGAAGGAGAAAGGGAATACGCGCCCTTGCGTAAATATCCGGAAGTGACGCGCGATATTTCTATGATTGTCAGTGGAGGAACGCGGGTGAATGAAATTTTGAGTTTGATGCAGGCGGCGGGAGGAGCGCTTTTATTGGATGTCGATCTTTTTGATATTTTTTATTTTGAAAAAGAAAATAAAAAAAGTATGACTTTTCATTTAATATTCGGCGCTCCTGATCGAACTTTGGAAAGTCGCGAAGTAGAAAGTTTATTAGCTAAAATCATTACCGTTTTGGAAAAAAAGTTAGGTGTAAAAGTGAGACGTTAGTTTAATTCATAAAAAGCGTGGGAAAAACATCCCGCCTTTCAGGCGCCCCTCTTTCAGAGGGGAATTTTACGAAGTAGTCAAGCGCGGGAAAGCGAAACATTTATCTTTTTGGAAATAAAAGTATGATCTTAAAACAACAACTTCGCGTGAAAATTCCCCTTATTTGAAGGGGTGTCAGACGAAGTCTGACGGGGTAGTCAAGGGGAATTTTACGGAGTAGTTAAGCGCGAGAAAAAACACAATGTGCAAGTTTTAAATTAAAATAAAAACTTTTACACTTTGTTTTGTGTTTTCAGACATTTGGCGCAAATTTTAATTTTTTTCCCTTCCACTTTTTTACTTTGCAAATTAATACTAAATTTTCTTTTGGAAGCGATATTGGAATGACTGCGGGAAAAACCCACTTGGGCGTTACGACCGCAAATTTGACAGATATTAGACATTTTAATTATTAGCAAAATAACATACTAGACGAAAACACAAATTTTTCGCCCTAATATATAAAATGCTATTAGGTGTATTGCTTAATTACTGAAAATAACTTATCATAGTTATTGATAATTAGCAAGGGATAATAATCATTATTGGCGTTTGTCGTCAATTAACTAGTTTTTCGCTAGTTACTAATTATTAATTTATTACCAATCAAATGTCTGGAGAAATTGTTTTAATTATTTTTTATTTAATTATTCTTCTTTACACTATTATTATTCATGAGGTTTTTCATGGGTGGGCGGCTTTGGCATTGGGAGATAAAACCGCGAAATATGCTGGTCGTTTAAATCTTAATCCAATAAATCACATTGATCTTTGGGGTTCCATTTTAGTGCCTCTTATGATACTATTGGCGACTGGATTTAAATTTGCTTTTGGTTGGGCCAAACCGGTGCCTTACAATCCTTATAATTTGAAAAATCAAAAATGGGGACCGGCTCTGGTGGCTATTGCTGGTCCGGGTATAAACATTTTTATCGCTTTGGTGGCTGCTTTGATAGCCAGGTTAATCGCTATTCCGTATTTTTTAAAAAGTGACATTATTCACAATTTTGATAATTGGGCGGAAGTTTCTCCGGTTATTTCCGGTTCTGTTGGCGCTATCTTTTTTGAAATTTTGATTATAATTATTTTTTGGAACGCTTTATTGGCTTTTTTTAATTTGATTCCTATTCCGCCACTGGATGGGTCGAAACTTTTATTTTCTGTTTTGCCTATGAAAATGGAAACGATGATTTTTTTGGAACAATTCGGATTCATTTTTTTGATTTTTTTCATTTTGTTTTTTTCTGATCCACTTGGATTTTTTTTGAATTTTGTGTTGAATATTTTTTTTAATATCGCGGTTTGAGGCGTTTGGAAAATAAAATTTTTAATGGATTAAATTTTTTAAATTTTTAAATAAGCTTATGAAAATTATTTTACTTCAAAATGTTGCTGGTTTGGGGCGCAAAGGAGAAATTAAAGAAGTAGCTGACGGTTACGCGCGCAATTTTTTGTTTTCTCGTTCTTTGGCTGTCGCGGCTACGAAAGAGATGCAAGAAAAAACATTAAAAGCGATGGAGAGAGATCAGCGAGAAAAAGAAAAAAAAGAAGAAGAAGCGCGAAAAAAAGCTCGTAATTTGGATGGCAAAGAATTTTCTCTTAAAACCAAAGAAAAAGGCGGTAAACTTTATGGTTCCGTGGGCAAGAAAGAAATCGCGGAATTGTTTGAAAAACACGGTTTAGGAGTGAGTGAAGATAATATTATTTTAAATGAATCATTTAAAGAAATCGGCAAGAAAGAAATAGAATTAGACTTTGGCGCTGGAGCCAAGGCGCGAGTGAAAATTTATATAGAAAAAGAGTGATTTTTTAACACATATTTTAATACTTTAATGCTATGAAAAAAAACAAAAAATTTATTTTTGTTTTAGGGGGAGTGATGTCGGGAATTGGTAAGGGGGTGGCAACTTCTTCAGTGGGAGCCATTTTGAAAGCGCGCGGAATTTCAGTGACAGCGATTAAAATTGATCCTTATGTCAATGTGGACGCGGGAACGATGAATCCTACCGAACACGGAGAGGTTTTTGTTTTAGATAGCGGTTTGGAAACCGATCAAGATATGGGTAATTATGAACGTTTCTTGGAAATTACTTTGCCACCGCAAAATTATATGACTACCGGCAGTGTTTATCGAAAAGTAATTCAAAAGGAAAGAAATTTAGAATATCAAGGAAAGTGCGTTCAAATTATTCCGCATGTGACTGACGAGATTATTCGCACTATCAAAAAAGCGGCAGAAAGAAACGATGCCGATGTTGTCATCACGGAAATTGGAGGAACGACCGGAGATTACGAAAATATGCTTTTTATGGAAGCGGCGCGACAGATAAAATTGAAAAATCCGAAAGATGTTCTTTTTATTCTTATCAGTTATTCTCCCTTCCCTTCCAAAATTGGAGAAATGAAAACCAAACCCACTCAACAAGCGGCGCGCGCTTTAAACGCCGCCGGCATTCAACCGGATATCATTATCGCGCGCAGCGAATTTCCTATTGATTCTAAACGCAAAGAAAAAATTGCTCTTTTTTGTAATATCAAAGAAGAAGATGTCATTTCCGCTCCGGATGTGGAATTTATTTATGAAGTGCCGCTGAATTTTGAAAAAGATCATTTAAGCGATCATATTTTAAATAAACTAGGATTGAAATCACGTAAAAAGGACTTAAAAAAATGGGAGCGATTGGTTGCTTCTGTCAAAAATTCGCGAGGAAAAATAAAGATTGGAATTGTGGGAAAGTATTTTGGAACCGGAGATTTTATTCTGGGAGATTCCTATATAAGCGTGATTGAAGCAATTAAACATGCCGCTTATTATATCGGAAAAATTCCGGAAATTATCTGGATTAACAGTGAAGTTTACGAAAAAAATCCCGCTAAATTGGAAGAGCTAAGAAATTTAGATGGAGTGATTGTGCCGGGCGGTTTCGGAGCGCGGGGGATAGAAGGAAAAATAAAAACCATTGAATTTTGCCGTCGTAACAGAATTCCTTTTCTTGGCTTGTGCTACGGAATGCAACTAGCGGTGATTGAATTCGCGCGCAATGTTTTAGGACTGAAAAAAGCGCATACTACGGAAATTGATCGCGACACACCCGAACCGGTAATTGATATTATGCCGGAACAAAAGAAAAATTTGGAAGATAAAAATTTTGGGGCTACGATGCGTTTAGGCGCTTACCCGGCAGTTTTGAAAAAAGGAACTTTGGCGTATTCTCTTTATAATTGCGAAAAAATTTCTGAACGTCATCGTCATCGTTGGGAAGTTAATCCGGATTTCATAGAAAAACTGGAAAAAGGCGGCTTGGTTTTTTCTGGTAAATCTCCCAATGGTCAATTGATGGAAATAGCCGAACTGCCACTTTCTAATCATCCGTTTTTTATAGGTTCGCAATTTCATCCAGAATTTATTTCTTCTCCTTTTCATCCTCATCCACTTTTTTTGGGTTTTTTACGAGCTTGCGCGAAAGAAAATTTGGCAAGAAAAAAAACCGACTGAATTTAACCCAGCCGATTTTTTGAATTTAAAAAGAGTTTATTCTACTGAAACAAATTTTCTTTTATCTAATTTTCCAGTATAACTTTTAACTTTACGAGAAGAAAATTTGACAATTCCTTCTTTCAAAGAAAAAAGAGTATCATCTTCTCCGCGACCGACATTTTTTCCGGGATGAAATTTAGTGCCTCTTTGTCGCACGATGATATTGCCGGAAGAGACTTTTTGTCCTCCGAAAATTTTAACCCCTAATCTTTTGGAAATAGAATCGCGTCCTAGTTGAGTAGATCCTCCAGCTTTACGATGCGCCATAGTAATAAAAAAACGAAATCAAAATGCTTAAAAGTAAATTGATATCGCGTAATTATTTTTTTGATTATATTCTTTTGTTTAAAAATATCAATTTTTAGTATAACAGATTTTAAGTTTATGTCAAACAAAAAAATTATTAAACCAAAAACTGAAAAAAATTTCTTTTTAAAAATAAAGAGCAAGTTTTTTCAATTTTGGGAAAAATATGAATCCAATTTGATTTTAATCGCGGGTTTGGTTTTGGTTGCCGTTTTGTCTTTTGAGGCGGGAATTTTAAAGGGGCAAAAATTAGTATCGGAACCGCTGATAATTGAAAAATCGGCGTCAGAAAAATTAGCGAAAAATATTCCGGTGAAAGAGGAAAGCGCGTCGGTTGCTTCGACAAAACCGAATAATGCGAAACAAGAAAAAGAACAAATACCTTTAAATATGAACGCGTGCTTGTATGTGGGCAGCAAAAATTCTAACAAATATTATAAACCGACTTGTAGTTGGGCAAAAAAAATTAAACCGAATAATTTAGTTTGTTTCCAGAACAAAGAAGAAGCTGAACAAAAGGGATATGTTTATTCTTCTTGCGGAGAATAAGTTTCACGCCATTGGAATTTTATGAGAAAATTTGTTAATATGAAAGCGATTCTTTCGCGCCGCTAATTTATTAATTTTCAAAATTATTTATTATTAATTATTAATTACTAATCATTAAAATATGATTTCACGAAAAAGAAGAAAAAAATTTTATTTTATATGGGTAATCATTTCTCTTTTGGCCGTTTTGTCTATGTTGATTTTTTTAGTTGCTCCCGCTTTTGTTTAAAAACAATATTGTTTTAATTGTAATATTTAAGAACGGAGATGATTAGTTAAATGAATTGAGAATGACGAATAATATCGCGGATTTGCTTGGCAAAAGCAGATAGTTTGTTTTTTGTCAAAAATAAAATTCGGATGTAAAATGAAAGATAAATGTATGAAAATATTGATTATTGCTCCCACTCCTTTTTTCGCCGACAGGGGAACGCATATTCGCATTTTGGAAGAAGCGTTGGCGTTAGAGAAACTAGGACATTCGCTTACGATCGTTACTTATTCACTGGGCAAGGGAATTCAAGGAAAAACGAATATTAAAATTGAAAGAATTTTTCCTTGGCTTTTTTGGTATAACAAATTAGAGGCTGGTCCTGATTGGCAAAAAGTGCTTTTGGATTTAATTTTGATTGGCAAATCCCTTTTAGTGGCGCGTCGAGAAAAACCGGATATTATTCACGCTCATTTACACGAAGGAGTTTTGATTGGTTGGCTGATTAAGAATATTTTGTTTTGGCGAAAAATAAAACTGGTAGCCGATTTTCATGGCAGTTTGGTTAACGAAATGATTTCTCATGGTTATCTCTCTAACGGAATTTTAAAAAAGTTTTTTTCTTTTTTGGAAAAAATCATTTGTCAGATGGGAGCTGTTGCTATCGCCAGTTCTTCAGAAAACGCTAAAATGATAAGCGCTATAAGAAAAGGTAATGAGGTAGAAGTTGTTTTAGATGGAGTTAATTTAGATGTTTATAGCCAAAAAACAGACAAAGAACAAATAAAAAAAGAATTTGGTATTCCTGTTGATAAAAAAATAGCTATTTACGCCGGTGGATTAGTCCCCAATAAAGGTATAAACTATTTATTGGGCGCTATCAAAGAAATAACAGCGAAAAACTCAGAAATTCATTTTGTAATTGCGGGTTATCCTTACGAATATACAAAAAAATATTTAGAAGAAAATAATTTATTTTCCCGCGTTACTTTAATTTCTCCTTTGAGCTATTTTGATTTGCCGCGTATTTTGCGCGCGGGAGACATAGGCATTGATCCCAAAGATTCTTCTATTGGTCAAGCCAGCGGAAAAATCTTACAATATATGGCGGCCGGTTTGCCGGTAGTTTGTTTTGATCGCGAAAATAACCGAAAATATTTAGGAGGGGGAGGTTATTATGTAAGTGATATTTCCGTGTTGGGAATTGCGCGTGGAATTTTAGATTTATCAAAAAATGAAATCGATTGCAAAGCAAAGGGAGAAATCAATAAAGAAAGAGTTGTTGATTTTAGTTGGGAAAAATCGGGACTGAAAATCGATGCAATTTATCGGAAAATAACATAATGTTTTTTTGAAATTTATGAATAATTAATTTTTTAAAATAACAAAAAATATGCCAAGAAAAAAGATTAAAGTTCTTATTACCGGCGGGGCGGGATTTATTGGTTCTAATCTTGCTAAAAAATTGATGGACAGGGGAGATCAAGTAGTTATAATTGATAATCTTAATGATTATTATGATCCGCAATTAAAAAAAGACCGAATTAAAAAATTACTGAAAGGATATAAATTTGTTTTTTACAAAGGGGATATTCGCGACGAAAAATTGTTGGAAAAAATTTTCAAAAAAGAAAAAATAGACAAAGTAGTGCATTTGGCGGCAATGGCGGGAGTAAGAAATTCTTTGCTTAATCCTTTGCTTTATGAAGATGTCAATATTAAAGGCACGATGAATCTTTTGGAGAAAAGTGTAAAATATAAAATTAAGAATTTTGTATATGCGTCTTCATCTTCGGTTTATGGAAACAATACCAAACAGCCGTTTTCAGAAGACGATCCGGTGGATACGCCCATTTCTCCTTACGCGGCTACTAAGAAAGCGACAGAATTGATTGCGCATGTTTATAGTCATATTTACGGTTTGCCTACTACCGGTTTGCGCTATTTCACTGTTTATGGTCCATGGGGACGACCGGATATGGCGCTTTTTTTGTTCGTGGATGCTATCGTTAAAGGCAAAACAATTAAAGTTTTTAATTACGGCAAGATGACTCGCAATTTCACTTATGTGGATGATATTTCTTCTGGCACTATCTTTGCTTTGGATAATCCGCAGAAGTATGCGATTATGAATATTGGCGGAGATAAAGAAGAAACACTTTTGCGTTTTATTGAAGTAATAGAAGAAAACTTAGGTAAAAAAGCCAAAAGAAAATTAATGCCAATGCAACCGGGAGACGTTCCTGCTACTGTGGCGGATATTAGTCGTTTGAGAAAATTGGGTTGGGAACCAACTACTCGTATCGAAGAAGGTATTAAAAATTTTGTAAATTGGTACAAGGAGTATTATAAAATTTGAAAAATAAAGAATTTGCGTTATGCGACATCATGAAAATTACAAGGAATTGATTTGGACATTGGCAAAAACAGATTTTAAATTACGTTATCATGGCAGCGTGCTGGGTTATGTCTGGGCGATTTTGAAACCGCTTCTGATGTTTTTAGTTTTGAATTTTGTTTTTTCTTCCGTTTTTAATCCTAAAAATTCAGGCAGTGAATATTATTCTCTCCAACTTTTAACGGGAATTATGATGTTTTCTTTTTTTTCAGAAGGCACTTCGGCTGGTATGGGATCACTGATTAGCAAAGCGCAATTAGTAACAAAAATTTATGTTCCGCGTTGGACAATTATTTTAGCTTCAACCATCAATGCGGCTCTTATTTATCTTATGAATTTGTTAGTAATTGTTTTCTTTTTTGTTTGGAAAGGTTTTATTCCAAGTGTCGCGGCGATTGTGATGTTTATTTTTTTCTCTTTTTTAATTTATGTAATTATTCTTTCTTTTTCTCTTTTGACCGCTCCGCTTTTCGTTAAATTTCGAGATTTAGCGATGATTTGGGATGTAATTCTTTCCATTCTTTTCTACGCCAGCCCTATTGTTTACCCTTTGGGGATTTTGCCTGTTAATGTTCAGCAAATAATTTTAATTAATCCAATGGCGTTTATCATTCATTTCACGAAAGAATCGCTTATCAATAATCATTTCGCTGATTTGTGGCAAAATTTACTTTTTGTTCTGATGGTTGGAGTGTTTTTCGCGCTAGGAGTTTTTTTCTATCGTAAATTGATCCCGCGCGTCGCGGAAAATATGTAAAAATTAATAATTTAAGATCTAAAAATTTTTTATCATACGAATTATTATTAAATGGCAGGTTTAATTATTTAAAATAAAATTGAAAACAATATTAGCAATTCTTACAAATTATAAAATTATAATATGAACAGATATGAATAAAGATATTGCCATACAAGTTAAAAATATTTCCAAAACTTTTAAAATTCCTCACGAAAAAATAAATTCTTTGCGAGGAGCGTTTGTCAGCGCTTTAAAAGAGAAAACTTATGAAGAATTTAAAGCGTTGGACGATGTTTCATTTGAAGTGAAAAAAGGGGAGTTTTTTGGCATCATTGGCAGAAATGGAAGCGGAAAATCCACTCTGTTAAAAATTCTTGCCGGTATATATCAAGCGGATAGCGGAAAGATAAAAATAAATGGAATGATTTCGCCATTTTTGGAGCTAGGTATCGGCTTTAATCTGGAATTGTCTGGTCGCGACAATATTTATCTCAACGCCACAGTGCTAGGAATGACCAAAAAGCAAATTGATGAGAAATTTGATGATATTGTCGCCTTTTCAGAATTGGAGCGGTTTATTGACCAGAAACTAAAAAACTACTCTTCCGGAATGCAGGTGCGCTTAGCGTTTTCTGTTGCTATTCACGCTAATCGCGATATACTTTTAATGGACGAAGTGTTGGCGGTGGGGGACAGCAATTTTCAGCAAAAATGTTTGGAAGAGTTTAATAAATACAGAGAACTTGGAAAAACTGTCATTTTAGTAACTCATGATATTTCAACTATTCAAAGATATTGCGATCGGGCGATGTTGCTTCGCAATGGAAAAATAGAAATGATTGGCGATTCGGAAAAAGTCGGCAATGAATATATTTATCAGAATATGTCAGATGAAGAGAAGAGAATTTTTGATGAAGAAAGAAGGAAAGCGAAAGCGCTAGAAAAAATAGCGGGGAAGGAGAAAAGAAAAGATGAAAAAAGCGAAGAAACAAAAGATGCAGAAACGCAAAATCTCGCGCCCGAAGAAAAAGAAAAGCCCAAAAAGAAAATTGCTGAAATTACGGGAGTGGAATTTTTAGACAAAAATGG
>DYKS01000009.1:5372-18349 GCA_020722485.1 Candidatus Elulimicrobium sp. | reverse complement strand
AATGACAAAAAAGCGAGAATAACAAACGGAAAAAATTAGCTGAAAAATATAAATAACGCTGTTAAATTTAACATCTATGTGATGTCTATTATTTTTATTCTCGCGGTTTTTCCGCCGATAATTGTAAAAGAACTTTTCGGTTTATTAAAATAATCCGCTAATATTTTTATCAGCATTTTATTGGCTTTTCCGCCAATTGGCGGCGCTGTTATTTTCACCCGATATTCTTCGTCGGATATTTTTGCCACACTGTTTCTCGACGAACCGGGAATAGCTTTTACATAAATTCTCATTAGTTTACTCTTTTTTTAATTTCGCTGATTATTTCGTCATCAATTTGATCCGGCATAAAATCTCCTTCGGGATTATGTTCGGTTGCTTCGCGATAAATAATATTTTTAACCTTCTTTCCTATTTTTTTCAAAAATATTTTTTCTTCTTCTCTAATACTTACAAAAAAATTATCATTTATTTTTATAAAATTCGGAATTGCAAAGATTAGCAAAAGCAAAATAATAAGTATTATCAATGCCGGCAATATAATTAAACGTTTAATCATAAGTAATTTCTAATTTCCATTTCTCCAAAATTATTTTCTATTTTTTCTTTGATTTTTTCCAAATCTATTCTCTGTCCGCGAGTTTTTTCCCGAAGTTTTGGATCTAAAATTTTAAATTCCCTATATTCTTGCAAAGCATATTTTTCAGCTCCTTTTATCCAGCGCGCGATTTTATCAAAATCTTCTTCAGTATGGAGTCCTGGCACAACCGTTGTTCTAAATTCATAACTAATCCGGCTATTTTTGATTAATTCCACGCTTAATTTTATTCTGTCTAAATCAACAGCGACACCAGCCGTGTCAGCATATTTAATCGGAGAATTTTTGATATCCATAGCAATATAATCCGCGATGTTTTCATCTAAAACTTTTTTGACAACATCCGGCCGCGTTCCATTGGTGTCCAATTTCACTAAATAGCCCAATTTTTTTATTTTTTTCATAAATTTAATGATATCCGGTTGTAAAGTCGGCTCTCCGCCAGTAATACAAACCGCCTCCAATTTTCCCTTTCTTTGTTTTAAAAATTGAAAAAAATCTTTTTCCCGCTTACCGCCATCGGAAACCATAAATTGAGAATTAATAACCAATTCCGGGTTATGACAAAAGGGACAACGAAAATTACAACCAACAGTAAAAACCGTGGCGGCAATTTTCCCCGGATAATCAACTAATGTAAATCTTTGAAAACTAGCAATATTCATACGCGCGAGAAAAAGCGAGGCGATTTTCTCACAAAAAAAATCGCCTCCTTAAAAATTATTTCAATTAGCAATTGGCGGAACCGACAGCTTCCACTACAAAAGTTTTCCTGTCTTTCCATTCAGCCGCTTTGCCTTTATTCCATCTTCTAACAGGAGTGTGAAATCCCACCACCCGAGAATAAACATCGCATTCTTGATAATTTTCTAAAACTGGGTTGGCTTCATAACAAGCGCGACATTTAAATTTATCTTCTTGTCCCGCGACAGGAAAACGCACAAATTCGTCCCCTTTTTTCAATTCCTTGCCACAATCATGGCAAATGATTTTTTTTGTTTCCATAATTTTTTACGAATTGTCAATTTAAATAACCCACATTAAATTTTATAAATTAAAAAGACAATCCGTGATTTATTTTTTATTATATTTATTTTAAACACTCCGTTTTCCGGGGTGATTGATTGTTTTTTAACGCTCAATATAAATTCCACACAGAAAAAATCAATTTGTAATCAATGAAAAAATTATATCACTTTTTCAAATTTTACTTTTTCTAATTTAATCGCGCACTTCGGACAAGTATGATGCTCGCCGGAAATATAACCGTGTTCCGGACAAATACTGAAAGTCGGAGTAAAAGTGAAATAAGGCAAACGATAATTAGAAGTAATGGAACGAACTAAATTTTTCACCAACTCAATATCGTTAATTTTTTCTCCCAAAAATCCGTGCAAAACTGTTCCTCCGGTATATTTAATTTGTAAATCATCCTGTAAATCTAAAGCTTCAAAGATATCGCTGGTGTAGCCCACCGGCAATTGCGAAGAATTGGTATAATAAGGCTCCGCCCCATTTTTTTTAACCGCCTCGTCGTTGGCGAAAATTATGTCGGGATATTTTTTTTGATCTAATTTAGCTAAACGATAAGTTGTTCCTTCCGCCGGCGTGGCTTCTAAATTATACATATGATCGGTTTCTTTTTGATAAGCGCGAATTCTCTCGCGCATATGTTCCAAAATTTGATTAGCCAACTTATTTCCTTCTCGCGTAGTTATGTCTTTACCTATAAAATTAAGCAACGCTTCATTCATACCTAAAAGCCCAATAGTAGAAAAATGATTGCCCCAATAAGTTCCCCGACGCATTTTAATTGCGCTTAAATAATAACGAGAATAAGGATAAAGCCCCGTTTCCGTTAAATTTTCAATAAAAATTCTTTTCGCTTCTAAACTTTCTTTGGCTAAATCCATCAATTTATCCAAACGTTCCAGAAAATCTTTTTTGTTCCGAGAAAGATAACCTAAACGCGGCATATTGATGGTTACCACTCCGATAGACCCAGTTAACGGATTAGCGCCAAAAAGTCCGCCGCCGCGCTTGTTTAGTTCTCTATTATCCAATCGTAACCGACAACACATACTCCGCGCGTCATCCGGACTCATATCTGAATTAACGAAATTGGCAAAATAAGGCATCCCATACTTAGCAGTCATCTCCCAAATCGGTTTCAAAGCCGGATCCTCCCAATTAAAATCTTTGGTGATGTTATAAGTGGGAATAGGAAAAGTGAATACCCGATTTTGCGCGTCTCCTTCCGTCATCACTTCGGCAAACGCTTTGTTGATCATATTCATTTCTTTTTGAAACTCGCCATATTTTTCTTTTTGAGGTTGACCGCCAATAATTACCGCTTCGTTTTTATAAGAAGAAGGAACTTGTAAATCTAAAGTAATATTAGAAAAAGGAGTTTGAAAACCCACTCGCGTAGGCACATTCATATTGAAAACAAATTCTTGAATAGCCTGCTTAACTTCTTTTTGACTAAGTTTATCGTAACGGATAAAGGGAGCTAATAGCGTGTCAAAATTAGAAAATGCTTGCGCTCCATTGGCTTCTCCCTGCAAGGTGTAAATAAAATTAACCATTTGTCCAAGAGCGCTCCGAAAATGTTTAGGCGGAGCGCTAGTCACTTTACCGGAAACGCCGCCAAAACCTTTGATTAAAAGATCGTGCAAATCCCAACCGCAACAATAAGCGGCTACCATTTGCAAATCATGCACATGTAAATCTCCTCCTTCGTGAGCTTTTTTAATATCGTTAGTATAAACTCGTTCCATCCAATATTTAGAACTTACCGCCGAAGAAATAAAATTATTCATTCCTTGTAAAGAAAATCCCATATTTGAATTTTCTTTCACACGCCAATCCGCTTCCTTGATATAGTCCTCAATCAAGTCCAACGCTTCTTTGAAGGCCTCATCCGTTTCCCGCACTTTGCGATGTTGTTCGCGATAAAGAATATACGCCTTGGCGGTTTCTTCAAAATCTAAAATCATTAATACTTTTTCCACTATATCCTGAATTTCTTCAATCTCCGGAATATACCCTTTCTGATAATTTTTATTCAAAAGTTGCGTCACTTTGACGCTCACTTTTTCCGCTTCTTTGCGCCCACCTTCTCCAGTTTCCCGCAGAGCTTTCTCCACGGCCAGAGTAATCTTTTTTTGATCGAACGGAACCGCTCGTCCGCTACGTTTAATCACTTTTTTTATTTGAACTCTTTTTTTCTTTTTGATCATATTTTTGTTTTCCCTAAATAAAAAATAATAAAAATTACTTTACTATGACTTAACTTTTAAAACTCTTTTTTAATAAATTATTTTTCCAATTTCTCCATTTCGCGACGGAAACTATCAGCGCTACCGAAAGATTTGTAAACACTGGCGAAACGCAAATAAGCCACTTCATCTGTTTCCTTTAATTTTTTCAACACAATGCGTCCAATTTCTTTGCTTAATATTTCTTGATTGTCTTTGGCTTTGTCGTAAATTTCATTTTCTATTTCCGAAAAAAGTCTTTCTTTTTTCTCTGGGTTAATTGGCCTCTTTTCCAACGCTTTTTCCACGCCAAATCTCATTTTTTCCCGATTATACTCTTCTTTTTCTCCATTTCTTTTTTTCACCAACAAACGGACAATTTCCAATTCTTCATAAGTGCTAAAACGTTTATGGCATTTCTCGCACTCTCTTCGACGACGAATCGCTTTTCCGTCATTGGTATCTCGCGAATCAATCACCTTAGTTTCTTTATGATTACAAAAAGGACAAAGCATTTTATTTAATCGTTAAATTGTCATATTGCTGTCTTATTTTTAGGTTATCCCGAAAAATAACCAACAATAATAATATGATAGCATAACGATATATTTACACTACATATTGTATATTATGAAGTAATTATACCACAAGACAAAAAACGCGCAAGTTTCTTTTGTTCAAGCCATTTTTCAAAGTTATCCACAAAATAAAAATCCGCCTTTAAAGGCGGATTTTTATTTACAATTTCAAATAATTTATTTATTGGTTCAGAATTTTAATTACCACTCTTATTTTTTCATTTTTCGACGAATAAAGGCTGGAATTTCCAATTCATCTTCATCGTTTTCATCCTCATTAAAAAAATTTTTAGGCCTAACTGGAGCAGGTTGAATTTTTTCTTCGATTATCATTTGGGTGGGAATTATTTTTTGGGAAGGAAAAACTATTTTTTCTTCTTTTTTGGGAGCAATAAATTTCTCTTCTTTTTTTTCTTCCTCTTGCTTGAACTTCTTGGAAGAAGCGCGCGCGATAACATCGGCGGAAAACCCATTTATTTTTTCCGCGTCAAATCCGGTTGCCACCACCGTAATATGAATTTCGCCTTTTTTTACTTGATCATCGACTACTGCTCCAAAAATCACTTTGGCATTGGGATCAACGTTTTCCGTAATAATATTAGCCGCTTCGTTTATCTCTAACATCGTCAAATCACTGGAACCGGAAACATTAAACAAAACTCCTTTGGCTCCGTCAATAGATAATTCCAAAAGAGGGCTGTTAATCGCCGCCTTAGCCGCTTCTGACGCCCGATTTTCCCCGCTGGCGATTCCGATTCCCATCAAAGCCGAACCACTATCCGACATAATCGCTTTAACATCGGCAAAGTCCACATTAACAATTCCAGGTTTGGTAATCAGATCAGAAATACCCTGCACCCCTTGACGCAAAACATCATCTACAATACGAAACGCGTTAACCAAAGTGATTTTCTTATCAATAATGGAAAGCAATTTATCATTAGGAATAGTAATTAAAGTATCCACCCGATCTTTTAAATTTTCTAAACCTTCTTCCGCAATAGCTTTGCGTTGAGTTCCCTCAAAAGAAAATGGCTTGGTAACTACTCCCACCGTGAGCGCTCCCAATTCTTTGGCCGTTTCCGCCACAATCGGCGCCGCTCCAGTCCCGGTGCCTCCACCCATTCCACAAGCAACAAAAACCATATCCGCGCCTTTAAGTACTTCTTGGATTTCATCTCGATTTTCTTCCGCCGCTTGACGACCAATTTCCGGGTTCATCCCGGCTCCCAAACCTTTAGTTAAATTTTTACCAATGTGCACTTTTTCCGAAGCTTTGGAATGATGCAACGCTTGCGCATCCGTGTTTATCGCGATAAATTCCACTCCTTGAATTTTAGAATCAATCATTCGACTAATCGCGTTAGACCCGGAACCGCCCACTCCCACTACTTTAATTCGAGCAAACATTTCTATATCTGGTTTTATTTCCACCATAATCCTATTTTCTAAGCAATATTTAAATTTAATTTCTTAATACTTAAAAATATCATAACCAAACAAGTGCTGTCAAGCAAAAAAATCAGGGCATAAATTTATCTATCCACTCTTTCGCTTTTTGAAAAACTCCATTCACTTTCCAATTTTTTCCCATAAACCCGCTTTCAGCAGAAGCGCCATAATTTTTTTCCCACCATAAAAGTCCGATTGTTGTCGCAAAAGTCGGATCATCCACTTTGTCCACTAATCCTTCAATTTTTTGCGGATAACCAATCTGCGCTGGTAATCCTAATTTTTCTTTAGCGAAATCCACAATTCCCGGCAATTTGGATCCTCCCCCGACTAAAACTACTCCCGCCGGCAACAATCCCGCCTTTCCCGCTTTTTTCAATTCCTTATTTACCAATTCAAATATTTCATCCAAACGAGCTTCTATATATTCCACGATATGTTTCAAATAAACAGAACCTTCTTCGCGAGAATCAAAACGAGAAAGATCTATTTCTTTTTTATCAGAAATTTCTTCGGCAAAAGCGCTTCCGTATTCCAACTTTACTTTTTCTGCCACTTCTATGGAAACACGCAAACCAATCGCTATGTCATTGGTAATATGAGACGCTCCAATCGGAAGAACTGAACAATAAACTAACTCATCTTCCTCGAAAACCGATAAAGAAGTGCTCGTGGCGCCTATATCCAAAACGGCTACTCCCAATTCCTTTTGTTTTTTATCCAAAACCGCTTCCGCCGCCGCCAAAGGACTAAAAACCAAACTCTTAACTTCTCGTCCCGCCTGATAAACCGCCTTGTTTAAATTTCCAATATAATTGGATTGTTCTTCCACGACTGAAGCATTCACTTCCAAACGCACCCCTTTCATTCCCAAGGGATTTTTAATATTTTCTTGGTCATCTAAACGGTAATAGCGTGGAATAACATGAATAATTTCCCGATTAAGTGGAACAGAAAAAGATTGGACTGATTCCAAAGAACGATTGATGTCTTCCTGACTGACCTCTCCATCAACTCGCCCCACCGCCACCACACCCTTGGAATTTTCAAGAACCGTTCTTTGGCTTTTGATGGCAAAGGTGATTTTTTTAACATTTATCCCAGACATCTTCTCCGCTCTTTCCATCGCGGTTACAATAGAAAGAGCGGCTTCTTCCACATTAAAAACCACTCCCTTGCGAATTCCTTCGGAATCAATCTCGCTTGAACCAATTATCTTCAAGGTATTTCTATCTTCCAATTCTTGAGCGATAACCGCGCGAGTTTTGGCTGATCCTAAATCCAAACCGACAATAATGTTTGATTTAAACATAATCAACTAAAAAATATTCTTTGTTTTTACTTCTCTTTCGGTCTTACTTTATCCAGAAATCACAAAAATACGGATATAGAATGACTACTCCTATTATAAACGCTAACGCTGAAGAAATCAAAACTACCGCCGCCATTATATCCTTAATCAAACCGGCATAAGGATGAACTTTTGGTTTTAAGATATTAACAATCCTTTCCACTACCGTATTGATAAGTTCCACCGTCAAAACCCAGCCAATCAACAAAAACAAGACAACCATTTCCCAATTTTCCAAATTTAAAAACATAACCAAAGCAATTACAATCACGGCGGCGATTATTTCAATTTGAAAATTCCTTTCATTGACAATTGCGTAGCGCAACCCGGACAAAGCATTATTTAAACTCTTAGAAAATTTTTTCATTTAATTTGTTTAGAATACCTTTATGCTATTTATTTATTGGATTTCACGGTGTTATTTACATTTTCAGCTAATTATTTTTCGTTTTTTTCTGTCATTCCTGTCTTCCTTCCCGCGAAGGCGGGAATCCAGTTCCGTTAACACTCCAAATTTTTCCGCAATGACAATAGTTTTTCTCCGCTAATATTTCAAAAAATTTCAAAATAAAAAATAAAAAAATACAGAGAAAACGTAAACAACGCTAGTAATTTTTATAGATTATTTTTTTAAACTACTTTAATTATAAATAATATTAATATTATTTTTTTCGTTTTATTTTTTAAACGTTACTTTTTCCTGCCAAGAAAACATCCTTTTCCCATGACGCAAACCCAACAGATGAAAAGTTCCATGAGCGATCACATAAGCCAACTCTTGAGAAAAAGCAATCTTCAACGCGCGAGCAGATTTTTTCAAATATTGACAACAGATAATCATCTCTCCCAAAAAAATTTCTTCTTCCTTTTGCTGACGCAACGTTTGTATTAGAGATTTCTGGTTCGAATACTGACTAAAGGAAAGAATATCAGTAGCAACATTATTACCGCGATAACGTTTATTGATTTTTTTCATTTCTTTTTCTGACAAAAAAGCGATGCTGAAAAGAAAAGTTTTTTCGGTAGAAATTTTATTTTCTGTCAAAAAAAGTTCTAGAGCCGCGATCACAGTTTTGTTTATTTCTTTGCTGGCAACTGGACATTTAACCTGTTTGTTGATTTCCACTTTAACCTTTGGCTGAATAATTTCTTTTTTTCGCTTAATCATTTTTTTCTGTTTTTTCCAACAAACTTAATTCTTTTTCCACAATTTCCTTAACCGCCGCGCCATCCGCTTTTCCCTTAAGCAATACCATTGACGCTTGCATTACTTTTCCCATATCTTGATGACCTTTAGCGCCAATTTCAGCAATTATTTTTCGAACAACTTCTCCGATTTCCTCCACGCTCAATTGCGCGGGAAGATAAGCGGACAAAATAATGATTTCCCGATTTTCTTTCTCTGCTAATTCCGGACGACCTCCTTTTTCGTATTGAAACGCGCTGTCTTTTCTTTGTTTAATGAAACGGCTTATCACTGCCAATATTTCTTCATCGTTAAGCCCTTGTTCTCTCTTCTTTTTTCCAATTTCTTCGTTTTTAATCGCGCTCTCTAGCATCCGTAAAGTGTCTCGTTTGTCTGTTTCTCCGGTCTTCATTGCTTCTTTCAAATCAATTCTAATTTTTTCTTTAAGCGACATATTTTTTATATTAATGCGAATCCAAAAAATTTCATTCGGATCGCTTATTTATTCATTCTTTTTTTAATGTTTTTAAGCGCTTCTTCGTCAAATTTATCCAATTTCTTCATCTTTTCAATTTCTTTCCTAATTTTTGATTTATACAGCGCTTCTTTTCTTTTCTGATTTTTAGTTTTAGTTTCTTCTTTAAAACGGATTTTGCGAGCATGCTTAAGAACGCCGCTTTGCTGAATACGACGCGTGAATCTTCTGATTAAACTTTCTTCAGTTTCTCTGTCTTTTTTCTTGACTTCAATCATTATGAAAACCTCCCTTCAAAAAAATATTTTAAATTTACCACTTATTTATTCTTATTACAATTTAAATGGTAAAACAAAATTTTCTTTTCAATTATTTTTTAGCGCATTTCTGATTTTCTCTCCGATAGATTTCATCTCTTTAGCGTTAATTTGCTTTACATTTTTTAAATTAATGGCGTTCCCATGTCCGTCTCCTTTCAATCGTGGCACTAGCCAAATATGCGCGTGCGAGACCTCTTCCCCAAAAATAAGTGAAACGACATACTCGGTTTCAAAAACTTGTTTAAGCGCGACAGCGATTTTTCTCGTAACTTCAAAATATTCCCTCGCCTCGGGAACATCCCACACCCAACGATAATGTTTTTTGGGAATAACCAAAGTATGACCAGGATTAAGCGGACGAATGTCCAAAAAAGCCAGAAAATCATTGTCTTCATAAATAATTTCAGCTGGTATTTCTCGACGAGATATTTTACAAAAAACACAATCCATAAATTATTTTTTTATTACTTTTCCGTTATTTTTTAAAGCTTTTTTGATAATAAACGGCAATTTTTCATTTACCACTAACGTTTCTTGAGTGCCAGTCGCCATATTTTTCATTATCACCGTTCCGTCCAAAGCCTCTTTTTGACCCATTATAATAGTTATTTCCGCTTTCAAACGGTTAGCAATTCGCAATTGAGACTTTAAACTTCCCCGTCCAAAGCTCTCCGCCACCAAAACTCCATTTTTTTCTAGATCAGAAAATAATTTCAAACTTTTCTTCTTGGCTAAGTCTCCCAATTGCGCCAAAAAAACTTTTGGAATTGGAAAAACATATGCTTTAGCTTTGATTTTTTTCATTTCTGCCACTACCCGATCTAGTCCTAACGCGAAACCAATCGCTGGAGTTTTTTCTCCTCCTAACAATTCCACTAAATTATCATATCTTCCTCCACCGCCCAAAGAATATTTTTTTCCTTCCTCGCCAATTGGCCAAATTTCAAAAACAGTTTTAGTGTAATAACTTAAACCTCTCACCAAACGCGGATTAATAACATAAAAAATTTCCAATTCTTCCAAATATTCCAAAAGAGATCGAAAGTGAAGCCGACAATCATCGCATAAATGATCTAAAATTTGAGGCGCTTGTGCCGCCACTTGAGAACATTTATCTTCTTTACAATCTAAAATTCGCAATGGATTAGTATGAATTCGCTTCCGGCAAGTCTGACAAAGTTTGTTTTTTTTGGATTCAAAATATTTTTTTAACAAGTTTAAATAATTTTTACGACAGACTGGGCAACCAATACTATTTATTTGAAATTGAACTTTTTTGATGTCCAAAGCGGCTAAAATTCTGCTAGCTAACTGAATAATATGCGCGTCCATCACGGCATCTTGTTCCCCAAAAATATCAAAATTGGCTTGATAAAGTTCCCGATAACGTCCTTCTTGCGGCCGATCATAACGATAAACCGCCCCCATAGAAAAAATTTTAACTGGTTTATGGCGAACATTCATTCCGTGCTGTAAATAAGCGCGAGCTAAACCAGCAGTAAATTCTGGACGCAAAGACAATTTATCTCCCCCTTTGGTAACGAAAGAATACATTTCTTTATCCACTATATCCGTTCCTTCCCCGATCGACCGAATCAACAAATCGGAATATTCCAAAATAGGTAAATCCATTCTTCCAAAACCATAATCGCGATAACTTTGTTCCAAAACCTTGCGAATTTGATCCCAATAATTTTGTTCCTCGGGCAAAATATCTCTCATTCCTCGCGGATTTTGCAATAAAATCTCCTTGCTTTTCTTCTCCTTTTTTTTGGAAATATTTTTTTTAAAATTTTTTTTAACCAACATAAAAACAAAAAACTAAACAAAATTTTTAATCGTTCGCGTAAATAACATCATTCAAATAAATTTTTATCTTATCCAATGGCCAAGCGCGCAACAGAACCTTTCCGATTATATATTTCTTTTTCACCGGTCCGAAACTGCGCGAATCATGACTATGCTGTCTATTGTCCCCCATTAGAAAATATTCGTCTTCTTTCAATTTCAAATTCAGATTTCCTATCGTTTTATTATCTGAATCTAAATAAGCAGCTTCATCTAGAATTATCTCTCGCGTTTCATTTTCTTTTTTAATAATTACTTTATTGTCTTTTATGCTAATTTCTTCTTTCGGCAAACCGATCGTCCTTTTAATAAAAAATTTTTCCGGATCATTAGGATAACGAAAAACTACCACCTCTCCTCTCTTTAATTCTTTGAAAGGTTTCACTGAAAATATTTTTTTTTCATTATAAGAAAAAAGAGTTTCTTTGTAACCTAATTCATTGACAATCAAATATTCCCCATCCTTAAAATTAGACTCCATACTGGATCCTTGAACAAAAAAAGGCTGAAACAAAAAAATCCTGATAGGAATAATAATAAAAAACGCTAAAAAAAATATTTTAATTATTTCAAAAATAAAATAGCGAACTCCGCCTTCGGAATTTTCTCTTTGAAAAAATTTTCCTTCGTTAAAATCGTCTTTTTTCATCATAAAAAATAATTCAAAAAAGCAAGTAACTTTTCAAAAAGTTCTTTTTTGTGATTATACAATTCTACCCGCAAAACCACAAAATATCCGCGCTTTAACGCATTATTTTTCGCGTTTATCAATTCTCTCTCTCAAAATTCACGAACTCGCGATAGATAAAAGAAACTTATCGCATAATTTACAACTATAACAACAAAAACATTATCAAATTTATAATAACACTTCCTTTAAAATTTAGCAAGCCCAACCATAAGCCATAACGAAGTTATTGCTCTAAAATTTTTAAAAAAAGGAACTTCAAAATATAGCTGCTAGCGCACACGAACTGTCATCCAGCGAGTTGCTCGATTGTCTGCTTTATCATAAGCAATTACTTTTAACATATAAATGCCACGATAAGTATTGGCAGGAATAACAAAGGAATCCTTTTTAGTTTTTCGGGTTTTTCCGTTGAATTGATATTTGTATTCCTTAATTTTTTTGTTATCAGTAGCTTTCCACCAAATTACTTCTCCCGGCTTCTTGACGAGAAAAGGCGGTAAATTAACAAATTTTGGTTTTTTCTTATCTACTTCCACTTTATATTTCTTAGATTCATCAACAACATTTCCATTGCTATCTACATACTGAAATTGAACATTATATGTTTTGCTTTTATTGAATTTTAATTTCACTTTCCAATCCGCGCCGTTGCCTAGATTAATTTCTTTTTTTACCTTATTGTCTATCATCACTTTCATTTTGCCACCGGATAATCCTTCTACTTCTCCTTTAAAATATAAACTCTTTCCCTGTGAATAAATCTTACCGGAAATATTTTTTGTTTTATTATTTTTTTCCGTTTTTACTTTAATTTTTCCTATATTCACTCCATTGTTACTATCTATTTCCTCTTGACTTATTTCTTCATTTAATATCGGAGCGGTAGTATCCAAAGGATTAACAGTAATATTCAAATTTTCCACACTGGATAAAATATTCGTCCCTAAACCATTATCTGTGATAATATATCACAATCATTATAATTTCCGTTCCCGGTTCTGCTTAAAGAAATAACTTTATTTCCTTCTGATAAAGAAGTAAGAGTAAACGCAACAATTAATCCTGAATCAACATTAACTCCCGGAGATGGTTTAGATAAAGTGATATCTATTTTTCCTGCTGTTGTCGTATCTACTATGGCGCATATTTCAGTTGGATTTTGACCACTTACACAAAAATTATTAACGCCAAAAACATTATTTGTAATATTGACACTAC
>DYKS01000009.1:0-5272 GCA_020722485.1 Candidatus Elulimicrobium sp. | reverse complement strand
TTGTCAATAAAATTTACTTCGTTTTCTTTTGTTTTTTGCTGAAAAATCTTTTTGAAAAAATCAAATATCTTTTTCATTTTTGTTATTAAAATTAAAAAATTATTTACCTTTCAATTTTCCTCTACTTTAAGTTTAGTGCCAAACCTAAAAAGTTCAAATATTCCCTTTATCGTTTATATTATCGTTCATAACAGAAATTAAGTCAAACAAAGTAATAATACCAACTAATGTTCCATAACGATCTACGACTGGAAAAGTATGATAACCAGTCTTTTTAATTGTTCTTAACACTTCGCTTATCTCTGTTTCCGGAAAAACAACGCGGCAATTCGGACTCATAATATCCCGCGCTTTGGCTTTGATTATTTTATTTAACAATTCGTTGTTATTTTTTGAAATTTTATTATTAAATTCAAATTTTTTTACAAATGAAATAAAAGACGGCAAATATAAATTTTCTCTTCCTCTGGTAAAAAAATCCGTTTCAGTAATAATACCTTTAATCTCATTTCCTTCCATTACCGGCACGCCATGAATTCTATTGTAAGTTAAAATACTAGCCACTTTTTCCACGCTTTCATTTATATCCACCGTAATTACTTTTTTTGTCATTAAATCTTTTACTTTCATTTTTGTTTTGCAAAATTTATATCTCAATAAATATAGATAAATATAACTAAATCAAAATAACTTTATTGAAACATTTTTTCTGATGGAACATTATTGGCAAATGATTCCAAGCCGGAACCGCTCGTATTTTGAACTCTCGTTTTTTCTTGCTCAACATCAGAATAAGAATATTTCAATAGCATAATCAGTTCTACTTCTTTGGATATTTTTTCCGCCGAACGTTTATTTAGTCCAGCGCCACCAAGGTAATAAGGAGTATCCAAGCGCCAAGACAAACCAACAGCGTCCGTTTTATTTTCCAAACGTAATTTTAAAAACATCTTCAGCCGATCTTTTCTCTTTGCATCCAATTTTATTTTAACAAAATTCAACAAATATTCCAAGAGCGCGTCAAGAGAAAAATTTATGTCAGTTTCTGTTAACAAACGCACTTGATTCATAATTTCTTGAACTCGAGCAGAAAAAGAGCGCGCTAATTGTTTGTTCCACCCAGCCCCGCCTTTCTTTATTTCTAAGTCTAAAGTTTTTTGCAAGCTATTTAAATCAATATTACCAAACAAAAAATCCCGCAACAATCCTTCCGCTAAATCCAGTTGTTCCTCGGTAAAATGGGAAACAATATGCATTAAAAGCTGTTTAGCTTTAAAAGGAGTAAGTAAAGTATTGGTTTGTTTATAAGTGATATTTTTAAAAGTCCGCGCCAAAAGACGCAACTCGCTGGGAATATCTTTAATTTGACGCCACACATCGTCCCGAATGGCCTCACTTGGTCTTTTTTCCTTATTGACTTCAAAATCCGTCACTTTGCCATCGCTCATATGAATAATCCGATCAGCGAAAAAAAGATGGTCTTTGTTATGCGTCACTAGAATAATCGTTTTTTTATCTATTTCATTTAATTCTTTGAGAATATTCAAAACATTGCGCGCTGAATCACTATCTAAATTTCCTACCGGTTCATCGGCTAAAATTATTTCCGGATCTCCGATAAGCGCTCGCGCGATCGCTACCCTTTGTTTTTGTCCACCAGAAAGTTGGGCGGGAAATTTATCTTTTTGCTCTACAATACCAAAACGACGTAACAATTCTATTCCTTTTTCTTTTCTCTTTTTCAATGTTTCTCCGGCAAAAACCAAAGGCAAACAAACATTATCCAAAACAGTCAAGGAAGGAACCAAATGAAACGCCTGAAAAATAAGCCCAATTTCGTGACGGCGAAAAAAAGATTTCCCTTGTGAATCCATTTTATTGATCTCCACGTTTTTTACTTTAACAGTCCCATAACTAGGCGTTTGTAATCCGGAAATAGAATATAACAATGTAGACTTACCGCAACCGGAATGACCATGAATGATAATGTATTCGCGCGGAAAAATTTGAAAATTAATATCATCTAAAGCGCGTGTTTCATTGGACTTGCCTTCGTTATAAATCACTTTTAAGTTTTCTACTTTAATCACGGGATCATTCATAACCGTGTTTTGGTTTTTGTTTTTAATAAATACCAAGAAAAATTTAGCTATTTAAGTTTAAGTTAGGGTATTTTAATTTTAACAGAACACACCGAATATTCCAAAAAAAATTTAAACATCCAAATTTTTTACGCTTTTGGCATGCATCTGAATAAATTTTCTCCTTGAAGCCACATCGTTACCCATTAAAACATTAAAAATGTAATCGGCGTTTTGAGCGTCTTCTACCGTTATTTGCAACATTACCCGACGCTCGGGATCCATAGTAGTTTCCCATAATTGCTGAGGGTTCATTTCTCCCAAACCTTTATAACGTTGAATATTTACTCCAGTTAAATTTTCCATTTTCATTCCTTGCGCCATTTTTTTCATAATATCATCTTTTTCTTTTTCCGTATAGGCATAACGAATTTCTTTGCCTTTTTTGATTTGATATAACGGTGGTTGAGCGATATAAATATTTCCGGCGCGGATTAGCTCTTCGAAATAGCGATAAAAAAAAGTCAGGAGCAAAGTGCGAATATGTGAACCATCCACATCGGCGTCCGCCATAATAATTATTTTATGATAACGCAAGCGAGAAATATCCAAACTATCGCCAATACCGGCGCCTAAAGCGATAATAATCGGTTTTAATGTATCCGATTTCACAATGGTATCTAAACGAGTTTTCTCCACATTGACCAATTTTCCGCGTAAAGGTAAAACCGCCTGAAATTGCCGGTTTCTTCCTTGTTTAGCGCTGCCGCCAGCGCTATCTCCCTCCACAATATAAAGTTCCGCGCGCGCGGCATCTTGTATCGAACAATCCGCCAATTTTCCCGGCAAAGTCATTCCTTCCAAAGCGCCTTTGCGAATAATAGCATTTTTGGCGGCGCGCGCGGCTAAACGAGCGCGAGCAGTCAACATACACTTACCGATAATTTCTTTGGCTTCACGCGGATTATTTTCCAAGAAATCCGCCAACCCATCCGCGACAACAGACGCGACAATTCCGCGCACTTCATTGTTCCCCAGTTTGGATTTAGTTTGACCTTCAAATTGAGGATTTCTCAACTTCACACTGACGACCGCCGTTAATCCTTCTCGCGCGTCATCTGCCGTTATTCCCTCTTCTTTAGGTTTAAATAAATTATTTTTCTTGGCATAAGTATTTAAAACGCGCGTCAAAGCGGCGCGAAATCCCGCTACATGAGTTCCTCCTTCGGGCGTAAAAATATTATTAGCAAAAGAATAAAGCGACTCTTTGAATCCATCCGTATATTGCAAAGAAACTTCAACATAAACATCGTCTTGGGTTTTTTCAATGTAAATGGGAACAATATTTTTTACTTCTTTACCTTGATTGAGAAATCGAACAAAAGAAACAATACCACTGTCAAAGTAAAAACTATAACGTTTAATTTTGGCTTGCTCTTCTTTTTTATCCGTAACTTCGCGATAATCTTCCAATGTAATCTTTACTCCTTTAGTTAAATAGGCTTGCTGACGCAAATAATCAGCGATTTTTTTCCAGCTGTATTCAATTTGAGAAAAAATTTGCGAATCGGCTTGAAATTTTACTATTGTTCCCGTAGCGTTAGTTTTACCAATAGCTTTAACTTCAGTCATTTTTTTCCCTCTTTTGTATTCTTGTTGCCAGATTTTTCCATCGCGAAAAACAGTTACTTGCGTCCACGCGGAAAGCGCGTTAACTACTGAAACTCCCACTCCGTGCAAACCGCCAGAAACTTTATAACCATCGCCTTCAAATTTTCCTCCCGCGTGCAAAACAGTCATCACCGTTTCCAATGTGGATTTTTTGGTTTGCGGATGTCTCTCTACCGGAATTCCTCTTCCATTATCGCTTACTTCAATAATGTTGTCTGGCAATAATTTAACCGTAATATCATCACAATATCCCGCCATAGCTTCATCTATGGAATTACTTACCACTTCCCAAATTAAATGATGCAACCCTTCCAAAGAAGTGCCGCCAATATACATTCCCGGACGTTTGCGCACCGGTTCCAATCCTTCCAAAACTTGAATGGAAGCGGCGCTGTATTTACTTTTTGGTTTTTCTTTTTTAATCATATCATTAGATTTCGTAGCGTTATTTATATTTTGGCTAATTATTTTTTGTCATTCCCACCCCCGTTTTCACAAGGTCAAACTCCAGCGAAAATCCAGTTCTTTTTCTTCATCGCGTATAAATTAAATTCCGCCTCAAACATCAAATAACAAATCAAACGCGTAAGTTCTAAATTTATTAATTGTTATCGTTTAATGAAAAATGTAATTCCGCCAGAAGAAATCCCGCCAACAGCAACAAACCCAGCCACCAAGTGAACCAATCTAAACTTTTAAGAATCAGAAAAATTATCAGAAAAGCGGAAATAAGGGATCCGCGTCGAAAATTAGAAAAGAAATTAAATGGACTTTTTACTAAATTTTTTTCCATTAGTTTCCGACTTAAAAAAATTGACACCGACATCCACAAACTTAAAACCGCCAAAAACAAACTGGCGTAAAAAACGATCAGTCCCCATTTGGAATTTTCTTCTGGATTAACTTTCCAAATCACCGTTATCCAAACAGCGAAAGCAACTAAAAAAATTAAAAACACCAACCTAGAATAAGCTTTTAAAGATAACATTATAGCAATTTATTTTTATTTCAGTTTAACTCATTTCAAACCATACCGCAAGGTTTGACAACCGCGCATAATTATTATATTTTAATAAAAGCCCGCGCAAAAATAATTAGTGGGTTTGTTTTTTTAAAAAATTACCGGGCAGGGTAGCTCAGCTGGTTAGAGCGTGGGACTCATAAGCCCAAGGTCGTGAGTTCGATTCTCACCCCTGCTACTCAAATTATCTGTATTGACTTTGTTTTAAAAAAAGATAATAATTTTATTTGTTTTCATTACCCGCAAATAAAAAGAAAAAAATAAATTAAAAAATTTTCATAAAAATAAGTTTATTAAAAAACAACGCGCGCCGTTAGCTCAGTTGGTAGAGCAACAGCCTTTTAAGCTGATGGTCGTGGGTTCGAATCCCTCACGGCGCACAATTGAAATCAAATATATTAGCAAATCCGCCAAATGGCGGATTTTAATTTTAATAATGAATAATAAACTTCGCGCAATTTAAACACCGCTCAATCACTATAATTATAAATTATAAATT
>DYKS01000039.1 GCA_020722485.1 Candidatus Elulimicrobium sp. | reverse complement strand
AGAAAAAGGAGTCAAACAAATGGGACGATTATTTGATTGATAAAAGGGACTTAGCTAATCAAATAATTGCTCAAATGAAAAGAATTTAAGCGGCGCGCCAGCTAACGTTGACACAAATCCCGTCGGCGTTCAAAGCGAGAACGAGGCAGAGCGTTCAAATTTCACATCTGGATTGTTAAAAAAAATTTCAGATGCCCAACAAGCGCCAGTAAGAAAAACTCGCATTAACTAATATTTACGCGAGTTTTTCTTTTTGTTGTGATATGGTATTGTAAAAATAATCACTTTCATATTTTCACTTAAAAAAATAATCATTTTGGATAATAATAAATTGCCCGCCTTGGCCCGAGCCCTCGTAGTTCAACGGATAGAACAAATCTCTCCTAAGGATTAAATACAGGTTCAATTCCTGTCGAGGGCACAGGCGACGGCAGGATAAAAAATTTTCGCCAAAAAAATTATGATCAAAAAAATTCCCGATTATGTAATCACTGTTTTAAAAAAACTGGAACAATCCGGTTTTGACGCTTATATCGTAGGTGGATGCGTGCGAGATTTGTTGATGGGAGAAACGCCACGAGACTGGGATATTACCACCAGCGCTCGTCCGAAAGAAATAATAAAAATTTTCGGCGAAGAAAACAGTTTTTATGAAAATGATTTCGGAACGGTAGGTATAAAAATAAGAGACGATAAAAACAATGTTTTTGACGTGATAGAAACCACTACTTTTCGTGTTGAATCCAAATATACAGATAAAAGACACCCCGACGAAGTGCGTTTCGCTGAAACTTTAGAAGAAGATTTATCACGCCGAGATTTTACGATAAACGCGATTGCTTTAAAAATTTTAAATTTAAAATTAGACAAAGATTCTAAGTTAAAAACTAAAAACTATGAAATTATAGATCCTTATAATGGACAGAAAGATATTAAAGATAAAATCATTCGCGCCGTTGGCGATTCTGATGAGCGATTTAATGAAGACGCGCTGCGAATGATGCGAGCGGTGCGATTTGCCGCTACTTTAAGTAAGAGCGATAATTTGACTTTTTTAAAAGAAAAAAAAGAAGGAGAGCGAAAAAGCGCAAAAGTTAAAACTGAAAATTTAGATAGTAAAAAATCAAACGTTAATTTGTGGAGAATTGAAAAAAGAACTTTTTTCGCGATTAAGAAAAATAATAATTTGTTAAAACATATTTCCCAAGAAAGAATACGCGACGAATTGATAAAAATAATTCTCTCTCCTTTGCCGGCTTGGGGAATTGAATTGCTAACGGAAACAGAATTGATGCAATATATCATCCCAGAAATTTATGAAACTGTCGGCGTTCGCCAGAATCGCCATCATTATTACGGTCCCTACAACACAGTTTATAAACATATATTAGCTAGTTTACAGTTTTGTCCTTCGTCTAAACTAGAAGTTCGTCTGGCCGTTCTTTTGCATGACATTGGCAAACCGCGCGCTAAAAAAGGAAGAGGTGAATTCGCTACTTTTTATGGTCATGAATATATCGGCGCTAAAATGACGCAAGAAATTTTGGAAAGACTAAAATTTCCCCGAGTCATTATAGATAAAACAGTTCTTCTCGTTAAAAATCATATGTTTTATTATAATGTAGATGAAGTAGGAGAACACGGAGTTCGCAGAGTTGTTAGCAAAGTCGGTTTGGAAAATATCAATGATTTAATTGATGTGCGAGTTGGCGATCGTTTGGGAAGCGGCGTGCCGAAAGCCATTCCATATAAACTGCGCCATTTCAAATATATGGTGGAAAAAATTTCTCGCCATCCTATTTCCGTAAAGCAATTAGCAATCAATGGCAATGATTTAATTCAAGAATTAAAAATGAAACCCGGACCCAAAATCGGCGCGATTTTAGAAATCATTCTCTCTGAAGTAATTAACGATCCGAAAATAAATGATAAAAAAATTTTAATTAAACGCGCCAGAGAATTACAATCCGAAAATTTATCCTCTTTAAAAAAGAAAGCTGAAGAAAAAATTGAAGAAGAAAAACGGGAAGAAGAAAAACAGATTAAAGATAAGTATCGGGTAAAATAAAACAATATTAAAATATATACTAGGTTTAGTTGCTATTTAAAGAAAAAATGTAATAAAATTGAGTGATTTAAAAAAATGTTAGGATTTTTTGATTCCGGACTTGGCGGGTTGACAATTTTAAAAGAAGCGATTCGGCTGATGCCCGATTATTCCTATATTTATCTTGGAGATAATGCCAGGACTCCGTATGGTTCGCACAGTCCGGACGTTATTTACAAATTTACTAGTCAGGGAGTAGCACGGCTTTTTGACGAAGGCGCCAAATTGGTCATTTTGGCCTGCAATACGTCCTCAGCTGTAGCGTTGCGACGGATTCAACAAGAGTTTCTATTAGGACATTATTCCGATAGAAAGGTTTTGGGCGTAATTATCCCGACCGCTGAAGAGGCGGTAAAAATGACCAAATCCAAAGAGATAGGAATTTTAGCAACAGAGGCGACAGTCCATTCATTTGTTTATCCAAGAGAAGTAACGAAGATAGATAGCGAAATAAAAGTTCATCAACAAGCTTGTCCTCTTCTTGTACCGATAATAGAGGCAGGGGAGTTGGAATGGGAAGGGCTTGATTTAATCATTAAAAAATATTTAGATCAGCTCTTTGAGAAAAGTGGAAGGATAGATACGCTGGTTCTTGGTTGTACCCATTACGAACTGATAAGCAATATCATAAAAAAATACGTTCCGGATTCGGTAAAGGTTTTCAATCAGGCGGAAGTGGTCGCAGAGAAACTGAAAGATTATTTGAAACGCCACCGGGAAATCTCGGAACAATTAAGGAAAGACGATAAAAGAATTTTTTTAAGCACGGAGGATTCTTGGCGGATAAAGGATTTATTTAAAAAATTTTACGGTAAAAAAATAAATCCGAAAAAGGTTAGTTTGTATTAGTTTATAATAGAGGTTGTTTTATTTACGGGCTGTAGTATACCGGTAGTACGCGTCCATGGGGTGGATGTAGACCGGGTTCGATTCCCGGCAGCCCGACCAATTCAGACATTT
>DYKS01000008.1 GCA_020722485.1 Candidatus Elulimicrobium sp. | reverse complement strand
AAAAAATGGCATCGCTCTATTTTCTTATAGAGCGCAATATGTTGATGAACTTATGTATTTTATTGTAATTCTTCAAATAAGTTATCATATAGACAAAAATAGGAAAAAATTGCTAAAATAAAGTTGTTTATTTAGCCAAGTTAAAATTTAGAATTTAGATGCGATTTAAATTTTTTAAATTTGAAAAAATCAATACGCGATTACTAGCTGTTTTTTTAGCGCTTTTTTTATATTTTATTTTCGGATTGTCCAATATCACTCGCTATATTACCGCCGATGAGCATTTTTGGCTTCCTAGTTATGGTTCGGAACGGATTAGCGAATATTGGAGAGCGATTGCCGATAGAAACTGGAAAGCCACGCGCATTAATGACAAACCGGGTGTTACTTTAGCGTATGTTTCCGGTTTAGCTTTGCCTTTTGCTTCTGATTTGATCGATCAACAAATTGTTTTCAGCGACGGGACGGTCAAAATTTTTAATCCCGCTGTCACTGAGAAAATAAATTTTCTTTTTCGTTTTCCTTTGCTTGTTTTTAACGGGATTTTCATTTTTTATTTTTTTTGGATTATCAAAAAAATTACCGGTCGCGAGTGGGTGGCCGCTTGGTCGGCCATTTTAATTTTACTCTCGCCGACTTTGTTGGGTATTTCGCAAATTGTCAATCCGGATACTCTTTTTTGGTCATTAGGAACGGCGTCTTTTTTAACTTTTTTTGCTTATTTGCGTTTTCGGAAACAAAAATATGTATGGCTTACGGGAATTTTTTTAGGGTTAAGTTTATTGAGCAAGTATGTAAGCGTAATTTTCTTCCCCTTTTTTATTTTAATGATTTTCTGGGATTACCTTTTCCTTTTTGAAAAAGAAAAAGATAATCTGATTGATTTCTCTTCTTTAGTAAAAAAAGATGTCAGAAATTATTTATTGATTGTGATATTAAGTTTAACAATTTTCGCTGTTTTAATGCCGGCGATTATCGTGGATGGAATAAAATTTTTACAAACCGCCAACTGGAAAGAAATTTTTTTTCCGCAAGAATTATCTACGAAAAAATCCGACTTCGGTTTCATTATTGCCCAAAAAATGAAATTATTTTTTTTGATTATCATTACGCTTTTGGCGATGGTTTGGGCAGAGGCTAAATTTTTAAAAAGCGTTTTTCTTTCCGCTTGCTTATCTTTTCTTTCTCGTTATTTAAGATATTGGGAAAAAATAATTTATTTTCTTTTTTTAGCGGTTGTTTTATTTGTCTTTTTTAATTGGGTTTTAAAAAATAGTTTATATGATCTTTCTGGTATTTCTTTCGATTCTAAAACTAAGGCGTCTTTTACAACTGATAATTCTTATGGGGATCGTTTTATCGTTGAATGGGTGCCTTTGGTTTTTTCACTCACGCCAGTAGCTTTTTTTCTTTTAGTTTTAGCTTGGACGCAAGCTTTTTTTGGAGCGATTATTCATCGCCGATTATTTTTGGCGTTTTCTTCCTTTTTTCTCGTTTTTTATATTGCCGTTATTGAACAAGGACTTTTGGTAACCGCTCGTTATAGTATTATTCTTTTTCCTTTGACATTTATTTTAGGATCGTTGGCTATTCATAATTTGTTGTTTGCCGCGAAAGAAAAAAAAGAAGAGAAAAAACGATCGTTAATTTTCTCTTTTGGGTTTTTGTTTTTGTTTGTGATCGTTTTTACTCTAGTTTCGGTTCAAGAAAATATTTCCGTGGAAAATCAAAACAAATTGGATATTTTCATTGGCAATTATTTTTTCTTTTTGGCGATCACGGCAGTTTTAATAAGTTTTTTAGCGGCGCGTTTGATTATAAATAAGACTAAGATATTGTTTTTTTTAAAAGGCAAGGAAATTGTAAATATTTTAATTTCTTTATTGCTGATTGTTTTTAGCCTTTTTTCTCTAAAAGCTATTTATCCGCATTATTTTGTTTATGTTAACGGGTTTTTGCCAGAGAGATATTTGTTAAGCAATCCATGGGGTTATGGCGGTTATGAAGCGGCGCAATATTTAAACCAAAAACCTAACGCTCGCGAGTTGATTATTTGGACTGACGCGCATGGAATTTGTGAATTTTTTGTCGGTCGTTGTATCCATAAATCCAAAGTGAAAACGAAAAAATATCCTATTGATTATATTGTGCGCACTTTTCATGGTCAGATTAGCCCTGAATTTCTTTATGATACAGTTTCTTTAGAATGGTCTTATGCCATAGGCGGACGTGAAAAAAATTATGTAAGGATATTTAAGAATAATCCCGCTTACGGAAGCGATTTTGATTTTTAAAAAATGAAAAAAATTTTTACTAAAAATATTTTTAAAAAGCGGTTGTTTCCAGTTGGTTTAGTTGCTGTAATTTTGTTAACTTTGGTTTTACGGATGTGGAAATTGGATGGCAATTCTTTTGTTGCTGATGAATTTATAGATTTGAACGCGAGTTACGGTTATTTTAAAACCGGGCAGTGGCATGCTTGGGATTTTAATTTAGAAACTCCGGACGAAAAAGATTTTTATCCCGCGCGCGATGAGCGCAGTTGGATTTATCGTTGGCAAGTGGCGCGCCTTTTTTCTTTTTTTCCTTTAAATGAATTTTCTGCTCGTTTGGTAAGCGTTTTTTGGGGAGTGATTACAGTTTTGGTTATTTATTGGAGCGCGTGGATTTTTACGCGTAAAAAAACCGTCGCGCTTTTATCTGCTTTTCTTTTTGCAGTTTCTGTTACCGGGATTGAATATGATCGAAAATTAAGAATGTATGCGATGTTTTATCCAATATTTTTAATGTTTTCTACTTGTTTATTTCTTTTTTTGGAAACTTTTTATGAATGGAAAGGAAAATTAATAAAAAAATCAGCGAATTTTTTCGGCGTCAATTGGCTTTATTTAATTCCAACAATATTGGCGGGACTTTTGAGTTTGCACTTACAACTTCTTACCGTTAATATAGTTTTCTCTCTTTTAGTTTATTGGACGACAATTTTATTTTTCTCTTATTTTTTTCAATCTTTTCCCATCTCTCGCAGCGCGCGCTGGGGAATGAGCGCTTTTGGATTTTCTTTGCTTGTCATCATTTTCTTTTTTCCGGAAATCTTGCGGGAACTTGGCGGGACGGCTCAGTTTTTTATGGATAATTATGGCTATTTTGGGAAAATCACGCGCGATTTCCAACATCCGCTTCTAGGTGTGTTGGCGGTCGCTGCTGGCTACTGGGCGCTTTTTTCTTATTGGAAAAAACCCAAAGAAGCGCTATGGTTGGGGAGCAATTTGCTTGTTCCTTTTTTATTGACTGTTTTTATTTGGAAAAGAACGCAAGGTGTTCAGTATATTTTTTATCTCCAATCTTTTTTGATTATTTTAGCAGCGGCGGGTGTTGTTGGAGCGGGAGAATGGTTGGCAAAAAATTTATCTATTTTTTCCGCGCAAAAAATTATTTGGGTTTTTATTTTAGTGGGAGCGATTATTTTGCCTAATTATGGATATTTTTTCTCAGGAGACACTACTTATGATCGGGATAATGATTCTGTTGCCGATTATCGCAAAGTTTTTTCTTATTTAAAAAAGAATCGTAAACATCAAGAAGCGCTCATTACTCGTAATTTTCGCAATTATTATTATCGCGGATGGCAAGCATCAGTTTTGGATTTTGGCGGGGAGCGTGCCGATCACGATTTGAAAATGGAAGAAATTCGTTTTTTTGTTTGCGATTATCCCGCTGGTTGGGTGGTGATTTTTGATAACGATTGGAATTATATCAAAAAAGAAGCGCGCCGTTTCGTGGAAGCCAATTTAGAAAAAGTGGATCACAGTTCTATTCGCGGTGTCGCTGAAGTTTATCATTGGGATGAAACTAATCAAAGAAAAATTTGCCAATAAAAATGAAAAAGAAAAAATTGCGACGAATCTATTTAATTAAACATCTGATAAATTTTTTTAATATTCAATCTTAATAATTTTTTATTTAAATTAGGGTTTGCGCGTTTGATTTGATATTTTGCGCTTGACGCTTGATGAGAAATCTACGCGCGGTAAATGAGAACCGGATTCTAGTTTTTGAAAATGACAATAGAAACGGGGGAAGGACAAGAAAAGGAGCGGGAATGATAAAAAAGTTTTGCAATTTAATATAATTAAGCGCTTGATGTTTAAGTAATGGCTAAATAAAAAACGCGATGATGTGTACATGATGTTTGTTGTTTTTTTAAAAAATGTTATAATGGAACTGAAAGAAAATTAAATTAAAATATTGTTTGTGTTTTTTAAAGTGATTGGTTTATATTTTTTCTTTGTTTAAATGAAACACAAACATATTATGTATATTTTTTAAAAAAATTATTTGTTAGATTTTTTGGGTAAAGATAATTTTTTAAGTTTTTTATTGTAAAGAATAAAAAAATAGGTATTTGACAAAATGATTTCGTTTTAAAAAATTTTTATAAAAAAATTATAGTTCAGAAAAAAAGTTAATTGATAAAAATTTTATTCCAATGTTTTCTAAAATGTTCGCGAAAAAAGAAAAATATTCCGTTCTTTGCGTTGGTTCGGTTTCCAAAGATGTTTTTTTCCCCACGAACGAGGGAAAAATATGGGAAACTCCGGAAGATTTAACTGCGCAAAGAAAAATCGTTTTTGAGTTGGGCGCCAAGTATCAAATTGATGATATTTATGAAGCGCCAGGCGGAGTGGCGGCCAATGTGGCGCAAGGATTATCCCGTTTGGGAATAAACGTTGCTGTTCATTCTAATATAGGAGACGATTCTGTCGGTGAATGGATAAAAAAAGAATTAAAAAGAGAAGGAGTAGAAATCGCTTTTTTGGAAACGGAAAAAAACTCCAATAGTGATTTGTCGGCTATTATCGTGGATCGCGACAGTGGAGAACGGGTAATTTTTTTTAATCGCGATTCCAATGAAAAATTGAAAGTTGACGCGGGTAAATTTCCTCTTGCAGAGTGGGTTTTTATCAGCGCTTTAAACGGGGAATGGAAAAAAAATCTAGATAAAATTTTAGATTGGGCGCAGATGGAAAAAGTAAAAATCGCCTTTAATCCTGGACAAAGAAATATTCAAGACGATCCGGAAAAAATCAAAGCGGTTTTGCGACGCGCCGATCTTATTTTTTTAAATAAAGACGAAGCGATCGGAATAATAGAAAGAGAAACAAAAACAAAAGAAGAACGAGAGAAATTAAACGAAGAATTTTTTTTACTGAAAAATATTCAAAATTTTCATTCTTCTTCTTTGGCGGTTTTGACGGATGGTCGGCGAGGAGGTTGGGCGTTTAACGGAAAGTCTTTTTGGCGAGTGGACGCATCTGCTGATAGTCCGATAGAGACGACTGGCGCTGGCGACGCTTTTACTTCCGGTTTTTTTGCCTCTTATTTAAAAGGGAAAGATGTTCAAGAATGTTTAAGATGGGGCGCGACTAACGGAGGAAACGTGGTACGTTTTTACGGGGCCAAAGAAGGGCTTTTAAAAACAACGACTATTGAAAAAGAAAGCAAAAAAATTAAAGTGGAAAAAATAAAATAAAAAATTAAAATACAATGGGAATTTTTTCAAAAATTATAGGCGGAGGCGAAAAATATTTTTTGGCTTTAGATATTGGAACCGATTTGGTTAAAGCTTTGGTGTTTAAGACGGATAAAAAAGTCAAAAAGGGTGTCATTGTTGGTGTGGGAAGCGCGCGTCAGAAATTAGGCAATATGCAAAGCGGCGCCGTTTCCAATATTGCTGGGGTTATTGAAACTTCTCAAGAAGCTATTGAAGCCGCCAAAGCGGAAGCTGGAGTAAAGAAAGTCAAAAATGCTGTTATCGGAATAGCGGGAGAATTAGTCAAAGGAACTACCACAATGGTTCATTATGAAAGAGTTAATCAGGAAATTAAAATCGGAGTTGATGAATTGAAAGATATTATTCAAAAAGTTCAATTTAAAGCCTACGAAAGAATCAGAAATCAGATCGCCAAAGAAACCAATCAAAACGATATCGAGGTTAAGTTGATAAACGCCGCTATTGTGGATGTTAAAATCGATGGTTATCCAGTGAGCAATCCTTTTAATTTTCAAGGCAAAAGGGTTTCCATTGGCGTTTTTAACGCTTATGCTCCTTTGATGCATTTGGGAGCGTTGCAAACAATTGCTGACGCTTTGAATATTGAACTAATTAGTATTGTGGCAGAACCATACGCGGTGGCTCGTTCCATTGATTATGAAGGCGAGTTTGATTTCAACGCTATTTTTATTGATATTGGCGGCGGTACGACTGATATAGCCGTAGTTAGGAACGGCGGTCTGGAGGGCACCAGTATTTTCGCTTTGGGCGGACAAGCGTTTACTAAAAGACTGGCTTCTGAATTGAGAACGACTTTTGAAAAAGCGGAGGAATTGAAAATTCTTTATTCCGCTAATAAATTGAATTTGGATCTTTCCGCGCGAATCCAAAAAATTGTAAAAGAAGACGCTTTGGTTTGGTTAGGCGGAGTGGAGATTGCCTTGTCGGAATTTTCGGAAAATGAACTTCTTCCGCATAGAATTTTTCTTTGTGGGGGTGGCGCTGCTTTGCCGGAAATCAAGGAAGTTTTACTTTCTTTTGAATGGACCAGAAATTTACCTTTTTCTAGGGAAATTTCCGTTAATTTTCTTCAACCTCAAAATATTTTGCGTCTTTCGGACGCGACTGGAAAATTACTTACTCCTCAATATTTTACTCCTTTGGGGTTAGCTAATTTGGTTTTGGATTTGGAAGGAGAGGAAAAAATGATGGCGGAAATTTTAAAAAAAGCTATGCGCGAAGTCCAGAAACAATAAATTTTTTTGGTTTATGAAAAAAAATATAATTTACATTGGATCAGATGAAGAAATTATTTCCATTGTCAATAAGGTTAAAATGTTTGCTTTTAAAGAGGTTGTTTTAGTAGTTCAAAAAGGGGCGATTCTTTTTCAAGGAATTGTCAATTTGAAAATATTAAAAAGAGAAGCGGAAAAAAATGGCAAAAAAATAATTATCGCCACCCAAGATCAGCGAGGAAAAGTTTTATCCGCCAAAGCTGGTATTGTTTTTACTGATTTTGTTGAAGTAGGCGAGAAAGCGAAAAATGATTCAAGCGTTTTAAAACAAATGGAAACAAAGAAAGAAAAACTGAAAATTTCGGAAGAAATTGACAAGAAAAAATTTCTAAATAAATTAGGAACGGAAAATTTTTTTCAACAGAAAGAAGATTTGATTGACTCTCTCAATTATTTGCGCGATTCACGCGATAAGTCGGCGGTTTTTAATTTTTCCGAAAAGAAAAAGGATTTTTCGCGAGAAATTATTCCACCCGAAAAGAAATTCATTTCTGTTTCGCCGAAAGAATCTTTTTCAAAAGTTGTTTCTCAAGAGAAAAATTATCAAAATTATCCGATGAAAAATTATACCGCGGACATTCCCAGTTCTCCGACTGATAATTTTTTCCAGCCTAGCAAAGAAGAAGAAATTCAGAGATTATTCGCGTCGCGTTCACCTATCGCGAACAATAAAAAATCGGAAGCAAAAACAAAGAAAAGTTATTTTTTAAAGAAAACATTGAAAATTCTTTCGTTTGTTATTTTATTGGTGGTTGTGGTGGCGGGAGTTTTTTATATAATGAGACCTAGGGCGGAAATAGATGTTGTATTGGAACGATTTTTGTTGGAAAAAAATTTTTCTTGGAAGGGAATTCTAGATGAAAGAGATTTTTCTTCTTTTAGCGAAAATGATTTTCATTTTGAAATGATTCAGGAAGAAGGAGAAATAACGCTTTCTTTTCCGGTTACCGGAAAGAAAACTATATCTGATAAAAAAGCGCGAGGAATGATTACTATTTACAATGAAAGTTCTTCCGCGCAAAAATTAGTGGCGACTACTCGTTTTTTATCCAAAGATGGCAAAATATTTCGTTTGGTGGAGGGAGTGATAGTGCCCGAAATGAAAATAGAAAACGGAAAGGCAGAGCCTGGTTCGATAGATGTGGAGGTGGTAGCTGATGAAGCGGGAGAAGAATTTAATATTGGCGCTTCCGTTTTTTCCATACCCGGATTATCTGGAAGTCCCAAGCATGAAAAAATTTACGCCAAGTCTGTTCAAGCAATGAAGGGTGGTGGTTTAAGCGGAGAAGAAGTTTCTGTTGTGACGCAGAAAGATATTGATATCGCTTTAGAAAAAACTCAAAAAGAATTAGAAAAAACAATTGTAGAAAAAATTAAAGCTCAATTAGGAGAAGAAAAAATTATATTAGAAGAAAGTTTAGAGAAAGATATTATTTCTAGCTCTGTTTCTCCATCTGTGGGTTTACCAGCAGAAGAAATTCAATGTCAAATGGTTATGAAAATTAAAACAGTAACATTTTCTCGGGAAAAAGCGGAACAAAATTTAATTGTTTTGTTAAAAAAAGAATTAAATGAAAACCCCCCGGTTGCCTATTTGAAAGAAATGGATCTGAATGAAAAAAATTTTGATCTTAATGTTGATTATGAAAAAATTAATTGGAATGAAGAGAAAAAAGAAGCTGAAATAAATGTTTTTGTCAGAACAATTATCACTCCAAGTTTAAATGTGGATAATTTAAAAAAATCTCTTGCCGGAAAAAAAGAAACCGAAACAAAAAAAATATTTGACGAATATCCTCAAATTAAAAAAATAGAATTGGGGATAATGCCTGATTTACTTCCCCAAGCGTTAAATAAAATTCCCGAAGATATAAGCAGAATCAGTGTTAATTTAAAAGAAGAATGATTGAGTGATGGCTTATTGAAAAAAGATTTTTTAGACAGAAAATAAAAACAAAAAATTATTTTTTTAATTCGACGTTTTCGTTCTCGAAGCGTCTTTTTGTGTTTGTTTTGACTTTAAAATTCGATTAGATTATTATAATAAAGATGTTTAAATGTTTATTTTTATGCCTTTTTCAAAGTTTTTCCAAATGAAAAAAATATCCCATTGGTTAAGCAGTCGTTTTTTTGGAAATATTTCCAAAGATATGGGAATTGATTTGGGAACGGCTAATACTTTGGTTTATGTTAAAGGAAAAGGAATTGTTATCAATGAACCTTCAGTGGTGGCGGTTAATAAAAAAACTGAACAAATTTTAGCTATTGGCAAAAAGGCGAAAAAAATGGTGGGCAAAACACCCGGACATATTGTGGTTACCCGACCATTAGTGGATGGAGTGGTAAGCGATTTTGAAACAACTCAACAGATGTTGCATTATTTTATTGAAAGAGTTCATCGCGATTCTTTTTCTTGGGTGCCGCGTCCTCGTGTTTTAGTAGGTATTCCTTCGGGAGTTACGGAAGTGGAAAAAAGAGCGGTAATTGATGCGGCTATTAACGCCGGAGCGAGAGAAGCTTATTTAGTAGATGAACCAATGGCGGCGGCCATTGGCGCTCGTTTGCCTGTAACTGACGCGGGAGGGAATATGGTGGTGGATATCGGAGGCGGTACTTCCGAGATTGCGGTAATTTCTTTAGGCGGAGTAGTAGTATCTCGCAGTTTGCGTGTGGCAGGAGATGAAATGAATGAAGATATTATCCGTTATTGTCGGGATGAATTTAATTTATTGATTGGAGAGAAAACAGCGGAAGAAATCAAAATTGCTATGGGTAATATTTACTTAGAAAATGAGAAAAAATCTTTTAAAACTGTTCGAGGGCGAGATTTAGTAAGTGGCTTGCCGAAAGAAGTAAAAATAACATCCGATCAAGTAAGCGAGGCTATTTCTCATTCTTTGCGAATAATTGTTAATAACATAAAAGTAGTTATTGAAGATACTCCACCAGAACTTCTTTCCGATATTATGTTAAAAGGAATTATTTTGGCGGGAGGAGGTAGTTTAATTAAAGGATTGGATAAATTTATCGCTGATCAAGTGGGAGTTGCGGTAAGGACGATTGAAGATCCTTTGACAGCAGTAGTTCGGGGAGCGGGAATAATTTTGGAGGATTTAGACAGTTTAAAAGAAGTTCTTACCGAAAACCAATACTATGACAGACATCCTTTGAATTAGTGTAAAAAATACTAGTGTTGTTTACACTTTTTCCTCTGTTTTATTTTTTATTTTAGAATTTTTTTGAAATGTTAGCGGAGAAAAATATTCGGAATCTACGCTTGATAAAAAAGGACTGGATTCCCGCCTTTACAGGAATGACATAAATAACAAATAGAAATAATTATTCGAAAAATATAAATAACGTTGCGGAATCTAATAGGTTATAATAGTAGAGGTTTATAATGAAAAATTTTTTTAAAAAAAATTTTTTTAAATTTGTTTTTGTAGCCGTGGGATTAGGTTTTGTGATTTTTTTAAATCCTCGCGATTTTTTTTCACCGGCGCGCGAAGTTTTTTATTTATTTTTTTATCCCTTTGAAAAAAGCGCTTCTTTTTTTTCTTGGAAGATAGCAGATGTAAAAAATGTTATCTTTTCTATCAATGATTTAAAAAAAGAAAACGAAATGCTTCACGAGGAGAATTTGAAATTGACGGCGGAAAATATCGCTTTACGCGAAGCAAGAAAGGAAAATGAAATTTTAAGGCAAGAACTTGATTTATCTGTTAAGGTTGATTTGGAAACAGAAAGCGGAGAAATTTTAAATCGAGTTTTTTCCGCTGACGGAGAGTATGCCATTATTGACAAAGGGAAACGCAATGGAATCGCGTCGGGAATGCCGGTAATAGTTGGCGGAGGGATAATGGTGGGAAAAGTGGAAGATGTTTTTGAAAATAGTGCGCGGGTTATTTTTCTTACTCACCCTCAAAGCGCCATTGGCGCCGTTACCGATGAAAATGAAACTAAAGGAATTGTAAAAGGAGATTATGGAATCAGTATTGTAATGGATATGATTCCAGAAAATGATTTGATTTCCAAAGGAGATAAAGTGGTTACTTTGGGCGGAGAAAAAATTTCACGGCGGCTGTTCTTGGGGACAGTAGAAGAAGTAATGGCTTCTTCCGATCCGCTGTTCAAAAAAGCTATTATCTCTTCACCCGTGGATTTAAACAAATTGCGGTTTGTTTTTGTGGTTAAAAATTCTGATTATGAAAAATAATTTGGTAAAACTCGTTTTAATTTTTTTTCTGGCGATTTTACAGGGATCGGTTGGAGAAATAATTTTTTTTCCGCAAACGGCGCCTTTTTTTCTTTTATTATTGATTTTTTTTTGGTCTGTTTCCGAGGTATTTGAAAAAAATTGGATTTGGGTGGTTGGAGCCGGATTTTTTTGGGATTTGATTTCTTTTGGAATTATTGGAAAAACGGCGCTTTTTTTTCTCGGAGTCGCGTATTTTACCGATTTATTTTTACGCCGTTTTTTCTTGCCGGGAACCAAAGTTTTTTTAATTTATTTTTTGGCGGTTTTTTGGACAGGGGCGGAGTTTTTATGGAATAATCTGAAATGGAAAGCGTTAATAAGCGGAAATTTTTTTGGTGGCGTGGAAAATATAAATATTAAAATTTTAGTGAGTCGGATTTTTTGGAGTTTGATATTTTTTTTAATTTTGAGTAAATTTTTTAAATTTTATCCGCAAACTTTTTCCAGTTTCAAATCCTATGTTTCGAAAAAACAATAAAATTCATAGAGAGTTTCGCAACGCGGAAATAGAAGATTCAATTTTAACTATTACGGAAAAAGAAGTAGATAAACTGGAAGCCGTCTTTGACAGAAAGTGGCTGAATTTTTTTTGGTACGCGGTTGTTTTTTCTTTGCTTGTTTTACTTATGCGCGCGGGTTATTTGAGTTTGTACAGAGGGGATTTTTATCGGGAAATGGCTAAAGAAAACAAAACGCGCAATTTCGTTATTAAAGCTCCGCGCGGAAAAATTTATGATCGAGAAGGAAAATTATTAGCCTCTAACGCGCCGGGAATTGATTTGGTAATTTTTCCCGCCGATCTTCCGATTGAAAGTGAGGAAAGAAAGAAAATTTCTTTCGAAATAGCGAAAATAATAAATATCAATCAAGGAGAAATATGGCAGAAAATAGAAAGCGCCGCCGCTTCCGTTTCTTTTCAGGAGCCGTTTCTTTTACAAGAAAATATTTCTCAAGATCAGGCGCTTTTTTTTCTGGAAAAAGCTAAAAATTTTCCGGGAATAAAAATTGAAAAAAGATCATTGCGAAATTACGCGGACGGATTGATTTTTTCCCATATTATAGGTTATGAAGGAAAAATAAAAAGGGAAGAAAAAGAAGAAAATCCCGATTATTTAATGACCGATTCTATCGGGAAGTATGGATTGGAAAAATATTACGAGAAAAATTTACGGGGAGAAAAAGGAACTTTTCGCGTGGAGGTGGATTCTTTAGGAATAATTAAAAAAGAAATTGGAGTAATCAATCCTGTTCCCGGGGATAATCTTTATCTTAATATAAATGCTGATTTGCAGAAAAAAATTTTTGATTCCTTGGCGGAGACGATGGACAAAGAAAGTCTTCCGGGCGCTGCTGCGGTTGCTATTGATCCGCGCGATGGAGGCGTGCTAGCCTTGGTAAGTTTGCCATCCTTTGACAATAATTTATTTGCAAAAGGAATTTCAGTAGAGGAATATAAAAATTTAATCAGTGATGAAAAAAAGCCGCTTTTTAATCGGGTGGTTTCAGGCGAGTATGCTCCCGGCTCGGTTATTAAACCGCTAATTGCTTGCGCGGCGCTTTCAGAGGGTGTTATCTCAGAAAATACACAAATTGAAAGTCGGGGCGGAATCCAAGTGGGTAATTGGTTTTTTGGAGATTGGAAAGCGCATGGCTTTACCGATGTTCGCAAAGCAATTGCTGTTTCTAGCGATGTATTTTTTTATTCGGTAGGAGGAGGTTATGGTAATATTCGTGGAATGGGAATGAGTGTGATGAAAAAATATGAAGAGCAGTTTGGTTTGGGAAAAATTTCCGGATTAGACACAACCGGAGAAGCCTCGGGTTTTATTCCCGATGAAAAATGGAAAGAAGAAACATTGAAAGAAAAATGGTATGTAGGCAATAGTTATCATGCTGCTATTGGGCAAGGTTATTTAACGGCTACGCCTCTTCAATTAGCTAATTATATTGCCGCTATTGCCAACGGAGGAATTCTTTATCAGCCAAGATTAGTTTATCAAATTAAAAAGAATAATGGAGAGAAAATTTTGCTTCCTCCAAAAATTTTGAATTCTAATTTTATAGATAAAAAAATTATTGAAATTGTAAGAGAAGGAATGCGGATGACAGTGACCGAAGGAACAGCGCAAATTTTAAAAAATTTGCCAGTGGCAGTAGCCGGTAAAACCGGAACGGCTCAATACGGAAACAAAGAAGAAACCTTTGGTTGGTTTGTTTCTTTCGCTCCTTATGAAAATCCAGAAATTGTCTTGGTTGTTTTATTAGAAGGACAAAAAGAAAATACTTATAATGCTGTTCCAGTGACTGAAAAAATTTATCGCTGGTATTTTTCTCGCTAGATAAGATGGTTTGACAATAAATTTTCTTTTGATATGATAAGCAAGTATAATATGTTTTTTCAAAACTGTTTTAAGCAGTTTTCTAATTTTTTATAAATAAAGCAATGACAAAATTAATTACACAAGAAGGTTTAAAAAAAATAAAAGATGAGCTGGAAGAAAGAAAAGGTCCCATTCGTCGCCGAATTGCCGCCGCTATTAAAGAAGCTAAAGAACAAGGAGATTTGAGTGAAAATGCCGAATACACTGAAGCCAAGAGAGAACAAGGAGAAAATGAGATGCGCATTACTCAACTTGTTTCTCTGATTAAGGAAGCCGAAGTGGTTGATAATAAGAAAGGCAGTGGCGTGGTCCAAATTGGATCTAGAGTCAAAGTTAGATTTCATAAGCGGGAAATGGAGTTTCAAATAGTTAGTTCTAACGAAGCGGATCCGATTAACTTTAAAATTTCCAACGAATCTCCTTTGGGAAAAGTTTTTTTAAATAAAAAGAAAGGGGATAAGGTGGAAGCTAAAACTCCTCAAGGAATAGTGAAATATGAAATCCTTGAAGTTAAATGATCTCTTAAAATCGAAATATTTAAATAAAATAAAACAAAACCTCGCGTTGCGAGGTTTTGTTTTATGTTTTATCTGAAATCGATTTTAATTTCAAAATTTAAAAAGAACAGCGGTTTTTTTTGTTTTAGACGAATAATTGAATTTTATCAGAATCAGGAAAGAGAAGATACTCTAACCGCGTACTTGTGAAGATTATTGATTTGCGCTTCGTTTAATTTCTTAGAAGATTCAATAGCTCCTTTGATCAAATCTTTATCAAATTCAATTGTGGTTCCAGTAAAAACTCTATCTGAAAACCCTACCTTTTTGCGCAGATAATCTTCAATGTATATCTTATGTTCCGCTTTCAATTCGGAATCGGGGTTTTTTTCCAAATAATCCGCTAAAGCGCGACGGGCTAAATGAGTGACGCCGTTTCCTTTTTGAGCGGTTTCTATGAAAGAAGTTTCCGTTTCTTTGCTTGTTTCGGATGTTCCAGTGGTCGCGGTTTTTTCTTCTTGTTTAACTTCAATAGTTTTTTCTTTCTTTTCTTCTTCGTTTTTCTTTTCTTTTTCTACTGATACTTTTTCTTCGCTTTTGTCAGAAATTATTTCTTGTAATTGTTCTGCGGGAGTTTTTTCGGAAGAAGAAACATTTTCTCCTGTCGGTGCGTTTGATCTTTTGGAATAAGAATAAATTCCTCCAGCGATTAAAATGACAATGACAATGCTGACGATAACGCGTAAATTGTCTTGCAACCATTGTTTCCAATTTTCAGAGGGAGAAGTCGGACTTTCTTGGATTTCGTCCTTTTGTTCTTCCATTTTTTTCACCTGCCTTTCTAGTTTTAATTTTTTTAAAGTACAGCTTGCGTTGAAGCTTCAATCTTCGACCGCTTATTTCCTAATTTTAATTTTATTTTTTTTCCTCGTCAATTCTGGACAAAAGTCGTTTTTTTCTGTGTAATTTCCGTTTGCGTTTTTTAAATTTTTCATTTTTATTATTTAATAATATAGAGTGAATTCTTTAATAGCGATTTGCAAGATATTTGTATTTTCGATTTTTTCCTCGTTCGTTCGCGAATAAAATAATTTTTACGATCCTAGAAGTTCATCATCTTGCGTCAAACTAAAAAATATTTTGAAATTATTTTATCATTACAAAATCGTGCGAAAAATAAATGGTCGCGAAGCATTATAATAACGAAATTATTTTTTAAAAAAATTTTTGAAAAATTTTTTTTAAAAAACTCTTTACAAAAAATTTAAACTTGTTTAAAATTAAAAATGAAAAAAATATTTGAAAAATTTGTTGTGTTTTTTTAAAGATCATATATACTTGAATAAAGTTTTTAGAAAATATTTTTTTAATTCAGACAATAGATAAAAATAAATATAAAAAATTTATTGAGATAATTTTTTTATTTCAATAAATTTCCGCCGACTGGCGGAGAAAGGAGGTGGATCAAATGGCTGCGAAAAAAACTAAAAAAAAGGCTGTTAAGAAAACCGCGAAGAAAACCGCAAAGAAAACAGCAAAGAAAAAAAAGAAATAAGTGTGAAAAAGATAGACTTGTTTCTTATCTTAAAAAATGAAACCCGCTTTAAAGCGGGTTTCATTTTTGGCGATAAAATTATGAAAAATTTAAAATTTCAAAAAGAAAACTCTCCATTTTCGCGTCAGATCTTTTTTAAATTCAGTTTTCGCTTCAGGAAAAATTTTTTTAGCCAGAAGCGATAAATTTTTTTTCTGTTCCGGACTTATTTCCAGAAAGCAAAACAATTCAAATAAAGAAAAAATTTGCTGGAATTTTTTCAGCTGTCGAAAAAGTTTTCGGTAATGGGAAAGTCCGTCTCTGCCGCTTAAAAGAGCATTTTTTGGTTCATAAACGCGGACATCTTTCATGGCGGACAAATAATTTTTTCGCGAGAGATAGGGGAGGTTGGCGACAATAAATAAACTTTTTTTCTGAAACATCGTTCGCCAGAGAGACGGATTGTCTAAAAAAATTCGCAAAAGATCGCTGTGAAGAAAACGAATGTTTTTTCCCAATTTTTTATCTTTGGCGTTTTGACGCGCGACGCTGAGAGCTTTTTCCGAGATATCGGTTGCCAAGAATGAAATTTTATTTTTTTCGGAAAATAAATTTTTTGCCAAAGCGATGGCGATATTGCCCGATCCGGTTCCAATATCAATCACGACGTTAGCTCTTCCGTGTTTTTTTTGACGTTTTAATTCTTTTAACACTTCGTCAACGATAAGTTCTGTTTCCGGTCGAGGAATGAGCGTATGTTTATTCACTTTTAAATCAAGTCCGTAAAATTCTTTATGTCCCGTGATATAAGCGATCGGTTCTTGAAGTCTTCTTCTTTCAAAATAATTTTTTATTTTCTTTTCTTCTTTTTCTTTTAACTCGTATTCTGGATGCGTCAAAACAAACTCGCGTGTTTTACCATTAGCGCGCGCGATTAAAATTTCTGTTTCCAAAGGATTTATTTTATGGAAATATTTTTCTTGCCAATTTTTAATGGTAGACATAAAAACAAAGAAACAAAAATTTTTTTGTAAGAAAAAATATTTGTTAACGCGGATCAGTATTTATTTTTTGCTCTTCTTCGCGCAAAGAAAGAATGATATCGTCAAGATTGCCAGATAAAATATTTTCCAAATTGCTCCAAGATTTTTTAATGCGGTGGTCAGTAACGCGGTCTTGAGGAAAATTATAAGTGCGGATTTTTTCACTGCGATCGCCGGTGCCAATTTGTGCTCTTCGGTTGGCGCCCATTTCTTGATTTCTTTTTTCTTCTTCCGCTTGTAAAAGGCGACTGCGTAAAACTTTCATTGCCTTTTCTTTGTTTCTATGTTGAGATTTTTCATCTTGGCAGGAAACTATAATACCGCTGGGTAAGTGAGTAATGCGAACGGCGCTCATAGTGGTGTTGACGGATTGTCCACCCGGACCCGATGAAGCGAAAGTGTCAATACGTAAATCTTTTTGATCAATTTTCAATTCCGATTCTTCCACTTCTGGCAAAATAATAACCGTAGCGGTGGATGTATGAATGCGCCCGGATTTCTCTGTTTCCGGTACTCTTTGCACGCGGTGGACGCCAGATTCGTATTTCATTTTTTCAAAAACCGGATTTTTGTTTGAGGAATTTATTTCAAAAATTATTTCTTTGAAACCACCGACGTCGGTGCGGTGCGAATTTAAAACCAAAACTTTCCAGCCGTTTTTTTCAGCGTATTTGAAGTACATTTTGAAAAGTTCTCCGGCAAAAAGTCCCGCTTCGTCTCCGCCAGCGCCAGCGCGAATTTCCACGATGACGTTTTTAGAATCGCGAGAATCTTTTTCCTGTAGCATCTCATCTAATTTATTTTCTATCTCTTTTTTTTCGGCAGCCAGTCGAATGTTTTCTTCTATCGCCAAAGTTTTTATTTCAGCGTCTTTTTCCGTATTAATAAGCATTGCGTTTTGGTTTATTTCTTTTTCAATTTTTTCCCATCTTTCTATTGTTTCGCCGACTGCTTTCAATTCAGACTGTCTTTTGGCTAAACGAGTCATTTCGGCGGTATCGGAAAAAACATCAGGAGAGGCAAGCCGCCTTTTTATTTCCTCATATTCTTTTTTGATTTTTTCCATTTGTGGTTTCATAGCCACCAGTTTAAACCTCTTTTTCTCTTTTGTAAACTTTTCGGTCAAAAAGGAAATTTTCTAATTTTTATTTCCAATCCTTGACAAAAGTGAATGAATTTGTTATTCTAAAACATTATTTCTGTTCGCTCTAAAGATTTTATTGATAAGATTGTCACGGTTAATTCTTCGTTGTTTATTGGAAAAAAGAACGTAGAATTTTCCTTATGGAGTTTATATTGTTAAATCAATTAAAATTTATTATATTTTTTTGTTTTATGGGAAAAACACACAAAAAAAACGATTTATTGGAAAAGAAAAATTCTTTTTCTGTCTATTTTGACGACATTATTTCTATTTTTTCGCCTCGATCTAAAGAAATTATTCGGTTTCGTTTTGGCGTCAATGAAAAAGCCCAACCAAAAACACTTCAGGAAATTGGCAAAAAATATCATATTACCCGGGAAAGAGTTCGTCAGATAATCAGAGAAATTTGTCGAAAAATTAATCAAACTCAAGCGGAAAAACTGAAAATAGCGCAAAATAAAATATTGTTTACTTTGGAAAAAAATAATGGTATAATGAGAAAAAATGTTTTTATGGAAAAAATTGGAGCATACGGAAGAGAAAAAGGAATGGTGGAATTTTTTCTGAAATGTTCCAATCAAATTGTTTTTTGGGAAAATACTGAAATGAAAGAGTCGGTATCTCTAGTTGATTTTAAATTGGAAGAATGGAAAGAAGTAAACAGAATAGCCAAGCTAGTATTGGAAAAAGAAAATCAACTATTGAACAGGAAACTTTTTTTTGAAAAAATTTCAGAAAAATTAAAAGAGGATAAAATTGTAGTGGAAAATTTAAACGAAGATAAAGTGTTTAATTTTTTAGATATTTCCACAGATATTCAAAAAAATGTTTTTGGCGAATGGGGATTAAAAAATTGGAAAGAAATAAATCCTCGCGGTGTAAGGGAAATGGCTTATTTAGTAGCTAAAAAAGAAAAAAAACCGTTACATTTTAAAGAAATTGCTACGCTTATTGATCAATATGGATTGAATAAAAAAAAGAAGACTCATTTTCAAACAGTTCATAATGAGTTGATTCGCGACAGACGTTTTGTTTTGGCGGGACGAGGAATTTATGCTTTGGAGGAATGGGGATACAAAAGAGGATCAGTCAAAGATGTCCTGGAAGAAATAATTAAAGAAAGCAAGACTCCGTTGAGTAAAGAAGAAATTATAACGCGAGCATTGAAAGTGAAAAGAGTCAAAAAATCTACTATAATCATCAATCTGAATAATTTTTTTAAAAAGATTGATGGCGAAAAATATATTCTTAAAAAATAAATATTTTTACAAAAACAAAATAAATAAATGGAACAACAACTGTTCGTTTTTAGCGAATTTCTATCTCTTTTTAAAAGAATTTGGATATTAGCTTCACAATGGTGGTTTTTTGTCATTCCTATTGTTTTTTATCCCGTATTCAAATATTTATGGATGGATTATATTATTGGAAATTTTTTGGGTTCTGTTAAATGGACGCTTTTGGAAATTATTCCACCGCGTGATATTGAAAAAAGTCCCCAGCCGATGGAGTCTTTTTTCGCGGGATTAACCGGAATAACTTCCGCTCTTAGCGCCAAAGATGAATTTATTGATGGAAAAGTTATTTTAAAATTCAGTTTTGAACTAGTTAGCGACGAAGGAATAGTGCATATATATATTCGCACTCCCACTATGTTTCGCAATTTGGTGGAAGCGGGAATTTACGCCCAATACCCGAACGCGGAAATATTAGAGGTTTCGGATTACGTAAATGATGTTCCCAAAGTTATTCCTAATAAAGATTGGGATTTATGGGGAACTGATTTTGAATTAACTAAACCCGATCCATATCCTATTCGCAGTTATCGCCGTTTTGAAGAGGATGTTACCGGAAAAATGATAGATCCTCTTTCTTCTGTTTTTGAATCGTTGACTAAGGTTGGACCTAACCAGAAATTATGGTATCAAATTATAATTAAACCTAAGGATATTTTTTTATATGAAACGAGTCAGAAATTGATTGAGGAAAAATTTAAAGGAAAAGTTCCGGCAAAGAATGGAATTTTGGCTAATTTTTTAGCTGACATTGGAGATGTTTTTGGTAATTTGTTCGCCGGTTTGACTGGTCCGGTGGAATTTGCCAAGAAGGAAGCCGAGAAAGAAGAAGCGCCGCTGGAATTTCGTTTGACGCCAGGAGAGAAAGATGTCTTGAAAGCAATAGAAGATTCTGCCGGTAAACCGGTTTTTGAAACCAAGATGCGATTAGTTTATATAGGGAAAAGAGAATTTTTTGACAGATCCAACATTGCTTCTTTTATTGGTTCTCTTTGGCAATTTTCCGATTTTAATTTTAATGGATTTAAACCCAATGCTGAAACTAAAACTTTTGCTTTGCATTTATGGGTAAAGCAAAGAACACTCTTCCGGCAACGAAGAATTTATCGTTTATATAAAGAAAGAAATAATGATCCTAGTGAAGCGGGGCCAAATATATTTTTAAACACCGAAGAATTGGCTACAATTTTTCATCTTCCCGACCAGATGGTGATTGCGCCTACTTTGCGCAAAGTGGAATACAAGAAAAGTATCGTGCCACCAGGATTGCCTGTTTGATTTTTTAAAAATTCGTCTTATATTTTATTGAAAGTAATTTTTTAGTCTAAATCTTAGAGAAAAAATTTAAAATAAAAAAATGAATTCATCTATCACTTATTTTGCTAAAACTAATTTTCGCAATCAATTTGTTCCTTTTGGAATTAAAACTGATGATCGGCGCCGGCATATGTATGTGATCGGAAAAACGGGTATGGGGAAAACTAATCTTTTGGAGAACATTGTTGTTCAAGATATTAGAAATGGACACGGAGTAGCTTATATTGATCCTCATGGCGATACGGCGGAAAAACTTTTACATTTTATTCCTCCGAAAAGAATCAATGATGTAGTATATTTTAATCCGGCTGACACGGAATATCCCGTTGCTTTCAATATTTTAGAAGCGGTGGAAGAGGATAAAAAACATTTAGTTGCATCGGGAATGATGGGAGTTTTCAAAAAAATTTGGCCGGATGTTTGGAGTCCCCGAATGGAATACATTCTTAACAATGCTATTTTGGCGCTTTTGGATTATCCCGGATCTACGATGTTGGGAGTGAATCGGATGATGTCTGATAAGGAATATCGCAAGCGCGTTTATCCGAAAATCAAAGATCCCGTGGTTAAATCTTTTTGGGTTAATGAATTTGATAAGTGGGAGGATCGTTTTCGCAAGGAGGCAGTGGCGGCTATTCAAAACAAAGTGGGACAGTTTCTTTCTTCTTTTATGATTCGCAACATTGTTGGACAAACTAAATCCACGATTGATATGCGACAAATTATGGACAATCGCAAAATTCTTATTGCTAATTTATCTAAAGGAAAAATTGGTGAAGACGCGATGCGTTTATTAGGCGGGATGTTAGTGACCAAAATTCAATTGGCGGCAATGGAAAGAATCAATATTCCGGAGGAAGAAAGAAAAGATTTTTATTTATGCGTGGATGAGTTTCAAAATTTTGTCACCGAGTCTTTTGCCAATATTTTATCCGAAGCGCGCAAGTATCGTTTAAATTTAATAGTGGCGCATCAATATATTAACCAATTAGTGTCAGATGACAACACCACAGTGCGAGATGCCGTTTTTGGCAATGTGGGAACAATAATTTCTTTTCGAGTGGGAGCGGAAGACGCTGAATTTTTGGAAAAAGAATTTTTTCCTATTTTTACCGCTAATGATTTAGTTAATTTGCCAAAATATACTATTTATTTGAAATTGATGATTGATGGAGTGGCGGGAGACGCTTTTTCGGCCACTACTTTGCCGCCAATTGAAATAAAAGCGGGAGAAGAAAATAGCGCGGATAAAGTTATTAAAGTTTCTCGAGAACGTTACACCAAAAGCAAAAAAGAAGTGGAAGAAAAAATTGCTCGCTGGATTGGAATGGATATTGACGGAGGGGATAAACGTAATTTTGTAGAGGAAAAAACTCTTGCTAATCGCGTTTCTCAACCGATAAGTTCCCTTGCATCTACAAAAACTCTTTTGATTCAGAAAAAAAAAGAAGAAGTAATATTGCCGTCAGCTGGGACTGAAATTAAAAAACCAGAAAACGAAGAACGTTTAGTCGAAGATAAAAAAATGTATGACGCAGTTTGTGATACTTGTGGAGTAGAAATTAAAATTCCTTTTCAACCGGATGGGAAAAGGCCGGTTTTTTGCAAAGATTGTCTTAAAGATTATCAGCGTTCGGTTATGCGCCGTAATTCTTACGCGGTGAAAAATTCGCGTCAATCCAAACAAGACGCAATTACGGGAAAAAAGGTTCAGGCAATTAAAGACAAGGAACAGCCGGCGTCTATCCAAACGGAAATTAAAACTTATTTTTCTTCGGAAAATCCTTTAAAACTTTCTCAAATTCAGCATATTGCTCCCAAAAAATTTAAACCATTGCAAAAAAAACCAATAGATTTTGAAAAGGTGCGTAGTTTATTGAAAAAAAACCGAGATTTGGAGTGAGTTTTTTTTAAAAATTATAAATTATAGCAAAAGTTGTTTACCTTAAATGTAAATAAAATGTTAGTAGAGAAAAATTTTTATTACTTTACTGCGAAAAATTTTGGAGCGTATTTATCATCACTGCGAAATTTTCCGTAGTGTATTTATTTTGTCATTACAA
>DYKS01000007.1 GCA_020722485.1 Candidatus Elulimicrobium sp. | reverse complement strand
AAAATGAGGTGGACTTATACATAAAATTGAAAAATTGAAAAAGAAAGGTATAATACAATTTATGCCTGACTTCACGCCAACAATAATTTTAGATGCGAAATGGAAACGTTTCTATTTATTTGGACGAATTTTTTTGATCCTTCTTTTTTTGGCGACAATAATTTTTTTGACTTTAAATATTGTATTTCCCAACACAAAATTTTATTTCAATTTTCGCAATTATTCTTCTTCTAAAAACACAATTTCCGCTCCTCGTTATGAAAACGAAATGCCGGCGAAAAATGGAGTCACAAACGAAAAAGAACCAATTATTTTTAACGCTACCGCTTTCGGCTCTTTTTCCAAAGTTTCCATTGCGTTAAAACCCGCTCCTAATTCAGATCAAAATTTTAGTGGTATAATTTCCGTTTTGCATTCTTATCGCGCTTTTCTTTACGCGGAAGACGCGCCAATCGGTTGGCGCGACGGCAGTTTATTGCGCGCTAATAAAGAATACTATTTAGTTTCTGAAAAAAAATTAAGAAAATTTTCTTCTTTTGAAGATATATCCCCCTCAGGATTTTCTTTAGAGCAATTTCATCCAGTTTCAGAAACCATTATCCAACAATTTCCCGCGGGAGAAAATATTGACGCAAAAAAAATAAAAGAAAAATTACCAGAAGGATTAATTATCAAAATTGAAAAAAACTATTACCAACTTTCCGGAGAAGAATTAGTTCCTTTTGTTAGCCAAAGAGCTTATCTTTCTCGCTTCCGCCCCGAAGACGCGTTAGAAAAAACCGCAGAAATTTTTCAAAAATATAAAATCAGCAAGAAAAGAATTGGTTTTTTGGACGGAACGGTTTTGTCTTACGGAGAATCGGTTTATGTGGCAGAAGGCAACAATTTACGTCCCATTGACAGTCCAGAAACTTTTTTAGCCAAAGGATACATTTGGGAAGACGTAATTCCGCTGACGGGAGAAGAATTTGGAATTTACGCGCGCGGCCAACTCTATACTTATAAACAACCGCACCCAAACGGAACAGTTTTTGAAGACAAAAACAACGGTCGTTTTTTCTTGATTGACAATGGAAAAAGAAAAGAAATTCTCCCAGAAGTTTTATATCAATTTAAATTTATTCGCCCCATTCCAACGGAAACGGCAATTTGGGGAGAATGCGAGCTAAAAAATAACCGTTGCGCAATTGAATGGAATGGAGAAGAAAAAGACTCCAGCGCCGAATATCAATTTACCTATTATCCGTCCGCCCCAGAAACCATTGGAGAAATAAAAATTAAATTCATTCGCGATATCAATTCCAAAAATTGGCTAAATTTCTTAAAAGAAACTAAGCAAAAATTTTTAAACAAATATGGAAAATAAAAAATCAAATAATTATATTGAAATAAAAAAACTGCTTTATAAATTAAGCGTGGACGCTTTAATGCTATTTAGTTTCGGTTTCGCGCTTTATTTTCTGGGAGAAATTATTTTAACCGGAATTTTTTCCGCCTACTTTAATTTCTTTTTCCTTTACTTAATTCTTTTTTTTCTTTTACTTTTTGCGATTATGCTTGGAAATTCTCTCGCGCGCGAAGAAAAAGAAAATTTTGAGAAAAAAACAAAAGATAAAAAGAAAATTCCTGTTTCCCTTTGGTATTGGAGCGCGTTAATCGCCTTCTTAGTAGTTTTAGGAATGAAAGATTTTCTCCGCTGGGAAAATATCTTAATCGGTTTTTTTCTGTTTTTCGCGCTACCTTTTCTTTTGTTTTCTCTTTTTTCCTCTGAAATTGAAAACAGCGCTAAAATTCTTCATCGCAAAAAATAAAAAGCGCCCGCTAAATTGCTTGCGAGCGCTTTTGTCAATTATCCAATAAAGAAAACTAGTTATTTTTTATTTTCTTCGCCTTCCGATTTATCTGATTCTTTCTCCACTTCCGCATCTTTTACTTTTTCTTCACCTTCCTTTTTCTCTTCCGCGGACGCAGACGGATTTTGGTTTTGAGAAGAAGTTTTATACAATTCCTGTCCGATTTTTTGCGCTTCTTGAGAAAGTTCTTCTGAGGCTTTTTTGATTGCCGCCAGATCATCTCCATCTTTTATTTTTTTCAAAGCTTCAATTTTTTCTTCAATCGGTTTTTTCTTATCAGCGGAAATTTTTTCTCCCGCATCGCGCAACGCTTTTTCAGTGGTATAAATTAAAGTATCCGCTGTATTTTTTATTTCTATAAGTTCTTTTTTCTTTTTATCCTCTTCTGCGTGAGCTTCAGCGTCTTTTTTCATTTTTTCAATCTCTTCTTTGGAAAGTCCGGTAGACGCTTCAATGCGAATAGATTGAGTTTTTCCCGAAGCCTTGTCCTTAGCGGTAACATTCAAAATACCATTAGCGTCAATATCAAAAGTAACTTCTATTTGTGGAATGCCGCGCGGCGCGGGAGGAATACCATCTAAAATAAACCGCCCTAAGGTTTTATTGTCGGCGGCCATTTCTCGCTCGCCTTGCAAAACATGAATTTCCACGCTGGGTTGATTATCAACCGCCGTAGAAAATATTTGCGATTTGGAGGTAGGCACGGTAGTATTTCTTTCAATCAAAGGCGTGCGCACTCCTCCTAAAGTTTCAATTCCCAAAGTCAAAGGAGTAACATCCAAAAGCAAAACATCCCGCACTGTTCCCTCTAAAACTCCTCCTTGAATAGCCGCTCCCATCGCCACTACTTCATCTGGATTAACAGAAATATTAGGTTTCTTGCCAAAAAACTTCTCTACCGTTTGTAAGATTAGCGGCATTCGCGTCATTCCGCCTACCATTACTACTTCATTAATATCGCTTACGGAAAGTTTAGCGTCAGCCAGAGATTTCTTAACCGGATCCAAAGTTTTTTCTACTAAATCACCTACCAATTCTTCTAATTTAGCTCGCGTCATTTTCATCACTAAATGTTTAGGTCCAGAAGCGTCAGAAGTAATAAAGGGCTGATTGATTTCCGTTTCCATAGCCGTGGATAATTCAATTTTAGCTTTTTCCGCCGCTTCTTTAATTCTTTGTAAAGATAAAGAATCTTTAGATAAATCAATACCTTCTTGTTTTTTAAACTCATCAATAATCCAATGGATAATTCTTTGATCAAAATCGTCTCCACCCAAATGAGTATCGCCATTGGTAGATTTCACTTCTACAGTATCTTCCCCCACTTCCAAAATGGAAATATCAAAAGTTCCTCCTCCTAGATCATAAACAGCAATTTTTTCTTCTTTCTTCTTATCAAAACCATAAGCCAAAGCCGCGGCTGTTGGTTCATTGATAATGCGACGCACATTAAAACCGGCAATTTCTCCCGCTTCTTTAGTCGCTTTTCTTTGAGAATCGTCAAAATAAGCCGGCACGGTAATCACCGCTTCAGTAATTTTTTCCCCCAATTTATCTTCGGCATCGGCTTTCAATTTTGACAAAATCATAGCCGAAATTTCTTGAGGCGTATATTCTTTGTTTTCCATCATTACTTTAACCCCTTCTCCCGATTTAATAATTTGGTAAGGTAAAGTTTTGAGATCGCGTTGCACTTCTGAATCGTCAAAATGCCTTCCAATCAATCTTTTAATAGAAAACAAAGTGTTTTTAGGATTGGTTACCGCTTGACGTTTAGCTAAAAGTCCAACTAATCTTTCACCATTTTTGGAAATCGCCACAATAGAAGGTGTAGTGCGATTGCCTTCTTTATTCTCCACAATTTCCGCTTTACTGCCAATAACTGTCGCCATGGCGCTATTGGTAGTTCCTAAATCAATTCCTAATATTTTACCCATTTTTTAATCGCGTTTGATGCGTGTTCTTAATTAACCCGCTTCAACCGCCTTTAACATATATTAATTTTTTTAAAAAACCTTACTTATTTTTTAAATTAAACCAAACTTACTCTTCGGATTGCCTGAATTTGGATTCAGGCAATCAAGAAGAATAAACTAATTCTTAACCTTGACTGACACTTTGCGCGCCCGACTTTCCTCAGCTCGCGGAATTTCAATTTTTAAAATTCCTTTTTTGTAAGTGGCTTCCGCTTCATTTTCTTTGACTTTAACAGGCAAAGAAACGCTGCGATAAAAACTTCCTCTCCTAATTTCCCGACGATAGTAATCTTCTTTTTTGATTTCTTCTTTTTTCTCCGTTTTTCCAGAAATTGTCAAAATATTGTCTTCGATGGAGATATCTAATTTTTCAGGATCTATATCTACCACCGGAGTTTCCACGATTACTTTATCGTCTTTTTGATAAATATCCACCGCGGGAGAAAGTTCTCCTTTTATCAACCAGCCCCCTTCTTCTTCAAAAAACTTATCCAGATCTTCAAATGGTCGCCAAGGTATTATTCCTTTTATCATATTTATTCACCCCTCTTTCTAGTTTAAATTTTTCTCGTCTTATTTAAACATCTATTTCACTATCACTCGCGCCGGTCGGATAATTTTTTCTCCAATCCGATATCCTTTTAAAACTACGCGCGCGATTTTGTTTTGATTCTCCTTTTCTTTTTCTTCTTTTTTATTTTTCTGATCAGAAACCGATTCTTCTATCGCCTCGCAAGTATTGGGATCGAAATCATCTCCTGCTTTTAACTTAATTTCTTCCATTCCGTTGTCTGTCAAAATATTTTCTAATTGTTTTTTAATATGCATTATTCCTATTACCCAAGCGTTATCTTTATGATTGGCGGGAATGTGCTCTAGCGAAGAATTAAAATTATCTAAAACCGGCAAAATTTGCGTGATTATATTTTCCGCCGCGTATCGCAAATCGTTCATCCGTGTTTTTTGTTGTCGCTTTTTGTAATTGTCAAAATCCGCTAAACATCTTTTCCAGTTATCCAATCCATTTTTAAATTCTAAATATTCGCGCGCTTTAATCAAAGTATTTCTCTTCTCACCTTCAAACCCATCTTTTTTCAATTTTTTAATCGCCTCTTCCAAAGGCAACCATTCAAAATCGCTATGCTCGGCGCCACTTAATTTAATCGACTCATTTTCTTCACCGACATAAGCAATAAAACGTATTCCTTTTAAATGATCTAAATCTTTATGTCCTTTTGGATATTCACTGATTTTAATCACATCGCCGATAGAAATGTTTTTTATTCCCGTTTCTTCTTCAATTTCTCTTTTTAGAGCAAGCTCAATTGTCTCACCTTTTTCCAATCCTCCCCCAGGCAAATCATAAGCGCCCGGATTTGTTTTATCATTTATCGCTCTTTTCAAAAGTAAAATTTTTCCTTCTTTATTTACAATTACCGTTTTAACCGTCAAACGCATTGGCCATTGACTTGGAAAATTATTTTTGTTTTTTTCATCCATAAAAAATATTATGTTTCCTAATTACTAATTACTGATTTAATATATTCAATTAGCGATTTATTTCGCGCGTATTCCATTCGCTTTGGACCGATAAGCGCCAATATTCCCGTTTCACCAGACTTTGTCTTGTAAGGAGCGACAATCATTGAACAACTGGAAATTTTATCAATCGGATTTTCTTTGCCAATAAAAATTTTAACTTCCTCATTGTCTATTTTTTTATTGATTTGTTTAAACATTTCATCCACATAATCCAAAGTTTCCGCCAAACGACACACTTCGTCTAACTCCTGAAATTCCGGTTCATTCAAAAGTTCTCTCATTCCAAAATTAGTAAACTCTTCTTTCTCCAAAATTCCGCTAATAACCAAATTGCCTGTCAAACCGGAAAGCAGTTTAGCTATTGTTCGAGAAAGACGAACATTTTGGGCTTTGATTTTCAAAATTTCTCTTTGAAGATTCAGCTGCTCCTTTCGGCTTAATGTTTTTTCTTTCATTATTTCTTCCACGAAATAACGATAACCCTGATCAGTAGGAATACGTCCAGCGCTAATATGCGGTTGGTATAAAAAACCTTCTTTTTCCAAAAAAACCATATCATTGCGAATCGTCGCCGAGCTAGTATCCAATAAATACTTTCTGGCTAAAATTTCCGACCCGACTGGAAAAGCAGTTTTCGTATATTCCCTGACTACGGCACCCAATATTTTTTCTTGTCTTTCATTCATATTTCAATTCTTATTATATCACCTAATTAGCACTCGTCAAGTCCGAGTGCCAAGAATCGCATAATTAACTTTTCCTATCCCACGAGATTCCCGCGCTTGACTACTCCGTAGAATTCCCCTCTGAAAACTCTGAAAGAGGGGTGTCTAAAAGGCGGGGTGTTAATTTTCCCACATTGGCTACTTGACTACCCCGCACACCCCTTCAAAAAAGGGGAATTTTTCACGCGAGGTTGTCGTTTTAAGATCATACTTTTATTTCCAAAAAGATAAATGTTCCGCTTTTGTGTATTTGCTGCTCCGTAAAATTAAAAAGCTAAGGTTCGACCTTAGCGAAGCTCAACAGAAATAATCACATCTAAATTGTAAAATTTTACAATCGGCGAGAAAAGTTTGTAAATTTTTATCATAGCGTAAATTTCTGCGCATATTTTCCAAAGTCTTCCTTATTGGTTTCAATTCAAACCGTAAAGTTCTGATTGAAGAATATCGGTTGGTAAATTTTTCAAGTATTTTTTGATCCATATTTTTAGACATAAAAAATTAAAATTTAAAAAAATTTATATTCAATCTTTATTTGCCAATATTTTTCCCGCTTTCCAAACATCGCCAGCGCCCATTGTGAACAAAACATCTTCTCCATTTAATTTATCGCGTAAAAATTTTACCGCTTCTTCTATATCGTGAAGATATTCCGCTCGGTCGGGATAATATTTATTGATAGCCGAAACTAAATCAGATGAAGAAACTTTACCTTCTTTTTCCCGCGCGCTGCCATAAATATCCAAGACAAAAACTTCATCGGCATCGCTGAAACTTTGAGCAAAATTCTCTAATAAGGCTTCGGTGCGACTAAAAGAATGAGGATGAAACAATACCCGGATATTTTTATGGGAATAAAGTTTGCGAGCGGTCTTCAATACCGCTTTGATTTCTTCCGGATGATGAGCGTAATCATCGATGATAATTGCTTTGTTTCTCTCGCCCAGATATTCAAACCGCCGCGCCACGCCAGAAAATTTTTTCAATCCTTTTTTAACTTTATATAAATCTAATCCTAATTTGTATCCAATAGCAATTACCGCCGTTGCATTGGACACATTATGGCGACCGAAAAGCTGAATTTCAAACTCTCCTAAACTTTTTCCCCTGTAAACAACCGTAAAAAATTGCCGTGTCTCTTTTCCTGATCCTTGCGATTGTAAATTTTCAATCCTAAAATCACTATCGCGGTGAAAACCATAACTAAATTTTTGGCAGGAAGCGACAGTAGCTATTTCATCCACATCGCGATCATCAGCGCAATAAACCAAAAACCCATATTTGGGAATGCGAGAAACAAAATCTCGAAAAACATTTTTGTATTCCTGAAAATTTTTGAAAAAATCCGGATGATCATAATCAACGCTAGTCAATATCACTCCCAAGGGCTGATAATATTTCAGTTTATTTTGATATTCATCGGCTTCAAACACTAAAAATTTTCCCGCGCCAACAAGAGAGTTAGCGTTCCAATCTATCACCTTACTGCCAACAATAGCCGAAGGGTCGGCGCCAGCAGTTTTTAGCGCCGTCGCCAATAATGCCGTGGTAGTCGTTTTGCCATGAGTTCCGGAAACCGCAAGAGAAAATTTTTCCCGCGTCAATTCTCCTAACGCTTCTGGATAAGAAAGCGCCTTTAATCCTCTTTTTTTTGCCGCTTCAATTTCCGGATTATCATTTTTATAAGCGGTAGAATAAACCACCCAATCAACTTTTTCTGGCAAATTAGAAACTGAAAAATGATGAAAAACCGGAATATTTTTGGATTTCAAAACATCTCCGTAAAAATGATCACCATTATCACTACCAGAGACAAGATATCCTAATTGAACATAAAAACTGGCCAACGCTGAAGTGCCAGCCCCCTCAATCCCGATAATATAAATTTTTTTTTGCTCCATCTTTTTATTGAGCTTTTTTCAAAGCTATCAATTCCAAAAGCCCCTCCGCAATATCTTCCGCCGCGTGCGGATGATAAAAAGCGAAAATTTTTTCTGCCATTGTTTTTCTAACTGTTTCATTTGTAAATAATTTATTTATTTTTTCCAATAAAATATTATTTCCTAAATTATTTTCTTCCAAGACTAGCGCTCCTTGCACTTGCGCTAAATCAAAAGCATTCATTTGCTGGTGATTGTTAGCGGAATTTAAAAGTGGAATCAAGATTGCCGGCTTACGATTAGCGGCAATTTCCGCGATAGAAGTAGAACCAGCACGACTGATAACCAAATCGGATACCGCCAAGGCGTGTTTTAATTTTTCTAAATTTAAAAAAGAAATCGGCGTATATCCCTCTCGTCCCGCTTTTATTCCTTTTTGCCCAGCTAAATGAACTATTTCTTCAAAATTCTTTTCTCCCGTTTGATGAATAATTTGATAATGAAATAATAATTCTGGCAAAATATTAATTACCGCCTTATTGATAATTTGCGAACCCTGACTTCCTCCCCAAACTAAAATTACCGGTTTAGATTCAGTCAAATTAAAAATTTTTCTTCCTTCTTCCGCTTGACCTTGAATTATTTCTTCGCGAATAGGAACACCGGTAAAACGCACCTTTTTTTGTTCGAAATATCGTACAGTAGACGGATAAGTAATCGCTACCAAATTAGCTAACTTGCCCACAATTCGGTTGGCTGTCCCGGGAATCGCGTCCGATTCGTGAGTCAAAATGGGAATGCGATAAATCCAAGCAGCTAACACCACTGGAACCGCGCCATATCCGCCTTTGGAAAAAATTACATCAGGCATAAAAAACAACAACTGACAAAGAGACTGAATTATGCCTATCGGCGTTTTAAAAATATCTAAAAAATTTAACCAAGAAAAATAACGTCTCATTTTTCCGCTAAAAATATTTTTTACTGCGATATTTTCTCGAGTAAAAATTTCTTTTTCCAATTTTCCCAACGGACCCAAATAAAGAATCTCCAAATTTTCTCCTTCAAATTTTTTTCTCATTGCCTGCGCCACCGAAATTAAGGGGAAAATATGTCCGCCGGTTCCCCCGCCAGTTAAAACAATACGCATCATATATTTTAATGTGGATAAATAAATTAAACTTGTTTAAATTTTACTGTGTTTGGATATATTAAGCAATATTCCCGCCGCCGCCAACAAAAAAACCATAGAAGTTCCTCCATAACTTATAAAAGGCAAGGGAATTCCGGTTAAAGGAATAAGAGAAATAATGGAAGCGATATTGATGAAAGCTTGAAAAAAGATCCAGACGCTAATGCCTACTCCTAATAATTTTCCAAATTCATCCGGAGCGTTTTTGGCAATTTTCAAACCTCGCAAACAAACCGTCAAAAACAATAACACTAAAAGCGCCGCGCCAAGTAAACCCAACTCTTCTCCAATTATAGCAAAGATAGAATCGCCTACCGGTTCAGGCAGATAATTATATTTTTGGCGACTATGTCCCAGTCCCAATCCCCAAATTCCGCCAGAGCCAATAGCCAAAAGCGCTTGGTTAATTTGATAACCGATCCCGCGCGGATCTAATTCTGGATTTAAAAAAACCAAAAAACGATTCATCCGATAAGGAGCGATTTTGACAAGCAACCACAATCCAGCCAAAGCGGATAAAAAAATTCCAAAAAGATGAGACAAACTGGCGCCAGAAACAAAATAAATAGCGAAAGAAACTAAAAAAATCAAACCAGCGGTTCCGGTATCCGGTTGTTTCAAAATCAAAATCAAAATTGTCCCCAAGATAAACAAAAATGGAAAAGTTCCTTCTAAAAAATTTTTAATTTTTTTCTCTTCTTGATTTTCCAACCAAGCCGCCAAATACAAAATAACGCTTAATTTCGCCATTTCTGACGGCTGAAAAGAAAAAAATCCTAACTTAAGCCAACGACTGGCTCCATAAATCGCACTACCGAAACCAGGAACAAAAACCAATACTAAAAAAACCAAAGAAACCACGAACCAATAAAAAGAAATTTTTTTCCAGAATCGATAATTTATTTTCTGGAAAAAATAAAGCGCCACCAAACCGGGAATAATTCCATAGAAAAATTGATGTTTCAAAAAATAATAACTATCTCCGAAGCGAGTGTTAGAATAAATAATTCCGGCGCTAGCAATCATAATCAACCCAAAAATAATAAGTATCAAAATTGCCGACAATAAAATTTTATCCGGTTGTTTTTCGGAAGAAGAAAGCATAAATTATTTTTAGAAAATTACTAACTCTTTTTTTTATTTTTCCATTTCTCAATTTCCTTGTGATGACCACTTAATAAAATTTCCGGAACTTTCCAACCATTAAATTCCGCCGGTTTAGTATATTGGGGATACTCTAAATTCGGTTTTGAGTTTTCATTTTCAAATTTCGAATCGGAAAAACTTTCTTCGGACAATGATTCTAGATTGCCTAAAACTCCCGGAATTAAACGAGAAACGGAATCTACTAACGCCATCGCCGGCAATTCTCCGCCAGTCAATACATAATCTCCAATGGAAATTTCCTCATCGGCAATATGTTCCGCTACCCGTTCGTCCACTCCTTCATAACGACCACAAATTAAAATCAAATCATTGTAATCCGCTAACCTTTCCGCGTCTCGTTGAGTATATTTTTTCCCTTTAGCGGAAAACAAGATAACGCGTGTTCTAGAATCGGGATTTATTTTCTTTTTAATTTCTTCCACGCACCAAAAAATAGGTTCTACTTTCAGAATCATACCAGCGCCTCCGCCATAAGGCGTGTCATCTACCGTCTTATGTTTATCCCGCGTCCAATCGCGTAAATTATAAATTTCAGTTTCAATCAATTTATTTTTTCGAGCGCGACCCAAAATAGATTTAGAAAAATACGGCTCAAAGACATCAGGAAAAATGGTGACAATATGAAAAGTTTTCATAAAATTAAAAAATTCGGTTTTCCAATCGCTATTTTATCAGAATTTAAAGAAAAGAAAAACCGCCGAAGTTTCGACGGCATAAAAATGAAAGTGAAAAAACAAAACTAATACAACGCCCAGATCGCCTCAACACAGGTACAAGCATAATCCCAATCCATAAATCCATTTCTGCGAACTCTCTTTTCAAAAATATTCTCATAATTTGGCTTTAGACTTCTTTCCCAATCTTCATCACTGTATCCAAAAAAATCCTTATAAATTCCTTGTATCATATTCAAAAACTCTTCTTTGCTTAGCCCCACCTTTAAATTTTCCTCCCAATCTTCATCACTGCAACAAAAAAAATCATTATAGATTTTTCTTATCATATTCAAAAATTCTTCTTTAATTAGCTCCACTTTAAACATCGGACATTTCCTCCTTAAATAAATGAGATTTTTTTAAGTTTTTTTAAACATTCAAAGAACTAAAAATATCATAAGGAAATAATTTTTTGATAAATGGCCAATGTTTGGCGCGCGCATTTCTCCCATTTATAACGACGAACGCGAATATATCCTTTTTTTATCAATTCTATTCTCAATTTCTCGTCCGTCAACACTCTTTCCACTTTTCTAAAAATATCTTTTTCTTTTCTTCCGTCAAAATAAACGGCCGCGTCGCCCAGAACTTCTTTTAAACAAGGATGATTGGAAGAAACCACCGGCGCGCCTTTTGCCATTGCTTCCAGCGGAGGCAATCCAAATCCTTCATAAAGAGAAGGAAACACATAAGCGGAAGTATAACGATAAACCAAATCTAAATCCTCATCTGGAATAAAGTCCGTAAAAATTACCCCTTTTACTCTACTTTTTTTGACAAATTTTTTCAAACGTTTGTAAAAAAAATCTTCTTTTCCCGCCAACACCAAATTCAATTTAGGATTTTTTTTGCGCAAACGAGAAAAAGCCAAGATTAGTTTCTCTAAATTTTTGTGAGGATAAGCGCTGCCAACATAAAAAAGATAAGGAAATTTTATACCATATTTTTCACGCAAATATTCATTTGGATTTTTCACTCCGGAAAAAAAACAAAAATTTTCGGCGGCTTCATAAGTAATTTCTATTTTTCCCCGCGCTTCCGGGTAATTTTTCAGAATATCTTCGCGCGTGAAACGAGAAACGGCAATGATACGCGTGGCATGGCGAATCGCCGAACGAATAATTATTTTATAACCAAAAAATTTAATCCGATAAAAAATCGGACTTAATAAAGAAGCGCGCGCGGTAGGAAACCGCAACAAAATCAAATCATGAATAGTAACGATAAATTTCTTTCTCCACAACCAAGGCACGTTAAAATGAGGAAAATGAACCAAGTCCAAATTATAACGCCAAAAAATAAACGGAATTCCAATTTGTTCTATTAAAGTGTACCAGCGATAATTAGCCAAGACTTTATGAAAATTAGGATGCTTTGGTTGATAGTCGTGAAAATTTTCTCGATGCAAAAAAATATAATATTGAAAAGACGACAGCTTTTCCGTTTCTAATTTTTCTAATTCTTGAATTAATTTTTCCGTGTAACGCCCTAACCCTTTGCCTATCTGTCCGTAAAAACGCGCGTCAATACCAATGCGAATTTCCTTTTTTGGCACTGGATCATATCCTCCCGCCGCCCATGGATGACAACGAATTATTCTTTTAAAACCTAGCCAAGAACCGCGCAACGCGCCATATTTCTCCACCGCTTCATAAGTATATTGAGAACAAACCGGATGATACCGACAAAATCGCTCTGAAAAAAGAAAACTGAAAATCCCTTGATCCGGAGAAAGAAATTTTTGATAAAACTTAATTAAAAACAAAATAATTTTTTTCATTATATAAAGTAAGCGATTTGGATTTATGTATATAAAGACATAAAGAGTTTTATTTTTTCTTTTTTTATTGTATAATAAAGGAAAGAATGAAAAAATCAAATTATTTTTATGCAAATCGCCAAATATAAAAAAATAACTTGGATTGACTTTGAAGGCATAACGAAGGACGACATTGTTTACTTGCAAGAAAATTTCAATATTCATCCTTTAGCCGTGGAGGAATTCGCCACTCCCACTATCCGTCCGCGCGCCACCCAATATACCGAATGTATTTTTTTAACCATTCATATTCCCCTTTTTGATGTTCATAACCGAACCACTTATCCCGGTGAATTAGACATTGTTCTTAATAAAAATCATTTAATCACCGGACATAATCACAAAATTTATCAATTGTCCGAATTTATGAAAAAACTCCAAGAAAGCGAAGGTAAACGGATGTTTTATATGAATCAAACCCCTGCCCATTTACTTTATGAAATTCTTAAAATTCTCCTGGAATCCTGCTTTCCCAGATTGGATCACATTTCCCAAAAAATAAACTCGATTGAAAAAGACGTTTTTAATGGCAAAGAAGAAAAAATGGTAATGGAAATTTCTTTAGTAAAAAGAGATATTCTTAATTTTCGGCGCACTCTTAAACCGCAACGTTCTATTTTAGAATCTCTTATTCAAATGGATAACTCTTTTATACCTGTTAAATTAAAACCTTATTTTCAAGATTTAGTGGGAACTAATATTCGTCTTTGGAACACTTTGGAAAGCGCCAAAGAAACCATTGAATCTATGGAAGAAACCAATAATTCTCTTTTGTCTAATAAACTAGACTCCACTATGAAAGTGCTAACTATTTTTTCCGCTATAATGTTGCCAATAACAGCTTATTCCAATGTTTTAGCGATGAGCGCTTCTATTCCTTTCGGTGATAACCCCAACGGCTTTTGGATTCATATAGGAATAATGGGATTGATTTCTTTTTTTACAATCTCTATTTTTAAATTGCGTCACTGGATATAAAAATAACGCAGAAAAAAATTTATGTTGAATTTATATAATACTTTATCACACCGTAAAGAAAAATTTCGATCAATTAACACTGGAAAAGTTGGAATGTATGTTTGCGGTCCAACGGTTTATGATTATATTCATATCGGTAATATTCGTTCTTATTTAACCGTTGATATTTTGCGACGTTATTTAGAATATCTCGGGTTTGAAACACGAATGATTAAAAATATTACCGATGTTGGACATTTAACCCAAGACGACATCGCGCAAGCTGATTCAGGCGAAGACAAACTTTTGAAGAAAGCGCTGGCGGAAAAAAAAACTCCGCGTGAAATCGCCAAGTTTTACGAAAATTATTTTCACGCCACTGAAGAAAAAATGAACATTCTGCCGGCGCACTATTTTCCCAAAGCTACCGCCCATATCAATCAGATGATTAAGATTATCGAGATTCTTATAAATAAGGGCTATGCTTATGTTAAAAACGGCAATGTTTTTTTTGACATCGCTAAATTTCCCGAATACGGTCTGCTCTCCGGAAATACGTTAGAAAAACTTAAAATTGGAGCGCGCCTAGATGCCCATCCGGACAAAAAAAATCCCTGGGATTTCGCTCTTTGGCTCAAAGCGCCTAAAAAGCACTTAATGCGTTGGACATCGCCATGGGGAGAAGGTTATCCCGGCTGGCACATTGAGTGTAGCGCGATGAGCACCGAATATTTAGGAGAAACCATAGATATTCATACCGGCGGAGAAGACAATATTTTTCCTCACCATGAAGCGGAGATTGCTCAGTCGCAATGTTTTACCGGCAAGAAATTTGTCAATTTCTGGGTGCACACTCGCCATCTTTTGGTAGACGGAGAAAAAATGAGCAAATCCAAAGGAAATTTTTATACCTTGGAAGATATTGAAAAAAAGGGATTTTCTCCGATGGAGTTGCGTCTTTTGCTTCTTTCCTCTCACTATCGATCTCCACTTAATTTCACTTGGCAAGCGATGGAACAAGCCAAAAAAAATTTAAGAAAAATTACTGATTTCATTCGCGATTTGGAAAATTTAGCCAAAGAAAAAAAGACAGAAACATCAACTGCCTCTTTTCCAATAAAAAAATTTCAAGAAAAATTTGAATCAGTGTTAAATGACGATCTCAACACGCCTTTGGCTCTAACGATTTTATATGAATTAATTACAGAAACCAATAAATTAATATCGGAGAAAAAAATAAATCCAACCGAAGCTAAAAACATTTTAAATTTGTGGCAAAAGATGAATCGGGTTTTTGGATTATTTTTACCCGCAACAGAAATTCCTCAAGAAATCAAAATTATGGCGGAAAAACGAAAAGAAACCCGCGACCAAAAAGATTTCGCGCGCGCTGATGAAATCAGAAAAGAAATAGAAGCAAAAGGCTGGCTCATAGAAGATAATCCTTCTGGATATATTTTAAAAAGAAAATAAACGATTCCGACGCAATGTTTATTAGCTTTATTTACATTTTTTTCGCGAATAACATTTCAATCTTTAACAATTTATAATAATTTTATATATTTTAAACAATAAAAACAACCATCTGACACGATCATCATGGTTGTTTTTAATTTATAAAATCAAATTTTATCAAGAAAGAATTTAACTTTTAATCTCGGTAATTTCCACTTCGGTAAAAGGCTGACGGTGCCCAAACTTAACTTTATATCTTTTCTTAGGTTTATGTTTGATACCCCACACTTTTTTATTTTTACTTTGTTTTAATATTTTTCCTTCCACGATCACACCTTTTAAAAAAGGGGTTCCAATTTTAACTTGGTTCTCATCACCCACAAACAAAACCTCCGCGAAAGAAATTTTTTCTCCTTCAGTGCCTTCTAATTTTTCTATTTTGATTTTGTCGCCTTTTTCTACTTTATATTGTTTGCCTCCGGTTTTAATAATCGCTAACATAAATTTTTACAGATTTCTCGCGCCTTTCAGGAGCGAAATTTTCATCAAATTAAATTCCAAAATTACAAAACTTATCCTATACTTTTTGACTCTAAAAGTCAATAGTTAAATTTTAAAATATTTGCTTTATTATTTCTAACGCTTTATCCAATTGGGGATCACGATTGTTTTCATAGTCTTCATAAGTAAGTTCTACTTCAATATCCGGCATTATTCCTTCATTATTAATTCGTTTGCCGGAAGGCGTTAACCACTCGGCAACTGTTACTTTAATCGCCGTCTTCTGGGGTAAATTAATAAATTCCTGCACGGATCCTTTTCCAAACGATTTTTCTCCCAAAATTCTGACATTATCTCTATTATCTCGCAACGTTGCCGCTAAAATTTCCGAAGCGCTGGCGCTCCCTTTATTAATCAAAACCATAGTTGGCAAATAACTTAAAATATCTCCGCCTTCGGTTAAAATTTTCTCTTGATTTTTAGCGCTATCCTCTTCAATAACCACTATTTTCCCTTTTGGCACCATCCAATTAGCAATATTCGTCGCCGTTGCCAAATAACCGCCCGGATTATTGCGCAAATCTAAAATTAAACCTTTTGGTTTATGAGTTAAAATTTCCGCGATTGCTTTTTTAAATTCTCGCTCCGTATCCTGCTCTTCAAAACGAATAATTTTTACATAAGCGATTTCTCCTGTTTTCATTTCCCACTCAATACTTTTGACTTCTATGGTATCCCTGATCACCGTAATTTCTTTGCTTTTCTCATCGCCATTGCGAAAAATAGTCAATTTAACTTCAGTGTTTTTCGGTCCCCTAATTTTTTCCACCGCTTCATCAATGGTCATTTCAGACGCGATTTCTCCATTGATTTTAATGATTTTGTCTCCGGGTAAAAGACCCGCTTTTTGCGCCGGCGAATTTTGCAAAGGACTAATTATCGTAAGCATTCCTTTTTTTATTCCCAGTTCCGCTCCAATACCCTCAAAACTGCCGGAAATTTCTTGCGAAAATTCTTTGTTTTCTTCCGGATCAAAAAACAAAGTATATGGATCGCCGACCGAATCTACCATTCCCTTGATCGCTCCATAAAAAAGTTTTTTCTCGTCCAATTTGTTCGCGTCCACATATTTTTCCCGCAATGTATCCCAAGCCTTCCAAAAAAGCGTCGCGTCAGCGGAAGGAATATTATTTTTACTAAGAAAAAACTCCTCTTTATTTAAAGAAATATTTTCTTTTTCAACTTGCTTCTTGCCATTAAAAAAACCCAAAAAGAAAAAACCGGACGCCAATAAAAAAACAAAGATCAAGTTAAAATAAAAATGATAAAAAACGGAGCGATTTCGTCCTTTTTCGTTTAACTGAATTTCTTTGTTCGATTCTTGTTCGTTCATTTTTAATTAAAAAATATTTTACAGATTTTGTATAAAGCAATTTATTTCTCACTCTAAAAATTTTAAATAAATTTAAACATTTTCTCGCGGATTTGGCTTTCCTGTGTATTTCCAAAAATATTTTATCGCGCTAAAAATATGCGTCCAAGTAAGTCGATTAAAAAAAATAGAATTCCAAAAACCGCCCTTAGCACTACCTTTTCCATGATAATGACGCATTGTCGCTTGAGGATAATAAACTACCTTCAATCCTTTTTCCCAAAAACGACGACACCAATCCACATCTTCCATATACATAAAAAAACGCGGATCCATAAAACCAACTTTTTGAAAATTCTCGCGAGAAAACAAAAGCGCCGAACCCATTAACCAATCCACTTCACGTAAATCGCGATTATCATAGTCTTTCATCAAAAACCAATCCAGATGTTTTTGAGCAAATTTAAATTTATTCAAAAAAGTGCGACGATAAACAATAGTGAGCGGACGATAAAAACGAAAGCGAGAAACTTGAAAAGTGCCGTTAAAATTCAACAATTGAGGACCAAGCAAACCTACATCCGGATGAGTCGTTAAATAATCCAACATTTTTTCCAAAGAGCCTGGATTGAGTAAAATATCTCCGTTAATAATAAAAATATAATCACCGCGACTTTCTTCTATGCCTTTTTTTACCAGTGTTTGAAAACCGACATTTTCTTTAAAAGGAAAAAATCTTACTTCTGGAAAATCTTCTCGCATCATCATTTCCGTGTCTTCTTCGGTAGCGGAATTGGCAACAATGATTTCGTAATCCGTTCTTTTATAATTCTCTTTAATGGAATTCAAGCAAAGTCGCAATAACTCCGGGTTTTTATAATTATTGACGGCTATGGAAACAAGCATAAATGTAAAAGAAATATTTTTTACTTCTAAATTATATTAGCGAACATTTCTTTGATATGATCATAATTGTCGCCACGAGGAAGAAGAATATATCCAGCTTCGGGAGAAGATTCTTCTGGATGATAAAGCAGTCCGTCATCGCTGTTTTCCAATACTTTTTGAACAATGGCAATATCTCCGATCTCTTGATAAAGATCGAAAAATCGTTTCATCTCCCAACCATCCATATCGGTTCGAACATTTTCGTCCAAACTATCAAAAAGCGCGTTTATTTTGGTAAAATTAGTAAGTGTTCCCATAGAAATAAGTTTTTGTTTAACGATTTTAATTATTTCTTGTTGCCGTTTAGCACGATCAAAATCCGTCGTCCCATAGCGAGACCGAGCATAACAGAGCGCCGTCTCGCCATCTAAATGATTCGTTCCCGCTTCAAGCTTGAACACGCCACTGCATTCTTCGTTATTGTTGTAACAGAGGGGATACTGTGCCATAACTTTAAAAATACCGACTTTTGCTTCCGGTTTGTTCACGCAAAGCGGATATGGATCCTCTGTCGGAATGATTTTTTTCATACTGGATCGCGGTTTCTTACTGTATTTACATTCGTAAATTTGCTGTCCTTTTTCATTAAGAGCGGGAACAGTAAAAACCGCCGAATCGCAAATATGTGGCTCATGAAATTGCTGCGATTCTATAAAGGGAGCATCCAATGTGATATCAATGCCGCCAATCGCGTTCACAAGACTTTCAAATCCGGCAAAATTAATCGCAACGGCATAATCAATAGACAAACCGGATATTTCTCCCAGAATCTTTTTCATATTTTCCATTCCTTGCCCTTTTCCTTTTTCTTCTCCGTAATAATAAACAGCGTTAATTTTTTGTCGAGAGTCTGTTTCCGGAACAGTTACATATAAATCGCGCGGAACAGAAACCAAAGAAGCTTTTTTCTCCGCTGGTTTTATGCTAAGAATCATTATCGTATCAGCCAAAAGACCGCCACCATCCACATTTTCTCCGCGCATTCCCAAAAGCGCCACATTAATTCTTCCCTCACTCTCCCCCTTCAATTCGTTTTTTACTCCGGGCATACTTCGAATAATATTTTTAAAAATATTGGATTTACCACCGGAAATTTTGTTCAAAATACTATCGATTTTCCAAAATATCAGCCCAATCGCCAACAATAAAACAACCAAAATTGATATTAAAATCCTTTTTTTCCAACCCCAATTTTTAATGTGAAAAAATCCTCTCATTTTTTTGTTTGTCGTAATTTAATACCTATAAAATACCTATAAATAGAAATAGAAAATCATTCGTTCAATTTTTTCAAGTATTAATTATAAAAAAAGTTAATAATTAAAATTAACAATTTAAAAATCACTTTTTTACTATACAACTAAAAATATAACTTGGCAAATATCGAACTTTGACAAAGTTACTACTCTAAAATTTTCAAAAAGGGCTTTAGATTCTTGAATTTAATTAGTGATTTGCTTTCTCCGTTTTTTCATAAACAGCCAGTAATTTTTCCGCTGAACGACGCCACGAAAAAAACCTAATTCTCTCTTGACCAGCTAATGCCATTTTTGCTCTTAAATCTTTATCCGTCGCAACAGATAATATTTTTTTCGCCAATTCCTCGACATTATCCGGAGAAAAATAAATAACCGCTTGACCGCCGACTTCCCGTAAACTAGCGATATCGGAAGCGATAACCGGAACTCCTTTACTCATTGCCTCTAAAAGAGGAATGCCAAATCCTTCATAAAGAGAAGGAAAAACAAAAATCCGCGCAGATTGAAAAAAAGCGACTTTATCCTTCTCATCTATATAACCGGTAAAAATTACTTTTTCTTTCATTTTATTTTCGGCGATAACTTGATCAATTTTTTTGTCAAAATTATGTCCCGTCTGACTACCTACCAAAACTAATTTATAGTCGGAAAGTTTATTTGCCGCCAAAGAAAAAGCGCGAACCAAAAACGGAATATTTTTTCTCGGTTGTAAAGTTCCCATATATAAAATAAATTTATCCGGCAAATTATAACGAGAACGAACCGCTAACAATTTTTTCGCAGAAACAGGAAGAAAAAAATCCTCGCTAATAGCGTTGGGGATCACCGCTATTTTTTCCGGCGCGACTATGTAATATTTGACAATTTCGTTTTTGGTAAATTCGGAAACAGCAATAATTTTATCCGCCCGTCGAAGACTTATTGGAATTAAAATTTTCAAAAAAAACCAATCAGTTTTTTTTATCAGTTTTGAAAAAACGCGAAAAGAAATATCATGAATATGAGTGATAATTTTCGTTTTTCGTGAAACAAAAAAAGGCGTGATGTATTGAGTATGGTAGATATCTACTGGATTTTTACGCAAATAATGCGGCAAAGTCCATAAATTCCAAATAAATTTGTTCGAGCTTCGCAGAACAACGATTTCAAAATTTTTTTTGTTTTCAATATTCAAATCGGCTTTGATTTTTTCAATTTTCTGTTTATCCGCAATATCGGTAAAAAGCAAAAATTTCATTCCCTTTATTTGTTCGGAAGAAATAATCAGCGCCAAATTTTTTACCAAATTAAAAAACACCGTTTCGTCGCCGGTTCTTTTTTTGCCGAGATTGCGAATATCAATACCAATTTTGGTCATTTTTTTATCGTTACTTGCGCTTATTTCTAATAATCGCTTTCTGCTTGCGTCGCGCCCAACCACAACCAAAGAAATCCTAACATAATTCCAGCATTAAACAAATTGGGAACAACAATAGCAAAAAAACTTAACAACAAAAACAGATTCCATACTTTTAAATTATGCTTTTTCTCCGCCGACCAACGGATTGAATTAACGCTTTTCAAAAATATTCCGACTAAAATCAGTGTAAATGAAACCAGTCCTAATACCCCCGCGCCCAGCCACACTTCCAAAAAAATATTGCTCGCGTTCAAACTTTCTCCCCGCTCGCCCACGCCCAGAATTTTCCCGATATTGCCCCAGCCAATTCCAAAAAAAGGATGCTCTTTTATTTTTCTCCATGCTTTTTGATAAATTTCGCCGCGAATATTGACATTGGGATCCTCGCGATAAACTTTAACGATAATATTGCCCGCCTTTTTCTCCGATTCAATTTCTTCCAAATTTATGTGCCGACAAGCATACCGTTCCAAGTCAGAAACATTCCGAATAATTTTCGGCAATTCTTCTCGGTTTGGTTTTGAATCTTGAGTTTCAGTTTTCAAATCACGAACGCAACTTACGGTTATCTCTTGCAGTCCCGACCCGACGCTTTGTAATCTGTTTCCCAGTTCAAAATTAGAAAGCGGAACGAATTTTACAAAAGCGAAAGCTAATAAAAACGCTATCCCCGCAAAAATAGGAATTTGCAGAATTTTAAAATCTTTTTTTCTGAAATATTCCCAAATACAAAATACTAAATATAATCCGCTAACCACCCCCGCCCCCAACCAAGCGGAGCGGCTGACGGTTAAAATTGTTAAAATAAATACCATAATAATTAACAACCAGTAACCAGTAATCAGTAATAAATTTTTTCTTTTTCCTTTATCTAAAATTTTAAATTTAAAATTATTAAACACGAGACTGTAAGCCACGCTCAATACCAGCGCCAAAAATATTCCCAGCCAGTCCGCTTCCGCGAAAGTAGCGTTAGGACGTCCGGGCATAATTTCAAAATAATTGCCATTGTGAAGAAACTGCCAGTTTTGCCAAATTCCATACAACACAATTACAAAAGACGAACTTAAAAAAAATGGTAGAATTTTTTTGATATCATCCAAACTTTGAATAAAAATTCGCGTTAAAAAATATAACGCGACAAAACTGGCGATAATGACGGATTGTTTAAACGCCAAAATTTTATCCTCCGCTCCCAAAGCGCTGACGAACCCGGCAAAACAGAAAAGGATTGGCATCAAATCAATCCATAAAAATTTCGGAATCTTGAAATCAAGTTTTCCGAATAATATTCTAACCAAAACCGCTAAAATCGTAAGCGAACCAAAAAATTGATACGGCCTGATTTCAATTCCAATAGTTTCTGGCGCTAAATTTATATTTTCCAACATTATCGTTCCGATGAAAAACAAAAAGCCCCACCATGGACGGTAAAGAGTTAAAATAAAAACTATAACGGAGAAAAATCCAAAGTTCCCCCAATTTTGAAACGGCAAAATGCCCGTATTGAAAAGTAAAATCAAAAAGAAAACCAGCAAAATATTGACTAAAATAAGCCACTCTTTTATCCCATTTTCCCTTTGAGAGAAGTCCGAAGTAAGAGATGTCCTCTTGACAAAATTTTGAAAAAATGATGGCATAAAAAATCAGAGTTATTTGACAATATCATCAATAATATAACACAAATTATTAGATTTCACAGCGCTATTTACATTTTCAGCTAATTATTTCTATTTATTATTCCCGCATTTCTATTATCATTTCCGCGTTTTTTGTCATTTCATCGCAGGCGGAAATCCAGTCTTTTTATCGCGCGTAGATTCCG
>DYKS01000038.1 GCA_020722485.1 Candidatus Elulimicrobium sp. | reverse complement strand
AAAAAAGATTCTCGCGAAACAATCGCTTTCAATTCCGCGCCAGTTTCGCCGTCAAAAGCTTTAACTGTCAAATTAGAAAAAGCAACTACTTTTTTAACGCCGGAAAGTTTTTCAACCGTCTCCACTACTGATTGATTAAGAGGCGGATTTTTACTTTCTCCTTCCAAAATATCCAAACTTAAAAGCGATTCAGTAGTAGCAATTTTTTCCAAAATAACTTTTTGTAGTCCATAACCAAGAGAAAACATAAAAATAATCACCCCGATACCAATACTCATTCCGCCCACAGTTAAAAAAGTCCGCGACGACTTGCTTCTGAACATTCTAGTGGAAAGAGACAAAAGATCCAATATTCTCATTTCGCTATTTTAACACATTTTAAGAATATCCCAAAAATCAATAATAAGTTTTCAACTTAACGCTTTTTTATTCTTTTTCATCCAAAACTACTTTTATTTCTTTTTCCTTACTTTTACTCCACACTTTTAAAGTTACTTCTTCGCCCGCTCGATGAAGAGAAAGCAGTTCACTTAACGGTTTTTCTTCCGTAACTTTTTCTCCGTTGACTTCCAAAATAATATCATTTTCCAATAGACCTGCTTTGTCAGCTGGAGATCCCGGAACAACCGCGAAATCAGTAATTTTTTCTCCTCGTAAAATCAATGCTCCGTAAGCGTAAGGAAGTTTATTTTCTTTTTGAATTTGTTCGTTAAGAATGATATAACGCACTCCTAAAAAAGGTGTGGAAATCTTTCCTGTTTCCCGAACTTGCGCCACACTTTCTTTAATTTCGTTAACCGGAATAGCAAAAGCAATATTTTCCGCGCCTTGAGCTACCGCAACATTAACACCTATTACTTTTCCATTGATATCCAGAAGAGGACCGCCTGAATTTCCCGGATTAATAGCGGCATCCGTTTGGATAATTCCGTTCAATTTTTCCGTCTCTCCAAACGCGGAACCAGCGGTAATATTGCGACGCAAACCGGAAATGATTCCCAAGCTTACGCTGTTGGCAAATTCTCCCAAAGGATTTCCAATCGCCACTACCATTTGTCCCACTTTCAAATTATTGGAATCGCCTAAATCCAATACCGGAAAATCTTTTCCCTCTATTTTTATAAGCGCGATATCTAAATAAGGATGACGCGCTAACACTCTGGCTGTATATTCTTTGTCGTTATTGTCAATTACTGTGTATTCGGCTTCTGTATCACTAACCACATGTTTATTGGTGACAATAATTCCATCGGCAGAAACTATAAAACCGCTGCCGGAACCCACTTCTTTTTTTTCAGTTTCATATCCGTTATCATTTTTATAATATTCATCGCCGAAAAATTCCCAGAAAAAAGGATTGTTAAAAAAACCTCTAACTTTGGAAACGTCTTTGGTGATCACAATGCTAACCACCGCCGGTGAAGCTTTTTCCACAGTGTCAATCACCGCCGACTCTTGGCGAATAACAGTTTGTTTGTCAGTTTCTTTTTCTAAATTCGGAGTTATTTTGTCATTGATTATATTCAATCCCAAGCGAGAAGCGATTTTTTGAGAAAATAATCCGCCCATAAAACCAAAAGCGATGCCTAAAAAAGACGACAATAAAATTGTCAGCAATAAAATTGCCGCAAAATAAAATTTGTTCTTAGAACTGAAACGGGAAAAAAGCGAATAATTATTTTTCCCCTCTGGTTTAAAATTTGTTTCATTTATATTTTTTTCTTCGTTCATAATTTTATCACGCAAAAAAGAGTCGAAAGCAAATCCGCGATCGGAAACATTCCAACTCTTTCTCGCGAAACAATTTAATTTAAAAAATTATTTTTCAATCGTAATTGCTCCCACCGGACAGGATTCCACCACTTCTTGACAATTACAATCTCCGCATTCTTCAGCGACTACTTGAGCTTTTCCGTCTTTCAATTTAAAAACATTGGGACACAACGCCTCGCAAGTTCCGCATCCAATGCATACTTCTTGATTAACTTTAGCTTTAGACATATTTTTTTATTAATTTATTAACTTATTAATTATTTTTATCAATTTTCTTTTTTATACTCTTTTTCAAATTCTCTTAAATCCGGATTGGAAAAATCTACCAATAAATTTTTCTTGTCCCAAAAATAATTTCGATTCAAAACCCACACCGACATATTTTTCATTTTATTTTCCAACCAATCTGGAAAAAGAGGTTTGGCTTTTAAAATCTGACTAATCTCAACCATTTTTTTTTCTGTATTTTTATTTTCTAATTTTACAATATGAAAACCCAAATCTGTTTCAATTATATCACTTACTCCTCCGATAGGCAAAGCAAAAACCGCTTCCGCTACTCGCGGATCTAAATCGGTTTTCTTAAACCAACCAAGATAACCTTTTTCCGGAGAATTTTTTTCAGAATATAACTGAACCGCTTGAACAAAATCATTATTATTCAGACGTAAAAACTCTTGCGCTTTTTCAATACTTGCGCGCGCCGCCGCGGATTCATTTTCTGTTTCTTTTTGAAAAATTTCTCGCGTCTTTTCTTTGTATAAATCTGGTTTAACTATTTTTTTCTTGAATTTTTCTATATCCCAACCATAAATATTATTAATTTTTTCATAAACCGCGTTAGTGCCGCCGTATTCTTCCAAATGGCGAGCAACTTTTTGATCCAAATAATCCTGGCTCACTTCCAACCCATTTTTACGCGCCAAAAGTTCAATTATTTTATCTTCCACCAATTTATTCAGAACTTCTTTCTCTTTAATAGCTAATCGTTTTTTCCCCGCTTCGGTAGAAAAATCAATCCGTATTCCCAAATCGCTAAAATTCTGTTTTTCGTAAAAGTTGCGCACCGCGCGCAAATTTTCCTCAGTTTCAGAAAAAGTAATAATATGAGGATATTTATCCCAAATAATTACAGCCGGAAAAGGAAATCGTTCTGTCAAAAAACGAGAAAAGTAAGAATTAGGAAAAATATAAAACCAAATCAAAACCGCCGAAAAGACCAATACCAAAAAACCGCTCCAAAAAAATATTTTTTGCTTATATTGATTGCTTTTTTTCATAAAAAATTATTCCTCTTCAAAAAAATAATTTCGCCATCGTTCAAAATTATTTTTCTTGATAATAATTTCTTTTTCTTTTTTTTGTTCTTCGTTTTTCCGCAAGTTTTCTAAATTATCTAGTTTAATTATCGCCACTCGCTCGCCTTCTTTTTGTAAATTCAGTTTTTCTTTGGCTATTTTTTCTTGAAATTGTGATGTTTTTAAATAAGCGATTTTTTCTTCCAAAAAACGGTTTTCGTTTTGAATTTTTTCCTTCTCTGCCACCATCGCGTTTATTTCATTTTCTATGAAAGAACGGCGACCATTTTCTTTTAAAGAAAGATAAAAAATAAATACTGCCACTAAAAAAATAAAGAAATTCAGAAAACTAAAAAAAACAACGAAAACTCTTTTATTTTTTTTGCCTAACATAATTTTTCTTTAATTTTACCGTTTATTTTGCACGCCGTCCAATTTTGTATCTAATGGGTACACAGATAACATTTTTATAGGATTTAAGATTTACACGTTTAGCAAGAAAATTATACTTTTATGT
>DYKS01000006.1 GCA_020722485.1 Candidatus Elulimicrobium sp. | reverse complement strand
AGCCCCGCGGAACTGAATTGTAGAGCAATGCTCTCTAAGTAAGTTCCCGGGGCTTAATTTTATTTTTTTTCGGAAATATGGTAGAGTTTACAGTTAAGTTAATTTTTTAAGTTGGAAATTTTTGAAATTTTGTTTTTTGAAAAAATTTTTAAACAAAAGCGAATCGTTCGCGATTGATTTGAGCGGTTTTTGTCGTTTTATTGGTTTAAAAATTTTTTGAGAACGCAAATTTGTTCTCTGAACCTTGAAAATTAAAAAATACGGAGGGAAAGAAAGATGGAGATGAGGATGAGTATCGCAAGTTTTGTTTTTGCATTATTGTTAACTGGCTGCGCTGGATGTGCTCCAAAAATAGACCTAGCGCTAAGTAATTCAGATTTAGGCCATAACCCAAAGACTGTTAATATTTTATTGGAACCCTTTGAAACATTAGGGATTCCTGAAAGTTCTTTGGATGAGGTTTGTATTTCCACGGGCGTTTTCCCTGATATTCTTTTTGGGGAATATTATCCGGGAAGGATTCGTTGGAGAGTGGTCGCGTCTGATGATGGAAAAAATGTTTATCTCGGGGAAGCATTATTCTCCGGGATAGATTTTTCCGGTCGCTTCGTCTTTACTTATCTTATAGACGGTCGTTGTAAAAGAGATTGTCGTATGTTGGTATTGTCCACTCTTGTGGAATATGCATATAATCCACATGGAGAGGAGATCAAGATCAAGGATCGCGGAAAACTATTGAACGATCCACAATATCTCCGTGAGTTTATTGTTAAAAACGGAGCATCGCCAATTTCATTTTTTAGTTCAACTGATAAAGAAAAAGTTTTGGCAACGTTTCGTTCGTGGAATGCTTACGAAACAAAAAAAGGAATTTTCCTCTCTCCCGTAAAGGAAGAAGAAATAAGAGAAATTGCTGGTATCAATCCAGCGTATAACTTTTACGAGAAAATGATTTTTGCCGAAAAGTGTGGGATCTATATGGATCCTATTGCTACGGCAGTAGGAGTGGGTTTGGATATCTTTCATTCTGCCAACACTCCTTCATTGGGATGGGATTATACATCTCAGCTTCCATCCCGTAGAACTATGGGGCTGATTATAGAGTATGCGTTAAAATTGAAACAGCGTTTGATTGAAAAAATCAATCTAGTGAACGCTGCATTAATACCTACACTGAGGTGAAAAATGAAAAGATTATTCTTGCTATTTTGTTATTTAGCAGTCCTGGCTTTCAATGGGACTGCGTTTGCTGGAGAGTACATAGTCCAAAAGGGCGATTGTCTTTCTAAAATTGGAAGTAGATTGGGAATTAATTGGCGCACGCTTGCTGTCGTCAATAAAATTTCCAATTATAATTGTATTTATCCTGGACAGAAATTAATCGTTCAGGAAAATGATAATAAAAAGAAAAATTCACCACGGAAAAAAGCGGTGGATACGTTTTATTACCGATATCCGGGAGGTGAAAAATACACTGGATCCTTAGATACGGCATTAAGACTTCTGGATTATCCAGAAGATGTAAGAGATGTTTTCCGCAAAAAAATTCAGAATAATATTTTTGAGTGGGGTAACATCCGTAATGACGATAAGTTCTTAATGGTTTTTGGTAAAAGCAGAGTAAGGCACACAATAGCTGCGTGGGAAGATCCCCAGCGGCTATTAGCAGCAAGGGTTTATACCGCCGAGAAGGGCGGAAAAAAATATATCCTAAAAAAGGTCTTATTGTGTGGCAACTGGTGCCGACCAGCAGAGGAGATTTCTATTCCAGCGGCACCTGTTGTTTCTGATATATCTTCACCATCATCTTCATTGAAAGGTATATCCGAAATTCCGACAGCCACTATCCCCAAATTGAAAACAGAATTAGGGGTGGAACATGAGCCGATAGTCGGCGCATATATATGGGGTAATAACCTGGCCGAAGGACATGGTTATTACGGAGAGTATATGACATGGTTACGAAAAAAATACGTCTGCCAAATGGCGGATGGATGGAGCCCCGGGGTCGGGATTTATGGAATGTATTCGGAGGGGAATTCCAAACTTTCATCCTATTCTTGGGATGAAAAAGGAATCGGTCCCCAAATTGGATTAAAATATATCTCCTCTAGGGGAAAACCCTGGCAATGGCAAGGTAAACTACGTCTTGCCTGGGAGGAGATGAATGGCTCAAATAAATTGGGCTATTCTATGAGTCAAAATAACGTGAAGCTCGGTTTTTATACTGAGTATACACGTGCCGAAAGCGAAAGATGGATTTGGGGTGTGACAGGTGAAACCTGGTTCGCACTCGATCGTCATATCAACTCCACTTGGAGTGGAGATAAACCATCCAATAGGATGACTTTAGGCGCTAATGCATTTGTCCAAAGAAAAATAAATAATGATTGGCAAGTGCGTGGTGCTTTTGGGATATTCTATCAAGGATGGGATGATCTAACGGGCCTGCGAGCTCAATTAGAAGCTCGCTATAAAGAAGCCCTGATGTTTGGTCCATGGGTCTCTTTCTTTCCATTCGGAATAACCTCTGCTTACAACGGATACTCCGCTAGTGATTTAACTACCATCGGCGGATTTGTCCGGTTGGAATTAGGAGGGATATTTAGAGAATGGGATAGAAAAAGTAGGATGAGACGTATTAAAAAAGTCGATAATGAAGTGATTAAAAGAATAAAAAAAGGAGGGATTTACAATGATAATGAAACTGATATTGTCGATTGTTTTTATTATTTTTAGTACTGCTTTTGCTTTTGCGGAGGCAGAGCTCCCCCCCAAGGGGACTTGTGTCTCAGCTGTGGTTGATAAAAATAAAGCCATTATAAAAATCAGTGGGGTTGTCCCCACTGATATAGAGTTCTACTCCTACGAAGGAATTAAACACCTGAATTTATCAGGTTCAAAAAACGAATTTGCAATTGATTTAAATAAAGGAAGGAGATTCAATTTTAGATTTAACAACGGAAAATATGTTCTTTTGGTGCCAGAAATGGCTGCTGATCCCCCTTCTTTTTTTGGGAAGGGAATAGGATTAGATTGCTCTAATGATAACGGATGTTGTTTCCTCATACTCATAGAGAAATAATAATTTCCGCACAAGCCTCGACTTATAGCAATGAGTCGAGGCTTGATTTTTTTTCGGAAATGTGGTAGAGTTTACAGTTAAATTAATTTTTTTAACTTTAAAAATGAATCAAGTAAAATTTAAAAAATTTGATATTGAAACTATAAGCGCGGTTTTTATTGTTGCGCTGGTTTCTTTTTCTATTCTGGCTAATTTCGTCTCTGGTTTTATTTTTCCACTTTTTTTAGTGGTAATAATAATCGCTTTTTTGATAGCTTTTTTTTATCCTCGAAGCGGATTATATGCTCTTGTTTTTCTAACTTTTATTTTTGAAAGATTTTTTACTCTAAATCCGATTGTTATTGATCGCAATGAATATAAACTTTATTCACTGGATATAATTTTAGCGGGGATTTTAGCGGGGATTATTTTTGAAAAAATATTTTTTTCACGAAAAGTTAAAAAACCATTTTTTTTATTAAAACAAAACTCTAATTTTTCCAAAGAAAAAAATAATAGAAAAATTTTTTCTTTTCGTTTTTTCTCATTTGTTTTTCCTCGCCAAATTTTTTTGAAATTCAAAAAAGATAAAGCAAGTTTTTATTTAATTGCTTTTATCGGAGTTATAATAATTTATTTTTTGACAAGCGTTATTATTTGGGGCGGAAATTTTTCACTGGCTTTTAGTAGTTTGAAAAATTACGGATTTTATTCGTTGTTGTATTTTGTAGTTATATTTTTACTAAATAAAGAAGCGCATTGGGCGCGATTTCTGAAATTCGCTTTGGCAGGAGCGATAGGAATTATTGTCTTTATTTTCATCGGCGTTGTTCGCGGCGAAGGGTTGTGGAGCGAATACACTCCGCTTTCTACCGCGGGAATTAGAATTTTGGCGTTTCCTCACGCTTATTATCTTTCATTAGCGCTTATTTTTTCTTTGGTTTGGTTGGTTTTTCAAAAAAATAATTTTTCTAGATGGTTTTGGTTGTTGCTTCCTTTTTGGATAATCGGAATTGTTGGATCGATGATGCGTCATTTGTGGATTGGTCTTTTTTTCTCTTTAATTTTATTGTTTTTTATACTTTCTCGCGAAAGAAAAATAGCGCTAAAAAAGATTTTTTTTCATTATTTACTAATAATCGTGACATTGGGAACATTTGTTTTTTATTTATCTTGGCTAGTTCCATATTCCAATATCAGTCGCGAATTTGCCACTGGCGCGCAAGTTTTGAGAGAACGAGCGGTTTCTCTTTCTAATTTTGAAGATTCCAGCATTGCTTGGCGAGAAATAGCGTGGAAAGCGGCTGGTAAAGAATATCGGAAAAATCCTTGGAGAGCGATGGGATTGGGGAAAAAAATTTTTATAGAAATGAATGGATATGTTGACGCGGTGGAAGCGCGAAGTTTGCATAATTCTTTTTTGTCGCTTTTTGCGCAAACCGGAATTTGGGGTTTAGGCGCGCTGGGATTGTTTGTCTGGTTTTCCTTCAAAGAAGTATGGAAAAAAATTAAGACTAATCAAACGAATTTTGTTCTGCCTGCCACTTTAACCATTTTAATTTTTCAGTTAATCATTTTTCAATTTCAACCTTATCTGGAAACTAATTTATTGGGAATATTTTTCTGGCTCAATTTGGGGCTTATGAAAGCGGGAATGAAATTTTAATCTATGAAAATTTTAGAAATCAATAAATTTTATTTTCCTCAAGGCGGAGCGGACAAGCATTTTTTAGATGTCGTTCAGTTATTGGAAAGCCGCGGGCACAAAACGGCGGTTTTCTCTATGGCGCATCCGCGAAACGAAAAAAGCGAGTGGGAAAAATATTTTCTTTCTCCGGTGGGTTATACTTCCACTTATTCTTTTTGGGAAAAAGTAAAAGGCATTGGCAGAATGTTTTATTCTATAGAAGCTAAAAGAAAAATTAATAAAATTTTAGATGATTTTCAGCCGGATTTAGTTCATATTCACAACATTTATCATCAACTTTCTCCGATAATTCTTTTTGAAATCAAAAAAAGAAATTTGCCGATTGTAATTACAGTGCATGATTATAAACTGGTGAATCCTAATTATAATTTATATTTAAACGGGAAAATTTATCAAGGTTGCAAGGAAGGAAAATATTGGCAATGTTTGCGAGACAAATGTGTCAAAAATTCTTATTTAAAAAGTTTTTTAGCGATGTTGGAAATGTATTGGCACAATAAAATTTTAAAGACTTATGAAAAAAATATTGATTTATATATCGCGCCGAGCGAGTTCGTAAAAAATATTTTGGTTCAGTGGGGAATTGATAAAAAGAAAATTAAAGTTTTGCCGCATTTTAGTTTTTTTTCGCAAACTGAACCTAAAAATAATTTTGCAGATACTACATTACTATATAGTAATGTAGTAAATGACGGGAGGGGAAAATATGGTTTGTATTTAGGAAGAATTTCTCGGGCGAAAGGCGTGGATTGGCTAATGAATATTTTTGAAAATATGAATGTTTTTCAATTATATTTGGCTGGATCAGTGGAAGATGATTTGAATGTTGAGGGGCGAAAAAATGTAAAATATCTAGGATTTTTAGACACAAAAAAATTGGAAGAATACATTAAAAACTCTGGATTTATTATTTCCGGATCCCGTTTGCCAGAAACTTTCGGGTTAGTGGCGTTGGAAGCAATTACCGCCGGTAAGCCATTTTTAGGTTTTAAAAGCGGCGCTTATTCGGAAATTATTCAAAATGGTTTTAATGGTTTTTTAGCTGAAAATGAAGAAGAACTAAAAGAAACAATTGAAAAAATTTCTCGTGGTGAAATTAAATTTGACGAGGAAAAAATTCGCCAAGCGGCGCGAGAAAAATATAACGCCAAACAATATGGCGCGACTTTGGAAAAAATTTTCCAATTATTGACAAAATAAGTTTTTTTTGGTAGAGTCAAAAGTTAAAATTTTAATTTTTTAAATTTTTAAAACAATGAAAAAAATTGGAAAAGTTTCTCAAAATTGGAAGTTAGCTATGACAGGAACTGTTCTGTTGTTAGCTGTTTTTTTGGCGCCATTTTTTTCTCGCGCCGAAGAAAGTAAAAAAATTTACGTGGATTGTAATTCCAGCTTCACGCAAGATGGGTCAGTCGCGCATCCCTACCAAACAATTTCTCAAGCGCTTTCTCAAGCGAAAGAAAATACCGAAGTGCATATCGCCGATGGCGTTTATCGAGAAAATATCGTTATTCCCAAAGGAGTTCAAGTTTATGGAGATAATCGGGATAAAGTGATAATTAAAGCCGACGATGATGACAACCCAACCGTCAGTATGAAAGATCAAACTCGCTTGGACGGAGTAACTGTGGAAAAAGGTGAACACGGAATCTATATTCAAGAAAACAAAAAGGTTTCCATTGTTGATTGCCGTGTCGTTAATAATCGCAAAGACGGAATTTATATTGAAGAGTCTCAAACTAATAAAAGGTATCTGGTTAGTATTTCCAAAACTATCATTGAAAATAATGGGCGCGCTGGTATTTATTCGGAAAAAAGAAAATTATCCGTAACGGAAAGTTTAATTCAGAACAATGAAGGAGACGGAGCAATTTTTCAAGAAGGAAGCAAAGTTTGGCTTTACAAAAACATTTTTAAGAAAAACGAAAAAAGCGGTTTGAAATTGGTTTTGGATAATTCTCAAATTTGGAGCAAAAAAAATACTTATCGCCAAAATAAAAGAGAAGGAATTGAAATTAACGCTTATGGAAAACCGGGAATTATTGACATTGGTAATTCTCGCATTCATAACAATGGTCGTTGGGGTATCGCGCGAATACAAAGGGAAAATTTTTCAGAGACAATTTGGAAAGGTTTTAACGTTCAAACCGATACTCGTTACTGGGAAAACGGCAGTGGCGATTTTTCCGAAATTATAAAAATATTCTAATTTTTTTGCGACGAAATTATTAAACGAAAAAGTATGAAAATAGCTTTTATCGGACAAAAAGGAATTCCAGCTCAATTCGGAGGAGTGGAGAAACACACAGAAGAATTAGCGGTGAGGATAGCGCGCGCGGGGCATCAGGTTTTTGTTTACGCGAGAAACAATTATATCGATAAAAACTTAAAGAAATACAAAGGTGTGAATATTATTCACTTGCCTACAATTTCTACTAAAAATTTAGATGCTATCAGCCATACTTTTTTGGCGACTTTGCATGCTCTTTTTCACAACTACGATGTAATTCATTATCAATCCATTGGTCCGTCTTCTTTGCTTTGGATAGTTAAATGGCTAAAAAGAAAAACAGCGGTTGTGTCTACTTTTCATTGTCAGGATTATTATCATCAAAAATGGGGATTTTTAGCTCGCGCTTATTTGCGAATAGGAGAATGGGTAAGTTGTAAAGTTCCCGACCGCACTATTGTTGTCAGTCGCGTTTTAGGCAATTACGCTAAAGAGAAATACGGAATTGAAGCGGAGGTAATTCCCAACGGTTCGCCAATTAAAGATTTTCCCGTTGGATCGGAAAAATTAGCTATCTGGAATTTGAAAGAAAAAAAATATATTTTGTCCGTAAGTCGTTTAGTCAAACACAAAGGAATCCATTATTTAATTGAGGCCTTTAAGCAACTAGAGGACACCAATAAAGTTCCCAATAATTTCAAACTGGTAATTGCTGGCGATGGATTTCATACCGACGATTACGTGAAATACCTTAAAACTATTAGTCAGGGAAGGGAAAATATTATTTTTACAGGCAATCAAACTGGGAAAAATCTAGAACAAATTTTCGCTAATAGTTATGTTTTCGTGCAACCTTCGGAAGCAGAAGGACTTTCACTGGCGCTTTTGGAAGCGATGGGTTACGGTTTGCCTGTTTTAGTTAGCGATATTAAAGAAAATTTGGAAGCGATTGAAGATACTGGCTATACTTTTCGCTGTAAAAATGTTGATGATTTGCGAGATAAATTGGCTTACATTATCAATCGACCGGAAGAAGCCAAAAAAATGGGAGAAAACTCTCGTCGTCGCGTCACCGAAAAATTTAGTTGGGATTCTATCGCTCAAAAAACTTTAAAAGTTTACGCGGATATTTTAAAAGCAAAGAAATGTTAAGATTTTTCAAAAAACTGAAATTGGATATTTATTTTTTTCTTTTGGAATTTATTTTTGTAATTGCTTTTTTGATTGGATCATCTGATTATTTTTCTTTTTATCGCGCTTATACAACGGTAACGCTTTTTCCTTCGCGTTCGGATTTCCCTACTCAAACGGCAACAGAAAATTTGGCTAAATTGGCTGGCACTTTATTTTTGCGCGAAAAGATGACAGAGGAATATCCAGAAACAAAAGAGAATTGGGAAAAATATTCTTCTGATGAACAGAAAAAACTTTGGAACAAAAAAATGAAGGCAACGGAAAAAGGAATAAATTTGGAAATTTCCGTAACGGATAAAAAAGCCGACCGCGCCACTTTACTTTCTCGTCGAACGGCCGCTACATTAATTGAAGTCGCGACTCGTTATTACGATCCTAAAAAAGAATTAACTTTAAGAATTACGGACGCGGCAATTGTCGCCAAAGAAAACCGTTGGAACAATTGGCTGATTTTTTCTTTTTTAGGAGGAACATCTGTGGCTCTGGCGGTGCAATTTTTACTAGTGGCGCTGGAAAATTTTTTGCGTCGGAAAACTTTCATACGGAAAAAAACACTTGATTTTCATTTTGCTTTTCCTAAAATTCCTCTTTCTCGTGAAGATGCTCGCCACGTTTTAGCGAAAAAAATAGAGAAAGAAATCTCTATTCCCGCTTCATTTCCCGCTACCGAGAAAAAAAATTTTTCCGTTTCCAAAAAAGCTTCTCCTCCATCCAATCTTCCAATTGGACTTCCAATCGGAGAAGAAATTTTTTTACCGGATGAAGAAACTTCTCCCGCTTTAGATATTCAAGCGCCAATGATTTCAGCTGAAAACACGGAACATAAGGAACACAAAGAACCTAGCAAAGAAGAAATCAAAAAAAGATTAAATCAATTATTGAGAGGGGAATTGTAAAATTGTAGAATTTCTAATTTTCAATTTTTATGAGGAAAAAACATTCGTTAAAATTTTGGATTATATTTTGGGTGTTAGCAGTGTTTTTTTTGTCTGGCTGGTTTGTTTATTGGAATATTTATTATGGTAATACGAATTCGCTAGATTCCGCCGTAAAAATTTTGCCAGTTTCTCAAGAAAAAAAAGACAAATTGCGGATTGCCAATGTTTTCTTTCAAAAATTTTTACGTAAAGACGGAGAAGAAAAAGTTTTTTTAATTCTTTTGCAAAATAATTTAGAGTTGCGTCCCGGCGGCGGGTTTATCGGTTCTTTTGGTATTTTAAAAATCAAGGATCGACGGATAATTTCTTTTGATATTCACGATACTGGTAATTTTGACGCGCGCATTCCGGAAGGAATTAAACCGCCATATCCAATGGAGCAGGCGTTGCGAATTAAATCTTGGAAATTGAGAGATTCAAATTATTCGCCCGATTTTCCGACTAATGCCAGTCAAGCGGTGAATTTTTATTATCAAGGTGGCGGAGAGGAAAAATTTGACGGAGTTATAGCTATTACAACAAATATTTTAGAATCGGTATTAGCGACTACTGGTCCGGTAAGTTTAGAAGGTTATCCCGGAGTTTATGATAAAGATAACGCGATTATTAGTTTAGAGCATCAAGTAGAACAAGGATTTCTCGGACAGGGAATCGCTGCTAAAGATCGAAAAGCGATAATGAATGAATTATTTCGCGCCATAATTCGTAAAATTTCAGCGTTAGATGTTTCTGAAAAAATTAGATTAGTGGAAATTTTTTTAGATGATTTGGATAGAAAAAACATTCAATTGTATTTTACCGAAGAAGAATTGCAAAATTTAGCCAATCAAGTTGGATGGAGCGGAGAAATGGAAAAGGAATGGAAACAAGATTATCTGGCGATGGTGGATGCTAATTTAGGCGCATGGAAAAGTGATTACTATGTAAAGCGAAGCGCAGAATACACAGTTGATTTAAGTCAAGAAAAACCGCGCGCAGTTTTGAAAATAACTTACAACCACACCGCTAAACAAAAAGACTGGATGACCAATAATTATTTTACTTATTTACGAGTTTATGTTCCAGAAAATTCTTGGCTTTTGGAGTGGAAAAACGTGGATGGCCCGATTCAATATAGCAATGAATTCGGCAAAAAATATTTCGGCGCTATCGTAAAGACGCCTATTGGCAAAAGCAAAACTGTGGAATTAGTTTATGATTTACCTGCTTCTGTTGTTAATGATTATCGATTATTAATTCACAAACAAGCCGGAATAAAGGAACTGCCAGTGAAAATAAAAATCAAATTTTCTGATAGTATAGAGAAGCAATGGGAAGAAGTTTTGGATAGAGACAAAATTTTTCAGAAATAAAATTTTCCAATTATTTTCAAAAAATCAAAAACGCTCTTTTTAGTTCTAACGGAAAAGAGCGTTTTGCTTTTATTCAATAAATATGTTATTTTAAAAAAATAAAATTGAATTAATAAATTAAATAATTAAAATGAAAAAAATTTCTGCCAAAATTTTATTGACAGAAAATTAAAAATTTAAACAAAAAATATGACGAAAAACGAAGTTAAAAATTCAAAAAATGAACCAACGAACCTTTTGGTTTGCGGGGGAGCGGGATTTATCGGTTCCAATTTTATCCACTATATGCTGGAAAAATATCCGGATTTGAAAATCGTCAATTACGACAAATTGACTTACGCCGGCAATTTAGGAAATCATAAGCATATTGAAAATAATCCAAACTATAAATTTGTTCAAGGCGATATCGTGGATTTGGAAAAGTTGAATCAAGTTATTCAAGAAAACAATATCACGCACGTTATCAATTTCGCGGCGGAAACGCACGTGGATCGTTCTATTCACGGAGGTAGCAAGGATTTCGTTTTGAGCAATACTTTGGGTGTGCAGATGATTTTGGATGCGGTGCGTTTTAATAATCTTGAAAAATTCGTTAATGTTTCCACTGATGAAGTTTATGGTGCGTTAGAATTGGAGGATGAAAGAATGTTCACGGAAGACACGCCCATAATGCCCAATATGCCTTACGCCGCCGCCAAAGCCGGCGGAGATTTGATGTGTCATGCTTATTTCGTAACTCACAAAACGCCGGTGATTGTCACTCATTGTTCTAACAATTATGGACCTTATCAATTTCCGGAAAAATTAATTCCCTTTTTTATTTTTAAACTTTTAAAAGGCGAAAAAATTCCGGTTTATGGCGATGGTTTAAATGTGCGCGATTGGATTTATGTGCGCGACCATGTTAAAGCGTTGGACTTGCTTTTGCGCGAAGGAATTCCCGGAGAGGTTTATAATATTGGTTCTAATAACGAAAGAAACAACTTAGAAATTACCAAAATGATTTTGAAAATTTTAGGTAAAGGAGAAGAAATGATTGAATACGTTACTGATCGGCCGGGGCACGATCGCCGATACGCTATTGACGCGTCCAAAATTATGGCATTGGGCTGGAAGCCAGATTATCCGCGGGAAAAATTTGAACAAGGATTGCGTGAAACCGTAGAATGGTATTTAAACAATAAAGAATGGGTGGGAGATTTATGGAAAAAGAAAGACGAAATGAATAAATGGATGGAAGATTATGTTAAAAAAACTGACAAACCGCAAGAGAGAGCGAAGTAAAAAATTTTAATCGTTGGAAATAAATTTGTATAACATACAAATTTCCGCTATTAAAAAATAAAAAAGTTTGGATAAAAATCAATTTTATGAAAAAATCCAATTTTAAACAATTAGAAATAAAAAAAATTCAAGCCTCTAACTTCGTGATGAGTCCGGTGGAATTGAAAGATTATGTTGATTTTGAAGTAAAAAGAATTTATTTTATTACCCAACCAATCGGCGCGACTGGCGCGCATTGCCACAAGGTAGAAAAAGAATTTTTTATTTTACAAAGCGGGACCTGTGTTGCCGTGATTGACAGAGGTAATGGATTAGAAGAAATTAAAATGGAGGGACCGACATCGGCTCTCTATGTTGGCAATTATGTTTGGCATCATTTTAAAGATTTTTCCGCAGATGCAATTTTACTTGCTTTATCTTCCACCAATTATGCTCCCGACCGATCGGATTACATTGAGGATTATGAAGAATATAAAAAGATTTTAGCTGATTGATTTAATAAAAAATTAAAGCAACAAATTTTTGCGCGAATATGACAAAAAAATTTTTATTGGGTTTAACCACGACGCCAGGATCTGATTGGCGCGGGAAAATTAAAGAAACTAAAGCATTGAAAATTACAGAAATCGCTCTTTTTTTGACCGGTTTAAAAAAAGAAGAGAGAAAGGAATTGTATGGATTGTTGGATCGTTCGCCTGTGAAAAATATTCCTCACGTCCATTTGCGTTCTGATGTGGATTCTTTGGAAATGGAATATTTATTGCGTCGTTACAAAACAAAAGTTTTCAACCATCATCCTTTTCCTCAACATCTATTAGAATACGATTTAAGCAAATATTTTTCGATTATTTTTATTGAGAACACAGAAATTATTCCAAGCGAAGAAGAATTAAAAAAATTCGGCGGAATTTGCGTTGATTTCTCCCATTGGGAAAATGCCAATTTAACCGCTTGTCCTTATTACGCCGGATTTGAAGAAAAAGTTAAAAAATACAAAATTGGTTGTGGTCATATTTCCGCTATCAGAAAAGAATCAGGAGTTTATAATAATCCAATGTATCCCGAGTGGAAAGGTTATTATGACAATCATTATTTTAACGATTTAAAAGAATTGGATTATTTAAAAAAATATTTTCGCTATTTACCGGAATTTGTTAGCTTGGAGTTGGAAAATTCTTTCGCGGAACAATTGCGAGCGAAGAAATATTTGGAAACGATAATCAAATAAGCAAAAGTTGCCGCTTTTAAACGACGGTTTTTTATTTGCTTTTTCACGCGAGTAAGCGGGCTACATTCTTTTGACAAAAACAAAAAATTTCGTTAATTTAAGAGTATTGTTAATTTTGCGCAAGTTTTAAAACAATAATTTCGCGCCGATAAAAAGGATTTTATTTACGCGAGAATAAACGAAATGGTGAAAAATAAGGTTTTAATTTTAGGAGCCAAAGGAATGCTAGGACAGGAATTGGTTCGCGTTTTTCAAAAAGACAAAAAATACGCGGTTTTTGGTTGGGATAGAGACGAGATTGATATTACTGACCGAAAGGAAAGCGCGCGAAAAATCAGCGAACTGAAACCGAAGATAATTCTCAACGCGGCGGCTTACAATGCGGTGGACAAGTGCGAAGAAGATGAAAGCGAACTTAAAAAAGCCCTAGCGATTAACGGAAAAGCGCCCGGATATTTAGCGACAATCGCTAAAAAAATTGACGCAATTTTTGTTCATTATTCCAGCGATTATGTCTTTGGAAAGAAAATGCCGGAAATTATTGAGCCGGAAGGTTGCACGCATATTTGCGCCACTTGCGCTTTGCATAAAGATTTTATTCCGGAGATTGGGTTTAGAGAAGAAGACGAACCGGCGCCAGTTAATAAATACGGGAAAACGAAACTGGCGGGAGAAAAAGCGGTGCGAAAAGCAGGCGGAAAATATTATCTTATCCGCCTTTCCAAACTTTTTGGAGCGCCAGCAAAAGCGAAAACTGCTAAAAGAAGTTTCTTTGATGTAATGTTGGAAATAGGAAAAAAAAATAAAACCGTAAAAGTAGTGGACGAAGAAACTAGCTGTTTCACTTATGCTCCGGATTTGGCGAAAAAAACCAAAGAAATAATTGAAGCAAAAAAAGATTTTGGAATTTATCATATTGTCAATAGTGATCCATGCACTTGGTATGAGGCAGTGGAGGAATTATACATGCAAGCAAAATTGAAAAAAGTAAAAATTGAGCCAGTAAGCGGTTCCGAGTTTGCTCGACCGGCTCAGCGGCCGTATTTTTCTGTTTTAATCAATACAAAGTTAAATCCGTTGCGCAGTTATAAAAAAGCGCTTGCGGAATATTTGAAAAAATGATTTTAATATAAATAAAGTTAATAAATTTTACAAATTAGACATTAAGAAATTAACAATTGTGAAAAATTTAAAACGAGAAGATTTAAAAGTTTATCGGATTATCAAAAACGAAGAAAAAAGACAAGAGGAAGGTTTAGAAATGATTGCTTCGGAAAATTATGTTTCTCGTGCGGTGTTAGAAGCTCTAGGAAATGTCTTTACTAATAAATATTCGGAAGGTTATCCCGGTCATCGTTATTATGGCGGGCAAGAATTTGCTGACGCGGTAGAATCTTTGGCGATTAAGAGAGCCAAAAAACTTTTCGGAGCGGAACATGTCAATGTCCAACCACTTTCGGGCGCGCCGGCTAATATGATCGCTTACAGCGCAGTTTTGAAACCGGGCGACAAAGTGTTGGGAATGGATTTGTCGCACGGCGGACATTTGACACATGGGCATCCGGTGACATTTTCCGCTAAAATATATAATTTTGTCCGTTACAAAACCGGCGCGGACGGTAAAATAAATTACCGGGAATTGGAAAAAATGGCCATTCAGGAAAAGCCAAAATTGATTTTAGCTGGTTTTTCCGCTTATACCCGTCAGCTGGATTATCGGAAATTCCAAACCATCGCCAAGAAAGTGGGCGCGATAACAATGATAGATATCGCTCATATTGCGGGTTTAATCGCTGGCAAGGCGATTGAAAATCCCGTTCCTTATTTTGATATTATTACCACAACGACTCACAAAACTTTGCGCGGCCCTCGTGGAGGAATGATTATGTGCAAAAAGAAATTTGCCACCGCGATTGATAAAGCTGTTTTTCCCGGATTTCAGGGTGGACCGCATATAAACACGATTGCCGCTTTGGCGGTAGCATTGGGTGAAGCTCAAAAAAACGATTTTCGTAAATACGCGCGACAAATTTTAAAAAACGCCAAAGTTTTAGAACAAGAATTAAAAAAATACGGTTTTAAAATTATGTTCGGAGGCACGGATAATCATATGCTTTTGCTGGATGTTTTCGGAAGCAAAGGAGTGAGTGGGCGAGAGGCGGAAATCGCTTTGGACAAAATTGGAATTTCAGTTAATAAAAATGTCATTCCCGACGATAAGCGCAAGCCGTTGGATCCCAGTGGTATTCGTATTGGCGTTTCCGCCATTACCACTCGCAAAATGAAGGAAAAAGAAATTAGAAAAATCGCCGATTGGATAAACCGAGCAATAGAAAATTATAGAGATTCTCGCAAACTGACAAAAATTCGCGAAGAAGTGAAAACTTTATGTCGCCTCTTTCCGCTTTATCGTTAAAAACAAATTCACTTTATGAAAATATCTGACAAAATAAAACTTAAATTTTCCGCCGTTGTTTTGCTTGCTGTTTTGATTTTGGTTCTTTCTTATCCGCCAACGGTGAGTTTTTTTCCGTTTCTTTATCAAAAAATAAACAGCTTGAAAATAAATTTAGGATTGGATTTGCAAGGAGGAATCCATTTGGAATATAAAGCGGATACTTCCGCGATTCCTGAAGATAAAAAAGAAGAAGCTATGCAAGCGATTCAGGATTTAGTGGAAAGAAGAGTTAATGCTTTTGGAATTGGAGAACCATTGGTGCAGACTTCTTTTTCTGGAGGAGAAAACCGAGTAATTGTGGAATTGCCCGGAATAAAGAATATGGAAGAAGCCAAGAAAACTATCAAAGACACTCCTTTTTTGGAATTTAAAGAAGAAGTGTCCGAAGAAGAATTAAAAAACAATCCGGTTATAAAAAATCTCAATGAACAATCTCTGAAAAATGCTCAAGCAATTTTGGCCAAAGTTTTGGCCGGAGAAAATTTTGAAGAAGCTGCCAAAAACAACAGCCAAGATCCCGGTTCTCGAGAAAAAGGAGGGGATTTGGATTTTTCTAAAAAAGGCAAATTTGTTCCGGAATTTGAAGCCGTTTTATTTAATAACGAATTTAAAAACGGAGAAATTTATCCAGAGTTAGTGGAAACTCAATTTGGTTGGCATATTATCAAGAAAATTGAAGAACGAGGAGAAGGTGATGAACGCGAAGTGCGAGGGGAGCATATTTTATTCACCAAAGTCACTGCCGATATGCTTCCGGATTTGAAATATAAAGCCACCGGATTGACCGGTAAAAATTTAAAAAACGCGGAAGTTATTTTTCAATCTCAAGGTTTAAGCGAACCACAAGTTTCCTTGAAATTTGATTCGGAAGGAACTGCTTTATTCGCCGAATTGACCAAGAGAAATGTGGGTAAAACTATTGCTATTTATTTGGACGGAAAAATTATTAGCGCTCCTGTAGTACAGACAGAAATTAATAATGGCGAAGCGGTAATTACTGGAAATTTTTCTATAGAAGAAGCTAATGAATTAAAACGTCGTTTAAATGAAGGGGCTTTACCGGTGCCTATTGAATTGGTTTCTCAACAAAGCGTGGAAGCGTCTCTGGGAGCTCAGTCTTTGAAAACTGGATTGCGAGCAGGCGTAATTGGTTTATTTTCAGTGATTATTTTTATGCTTTTATATTATCGCTTTCTTGGTTTCGTTGCTTCTTTGGCTTTATTGCTTTATGCTGGAATGATGGTGTCTATTTTTAAATTATCCGGCTTTCTTTCTCCATGGCCAATAACATTGACGCTTTCTGGTATTGCTGGTTTTGTTCTTTCAGTGGGAATGGCGGTGGATGCCAATGTTTTAATTTTTGAGCGAATAAAAGAAGAATTAAGAAAAGGAAAAAATTTGAAAAGCGCATTGGATACGGGATTCAAACGGGCTTGGCCGAGTATTCGCGACGGTAATTTATCCACTATTCTTACTTCCTTGATTTTAATTTGGTTTAGCAGTGGTTTCGTTCAGGGATTCGCGGTAATTCTTATCATTGGAGTATTAGTTTCTATGTTTACAGCAATTGTTTTAACGAAAAGTATCTTGAATTTTTTGTTGATGAGCGATTGGTTAGAAAAAAGAATTTGGTTAGTAATCAAAAGATAATTTATTTTTAATTATGTTACCCATCATTCAAAAAAGAAAATATGCTTATATTTTTTCCTCTTTTTTAATTTTTTTGAGTTTATTTTCATTGGCAAAATGGGGATTAAAAACAGGAATTGATTTTCGTGGTGGAACTTTGATGGAAGTTCGTTTTGAAAAAACAGAAGAAAAAATTCAACCAACGGAAGAGGAAAAAACGAAAGAAGAAGTAGAAAAAAGCTTTTTTGTTCCAACGCGAGAAGCAATAGAAGAAAAATTAAAAGAACTTAATCTAAAAAGTTTAACTGTTCAAATGTCAGGGGAAAAATCAGTTATTTTACGTTATATTGCTTCTGATGAACAAACAAACGAAAAAGTTTTAGAAAAATTAAAAGAGTTTGGCAATGAAGTTTTTTTAGTACGAGTTGATTTTATTGGTGCTTCAGTCTCTAATCAATTAAAAAACAATTCTTTTAAAGCTGTTTTTCTGTCTGTTATCGCTATTGTTCTTTATATTACTTGGGCTTTTCGTCAAATTTCTTATCCTTTGCCTTCTTGGCAATACGGCATTAGCGCTATTATTGCTTTGATTCATGATATTATAATCACTATCGGTTTTTTCGCGCTTTTGGGAGCGTTTTGGCAAGTGGAGGTGGACATTTCTTTTATAGCCGCTTTGCTCACTATTTTGGGTTATTCTATCAATGACACTATCGTTGTCTATGATCGAATCAGGGAAAATATTTTGCATTCTCGGGAAAAAGAAAATTTTGAAACTGTAGCCAATCATTCTATTAATGAAACATTAGCGCGTTCTATCAATACTTCTTTGACGGTGATTGTCGTGCTTTTGGCAATTATTCTTTATGGAGGAGAGAGTATCCATTATTTTGCGGTAGCTTTGGCAATTGGAGTTTTTTTTGGAACTTATTCTTCCATTTTCATTGCTTCCGCGCTTTTGGTAAGTATTTATAATTATAAACTGAAAAAGAAGTAGTTTGTGATAAAAAAATTAAAAATTTTACTAACGATAAAATACTTTCAATAATAGCGGATTAAATTTCTTGCCGATGACTAATAGAAGACGAGAGGGTAATTTCATCGGCATATTCAATATCGCCACCAGTGGAAAGTCCGCGTCCTAAACGGGTAATTTTTATTGAGAAAGACTGTAATTTTCTTTTTAAATATAATGCCGTTAAATCGCCTTCGGTAGTAGGATTGGTAGCGATGATTACTTCTTGAATATTTTCTTTTTTAATTCTTGCCAATAATTCTTTAATTTTTAAGTTTTCTTCTTGTTTGGCGGTCGCGGAACCTAAAAGTCCGCCCAGAACATGATAAACTCCTTTGTAAATTCCTGTTTTTTCAATGGCGATCACATCTAATGGATTTTCTACTACACAAATGATAGAAGAATCCCGATGAGAATCCTGACAGATTCCACACAATTTTTCTTCAGCGATATTAAAACATCTTTGGCAACTTTTTAAATCTTGAAGAGCGGATAAATTCTCGGCAAACGCGGCGAGCGTTTCTTTTTTTTCTTTGAATAAATGAAAAACCAGCCGTTCCGCTAGTTTGGGTCCGATGGAGGGCAGGGAAGAAAAATTTTCTATCAGTTTTTGAAAAGTTTTCGGATAGTTTGAAGACATATTTTTTTAAATTAGTTTTCGCTAAAATTTCAGCGGATAAGATTTTTTATTATTAATTATTTTATGTTTAGCGTGCGAAATTGGTTTCGGAACTTTTTTACTTTACTCTGGGTTTTTTAAAAACCCCCGCTTTGCTCAAATTCTGGCTCATGCGCTTTTTCCAAAGATTTAAAGGCAGTGTATTTTTCGTCAAAATAGAGTTTAACTTTTCCCAATGGACCGTTGCGATGTTTAGCAATAATTACTTCCACTATGTTTTTATTGGGAGTGTCCGGTTTTTCCCGATCTTCGCGATATAAAAACATTACCACATCGGCATCTTGCTCAATAGATCCAGATTCTCGCAAATCGGAAAGCTTAGGAATTTGTGGCGAACGAGATTCTACTTGACGAGAAAGTTGAGAGAGAGCAATGATGGGAACATTAAGTTCACGCGCTAACTGTTTCAAAGAACGGGAAATTTCGGAAATTTCCTGAACGCGATTATCACCCCCGCGAGAACGACCTTCCATTAATTGCAAATAGTCAACAATAATCATTCCAATTTGGTGTTCCGCTTGTAAACGTCGCGCCATTGTGCGCATTTCCATCACGTTAGTCGAACCAGTATCATCAATATAAATCGGCGCTTCACTTAAAATTCCCATAGCATCGGCAATTTTTTGAAAGTCATTTTCTTCTCCCTTGCTCTTCAAATGACCGGTGCGCAAACGCCAAAGATCCACTTCTGCTTGAGAAGCAATCATTCTGTCAATTAATTGATCGGAAGACATTTCTAAAGAAAAGATACCGATGGGCACTTTATGTTTGGTAGCGATATTGCGCGCTAAATCTAAAGCAAGACTGGTTTTACCGATAGAAGGGCGGGCGGCCAGAATAATTAAATCAGATTTTTGAAAGCCGGAAAGTATATTGTCTAAATCGGGAAAACAGGAAGGAACGCCACGCAATCCTTGTTTATTTTTATGCAGTTCGTCTATGCGATTAAAAGCTTCTTCCAAAATAGCTTTAATGGGAACAAAATCCTGTTTGATATATTTTTGAGAGATGCTAAAAATTTTTTGTTCCGCTTCATCTAAAATTTTTTCTACATCTTCGCTTTCTTGGTATCCCATTTCCACCACTTCAGTAGCGGCATTAATTAAACGACGCAGAAGAGCTTTTTTCTGAACCACTTTAGCGTAATGAAGAACATGGGAAGATGACGGAACCGCGTTAATTAGAGACGCTAAATAACTAGACCCGCCAATAGCTTCTAATTTCTTTTTTTCTTTAAGTTTATTGGAAAGACTAAGCACATCCACCGGTTCTCGCTCTTCATAAAGATCCAAAATAGCAGCGTAAATCAAATTATGATCATCTTTGTAGAAATCTCCGTCTTTAAGAATATCGGCTATTTTAATAATCGCATCTTTATCCAACATTAAAGAGCCGAGAACGGATTGCTCGGCGTCAATATTATGCGGAGGCAAACGCAAATCATCTTTCTTTTTGATTTCCGTTTTTTTACGAGACATATTTATAAATTTTAAGAATTATTTTACATCCGGTAAAATTTTTAACGCATCGTTAAAACGATTAACAAAATTAAACAATCCAATAACAGCGGTTATTTCCACAATTTGTTCATCAGTGAAATTTTCTTTCATTTTTTTAATAGTTTCTGGATTGATTTTATAAGCAGCTTCAGTTGTTTCTCGAGCAAACTGGGCGGCGATTTTCTCCTTCTCGTCAAAGGTTTTTTCAATTGCCTGAAAATCTTCTTCCCCAAAACCGAATTCTTGCAGTTTCATTTTCGCCACGCCCACGCAAAATTTGCACTCATTAAGCTCGGAAACCAGATAAGCCAGCTTCCACTTCAAATTTTTATCGGCTGGCGCGTTGTCCATAACTGATTGAAACAGCGTGAAAAATCCTATCAGAGTGTCTTCGCAATTAGCCATTACGCGCATCCATTTAGGCACTTCGCCGGAGGATTTTTTAATTTGTTCAAAAAGATCTTTGGCTTTACCTTTAACTTCATCGTCAGTGATTAAATGAACAATAGGTTGATTTGTGTTTTCCATATTGATTTGTTAATTATTAAATCTTACTTTTTTCAAGTATATACAAAATAAGAAAAAAAACAAGAAAAGCAAATTTGTCAAAAAAAATTTTTTTTGTTATCCTAAAATAAATATAATTTAAAAAATAAAAATTACGTTCCAATTAATGGATTTTTGCCATTAATTTATTTATTGCTAAAATATGTTAGATATAAAATTTATCAGAAAACATAAAGAGGAAATTAAGAAGAATTGCGTCCAACGCAATATTCATTGCGATATAGACGAACTTTTGGCGTTGGATGAAAAAAGAAAGATTCTATTAGCGGAAATTGAAAATTTACAAGCTGAAAAAAATAAACTAATTAAGGCAATTCAAAATGTTGCAGATAAAACAGAACTTATCGCTCGCGGAAAAGAAATAAAAGAAAAATTGGATAAGTTAGAACCAGAATTTAAAAAAACATTAGAAAAACAAGAAAAAATTCTTCGAGAAGTTCCCAATCTTACTCATCCCGATTCTCCAATTGGAAAGTCTGACAAAGAAAATAAAGAAATTGAACGTTATGGAAAGCCACCACAATTTGATTTTACTCCGCGCACTCACGAAGAAATTATGAATAATTTAGATTTAATAGATTTTGAAAGAGCAGCTAAGGTGAGCGGTTCTAAGTTTTATTATCTAAAAAACGAAAGCGTTTTACTAGAAATGGCATTAATTCAGTTTGCTTTTCGCAAATTATTGGAAAAAGGGTTTACACCTTTTACTACGCCTGATTTAGCGCGAGATAAGGTTTTAAGCGGAGTTGGTTTTAATCCTCGAGGGAAAGAAACACAGATTTATTCAGTGGAAAATTCTGATTTGAGCTTAGTAGGAACGGCGGAAATCACTATGGGAGGTTATCACATGGAGGAAACGATTCTCGAAGAAAAATTGCCATTGAAATATGTCGCTTTTTCTCATTGTTTTCGCACAGAAGCCGGATCTTATGGACGTCATTCTTCTGGTCTTTATCGAGTGCACCAATTTTCCAAAGTAGAAATGTTTGTTTATTGCGCACCGGAAGATTCGGAAAAAATTCATGAGGAATTGAAAAATATTGAAGTAGAAATTTTTCAAGAATTGGGCGTGCCTTTTCGGGTGGTTGATATTTGCACCGGCGATCTGGGTGGACCGGCTTACCGCAAATATGATCTGGAAGCTTGGATGGTTTCCAAAAACGGTTGGGGAGAAATTACTTCCACTTCCAATACAACCGATTATCAAGCAAGACGACTGAATATAAAATTAAAACGTTCTAGCGGAGAAAAAGAATATCTACATACTTTAAATGGAACGGCTATTTCCATTGCTCGCGCGCTTATTGCCATTTTGGAAAATTATCAACAATCTGATGGCAGTGTGATTGTTCCAGAAGTTTTGCGCGAATGGATGCCAAATAAAATGGAAAAAATAGAAAGAAAAAAATAATGGAAAAAAAATTCAAAAATAATTTTCAGAAAAATCTAAGTCAAAAATTAGCGGATAAGATAACGGAAATTCTCGGCAGTTGGACTTTTATAATTTTTCAAAGCGTTTTTTTGACAATTTGGATCTTTTTAAATATTGCCGCGTGGAAAAATAAATGGGATCCTTATCCATTTGTTTTTTTGAACCTAATGCTAAGTTTTCAGGCGGCCTATGCCGCTCCGATAATTCTAATGAGTCAAAGAAGAGCGGGGGATAGAGATCGAAAAAAAATGGAATTGGATTTTGCGACAGACAAAAAAACTAAAGAAGAAATAGAAAAATTAGGGAAACAGTTAGATAACTTGGAAAAAAATAAGTTGGAAAAAATATTGCGTTTGTTAGAAGAGAAAAAATAAATTCTGTGCTCTTCGGCAGGTTTAACAATTAGCTTGAAAATAACAAACACTCACAAGTAAAAACGAGTGTTTGTTTTGTGCAAACAAAAAAATACTATATTTTTTTTGTCACCAAAGCGTAAATTTCATAAAGAGCGGACAATCCAACCAAATCGTACACAATTTTTTGTAAAGCCGGGATAGTGCCAAATAAAGTTTCCACTAAATCAAAATCAACTAAACCCACTAAACCCCAATTAAT
>DYKS01000037.1 GCA_020722485.1 Candidatus Elulimicrobium sp. | reverse complement strand
TCCTTTTTGCCCGCTTGCTTCAACGCCCGCAGAGCGGGCGCGGCGGCGGTTTTAAGAAAAGAAAAAAGAAAAAGAATAGTCGCCCTTGCCCCACCCAACCCATTTGCGGGCAACGCTAAGGAACTTCCTAATTTTGATTGACTAATTTATTTTTTTGAATTATCATTATAATAGATTAAAGTTAAATGATACATATTAACATATACATTATAATGGTATATCCAAACGAAAACTATGTCAATTAATAATTTCACATCAAAAATCGCGAACAATATTAAGAAAATAAGGCAAGCAAAAGGCATTTCGCAAGATCGCCTTTCAAAACTCGCCGACTTGTCGCTTAATACTGTTGTTAATGTTGAATCGGGAACAAACCCAAATCCAACCATTGAAACATTATCAAAAATCGCCACCGCTTTAGGCGTTGGCGTTGATAATTTAATTAAAAAATAAAACATTCATTAACTATTCATTTGCGGAATATAATCTGAAAATATGCGTATTCTCATTGTTGAAGACAATCAAAAATTAGCTGGCTACATCAAAAAAGCACTGGAGCAAAAAAGCTACTCAGTTGATTGTGTTTATAACGGAGAGTCTGGAGAAAAAAGGGCTATCTTTGGCGAATATGATTTAATGATTTTAGATATTATGCTGCCAAAAAAAGACGGGATTGCAGTATGTAAAAGTTTGCGTCAGGAAAATATCAATTTACCGATTATTATGCTGACGGCTAGGGGCGAACTTGATGATCGAGTGGAAGGTTTGGATAGCGGAGCTGACGATTATTTGGTTAAACCTTTTGAATTACAAGAGTTATTAGCTCGGATAAGAGCACTATTGCGTCGACCAAAAGAAAAAGTAGCCGAATTTTTAAATGCACAAGATATTATTATAGATAATGCGACGCATACAGTTAAAAAAGCCGAAAAAGAATTAAAATTGACTTTGAAAGAGTTTGCAGTGCTTGAATATTTAGTTAGAAATAAAGGACGAGTGATAAATCGCGAGCAGATACTTGATCATTGTTGGGATTTTGCCTTTGATTCTTTTTCTAATATTGTTGATGTCTATATCAAGCAATTACGCCGTAAGTTAAATGATAAAAATGGAAAATATATCAAAACAATTCGCGAGGTGGGTTACCAATTTCAAGAATAATCCTTTTTTGAAAGCCCGTTTAAAATTGACTGCGTTTTACACGGCTGGAGTATTGGCAATTATCATTATTTTTAGCCTTGCGGTTTTTGGTTTGTTTGTAAAAAATATCGGCTCTACTTTAGAATACGAAGGAGCGGATAATGAAACTATCAATATTGAATCACGGATAATCGACAAAGCGCAGGATCAACTGCAAAATATTTTAATTAGCATAGACGGATTAATTGTTGTTTTAATTGCGGGATTAAGCTACTATCTAGCCGGCAAAACTTTGAAACCGATTGAAGCGGCTTATTGGCGGCAAAAAAAATTTGTGGCTGACGCCGCCCATGAATTGCGCACGCCTCTGGCAGTAATGAAAACCGGCGCCGAAATGGTTTTGGCTAGTGATGAAGACAAGGAAGGATACAAAAAATTAACATTAGATTCACTTGAAGAAATTAACTACTTGTCGGTCATGGTTGATGATTTGCTTTTTTTGGCTCGGAGTGATAATTCGCTAAAAGTGGAATTTGTTAAAATAAATTTTAGCCAGTTGGTTCGCAAGCAAATTAAATTTATGATCTCATATGCGAAGAAAAAAGGCATTATGTTAAAAAGTGAAATTAGCGATGAATTATATATAAAGGGCAATGAATCTTATTTGAAAAGATTATTAACCAATTTGATCAAAAATGCTATTGACTACAATAAGCCAGACGGCGAGGTAATCATTTCTTTGAATAAAAACAAAAATAGTATTGAATTAAAAATTGTTGATACCGGTATTGGTATTTCAAATAATGATTTAAAATATATTTTTGACAGATTTTATAAGGTTGATCAATCTCACACTAAACAGTCCGGCGGAGCGGGACTAGGACTTTCTATTGTTCAAGAAATAGTTAAATTGCACGAAGGATCAATCCAAATAAGTAGTCAATTAAATAAGGGAACTAAAATATTGATATTTTTTCCTGTTAATTGAGAAAATCAAAAAACATTATTATGGATTTTTTAAATTATTTTTTACCAAAAATTGAACATATTGGAATATTCGGATATTGGATAGTTTTATTTGCTTCTTTAGGAGAAGCATTGCCGTTTGTTGGTTTAATTATTCCCGGCGCTATTTTAGTTGGGTTGTTTGGTTTCTTTTCCGCGCAAGGATATTTTGATATTAGAGGTTTGATTTGGTTCTCGGCTATCGGCGCGATACTTGGAGACAGCATTAGTTATTATTTTGGCACAAAAGGCACAAAATTTTTTCGCCAAGAAAACAAAATACTCAGATTAAGCCACTTAGAAAAAGGAAAGCAATTTTTCAAAAAGCACGGCGAGAAAAGTATTTTCTTGGGCCGATTTATCAGCCCACTTCGGCCCATTATTCCATTTGTCGCGGGACTTTTCCAAATGGATAAAAAAGTTTTTCTGTTCTGGAATATTATCAGCGGTATTCTTTGGGCGATTTCTTTTTTGCTTCTTGGTTATTTTTTTGGCGGCGCGTTGAACGCGATTGAGGTTTGGTCAAACCGCGTTGGCTTGTTCGTTCTCGCGATCGTTGTTTCTGTTATCGTTATTCGTATTTTTCTAAAATACGCGCCGCCGTTTTTTGCTTTTTTAAAATCAATTTTTTTGTCTATAAAAGAAGCTCTCGTCGCCAATCCCGATATCAAAAATTTCATCGCCAAACATCCAATACTTTCAAAATTCGTCAGTAATAGATTAAACAAAAATAGATTTTCCGGCTTGCCGCTCACATTATTTGGCATAGCTTTTATGTATGTTCTTTTTCTGTTCTTTGGCGTTGTTGAAGATATTCTTACTTCCAATGTTATTATTTTAACGGATACAAGAAATGCCAATCTTTTATTTGCTTTTCGCAACAGTGAACTGATAAAAATTTTCACTTGGATAACGCTACTTGGGAAATGGCAAATTGTCATAAGTCTAGCGATTGTTTCTTCCGTAATTCTTTGGCTATGGGAGAAAAAATTATATTTAATTCCTTTTTGGATAACGATTGCCGGAAGCGAATTTTTTTGTTCTCTTGGTAAATTGGCGTTTCATCGCGCGCGGCCCGATGTTGCTTTTTACATTGAAAACACTTTTTCATTTCCCAGCGGGCACGCGACTATTTCAATCGCTTTTTACGGTTTTCTTACATACATTTTATTTAGACGATTCAAAAAATGGAAATATAAAATTAACGCGCTCTTTTTTGGAATTGTAGTTATTCTCGCAATCGGTTTAAGTCGTTTGTATCTCGGAGTCCATTTTTTTAGCGATGTATGGAGTGGTTATCTTTTAGGCGCGCTTTGGCTTTTAATAGGAATAACTATTTCGGAATGGTTGCATCATCGCAAGCCGTCAACATCTTTTATTGCGTCGCGGAAAGTAAAAATTTTTACCGCCTCTTTAATTTTCACTCAAGTCATTTTCTATGTTAATTTTGCGCTGCGGTATAATCCGCCCATCGCGCATCAAGAAGCGCCCAGCATAGTTATCGTTACCGATGCGTTAAACGCGTTCGCCGATAAAAATATTTCTCGCTTTACCGAAACACTGACTGGCAACAAACAGGAGCCGTTAAGTTTTATTGTTGTTGCCGAAAGCGATCAAAAATTTTTTGAAGCCATGCAAAAAGCAGGTTGGTATAAAGCCGATCCGGCGACTTTTGCCTCTGTCGCTAAACTTGCGAATTCGGCGATTTTAAATGAAAACTATCCGACTGCGCCAATGACCCCTTCATTTTGGAACGCTAAAGTTCACGATTTCGGTTTTGAAAAAGAAACTCCAGCCAAAAATGTAAAAGAGCGCCACCACGCGCGATTTTGGAAAACAAATCTGCGAACAAAGGACGGCGGGCGCGTGTATGTCGGAACTGTCAGTTTGGATATTGGTATTAAGTGGCTGATCACGCATAAAATAGCGCCGGATATTGATACGGAAAGAGAATTTCTATTTTCTAATCTAGAAAAAGCGGGAGTGATATTAAACTTTGATAAAAAGAAATTTGTTGAACCAACATTGGGTGAAAATTTTTTAGGTGACCAGTTTTTTACTGATGGGCAAGTTTATG
>DYKS01000005.1:2890-25865 GCA_020722485.1 Candidatus Elulimicrobium sp. | reverse complement strand
AAATTAACTACTGCCACTTACTCATCATTATTCCTAAATCTCGGGTATTGACGATGCCGTCGTTATTAAGATTAAAAAATGAGCGGGTGAAGGGAATCGAACCCTCATCCTCAGCTTGGAAGGCTGATATAATAGCCACTATACGACACCCGCTTTTGAATTAAATTTTATTTTTCAAAATTCTTCCTATCTGTTTTTCTACAATTTATCTAATATACTTACAATAGAAAATCATCATTGTAAATTATGACAAATAATTTCTTCTTGTCAAGAAAATCGCGTGTACTTTGATTGACAATGTTTCATTTTAAATATATATTCACAATACAATTAAACGTTATCCATTAATTCTTTTATTTTTATAAAACACTATGAATAAAACATTGAGATTAAAAAATTTTCCCATTTCTTTTTATTCAGTTATTTTAGGATTAGTCGGTTTTACCATCAATTTACAAAAAGCCAAAGAAATCTTCAAATTTCCAATTGAGGTTTCTTCATTTTTTTTATTTTCTTCTCTTTTTATTTTCTTAATAATCACTCTTTTCTATTTTTTGAAAGCAATAAAATTTCCCGAAGAGATAAAAAAAGAAATTAATCATCCTATTAAAATTAACTTTTTCCCAACTTTTTCTATTAGTCTTTTGCTTTTCAGCATTGCTTTTTTGCCTTTAAATTCAATTGTTTCTTATTGGTTTTGGCTATCCGGAACAATATTGCATCTTTTTTTTACGTTAACAATCGTCAGTATTTGGATACGTCACGAAAAATTTAAAATAAAGAATATGAATCCAGCTTGGTTTATCCCGGCTATGGGTAATATTCTAATCCCCATTTCCGGTACTTCTTATTTTTCAGTCGATGTTTCCTGGTTTTTCTTTAGTATTGGATTGTTTTTTGGGACTATTCTTTTAGTTATTTTTTTCTATCGTGTTTTTTTTTATGAACCTCTGCCAGAAAAATTATTACCTACACTTTTTATTTTAATTGCTGTACCGGCAGTTAGTTTTATTTCTTACTTCAAGCTAAATGGAAGTAGTTTAGATAATTTTTCTAAAATACTTTATTATTTTTCATTTTTCCTTACTCTCCTTATTTTCTTTAATTTTAAAATGTTTAGTCAGTTAAAATATTATTTATCTTCATGGGCATATTCTTTTCCACTAGCCGCTTTAAATATCGCTAACGCTCTTTTCTATCATGTTTCTCAAGCATCTTTTTTTAAATATTTATTTTTGATTCTGACTTTATTTCTAACTTTTTTAATTTTATTTTTATCTTATAAAACATTAGACGCAATCACGAAAAAAATCATCTGTGTAGAAGAAGAATAACAAACAAAAAATTATGAAAACAGCCATTATCTCCGACGTTCACAACCACATTACCAATCTGAAAAAAGTTTTGAATTACTGCACGCGGGAAGAAATCAAAACGCTTGTTTGTTGCGGCGACTTGGCTTCTTTGGAAACTTTAGATTTTCTTTGCGACAATTTTTCCGGAAAAATTTTCTACACTTTGGGCAATATGGACAATGATCAATTGAAAAATTTACCCATTAAAACATCCGGCGAAAAATACAAAAACGCTTTGCTTTTTCCGCATTATGGCGAAGCGGAAATTGATAAGAAAAAAATTGCTTTCGTTCATTTCCCGAATGTCGCACGAGAATTATGCGCGTCGGGAAAATACGCTTTCGTTTTTTATGGGCATACTCACAAACCGTGGGAAGAAACAATTGATTCGTGTAAAATGCTCAATCCCGGCAATGTCACCAACGAGATTTATCCTTCCACTTTCGCGGTTTGGAACACGGAAAATGATAAATTTGAACTGATAAAAATTGATTTTCTTCAATGAATAAACAAACTCAAGTGGAAAAATTAAACAAAAAAATGACGGCTTGTTCCCGTTGCGCTTTGAGAAAAACTTGCCGTCAAGTCGTTCCTGGAGAAGGTTCGGCCGAAGCGGAAATTATGTTTATTGGCGAAGGTCCAGGACAAAAAGAAGACGAATTGGGTCGTCCGTTCGTCGGCGCAGCTGGAAAATTTTTGGATGAAATGCTTGCGACTGTAAACTTGAAGCGCGAGAATATTTACATCACCAATATCGTTAAATGCCGCCCACTCGGCAATCGCGATCCCTTTCCGGAAGAAACTGGAGCGTGTTGGCCATGGTTAAAAGAACAAATTAAAATCATTCAGCCAAAATTAATCGTCCTTTTAGGTCGCCACAGTTTAGAAAGATTTTTACCCGGAAAAAAAATTTCCCAAACTCACGGCCTAGCTTTTCGACGCGAGATTCCCAAATTGGGAAAATTGGTCTTTTTCGCTCTCTATCATCCCGCCACCGCTCTTTACAATGGTACGATGCGCGAAACTTTACTTCGGGATTTTCGGCGCGTTCCCCGCGTCCTTGAAAAAGTAAAAAAGGAACAAATATACGAACAATAAATCATAAACTTTTTAAAACCGCTAGAAACTCCGATGCCGCTTTTTGCCAAGAAAATTTTCGCGCGCGTTGAAATCCCTTTTCTCTAAGTTCTGTTGACCAACTTTTATTTTCTAATAATTCTTTCATTGCCATAAAAATTTCATTTGGACGATTAGGATCTATCATAATTCCCGCATTTCCCACCACTTCCGGAAAAGAAGAATTATGCGAAACTATCACCGGCACACCACAACGCATCGCTTCTAAAGACGGCAAACCAAAACCTTCGTAAAACGAGGGATAAACAAAAAAAGAAGCTTTTTGATAAAGAAATTTCTTGTCTTCGTCAGCGACAAAATCAGTGAGAATAATATCTTCCCTAAAAGGAGATTTTTCAATTTCTTTCATTGTTTCTTTCCATTTCCATCCTTTTTTTCCAGCGATCACCAATTTAATTTCTTCCGACAAATTTATTTTTTCTTTTTTTTGTCTCCAAGCGCGCAATAAATTATAGGCTTTAATCAAACCGATGATATTTTTTCTCGGCTCAATCGTTCCTAAAAAAAGAATAAATTTTTTTGGCAAAGCGTATTTTTTCTTCATTGTCGCTAGTCGCGCGACATCAGTTTCTGAATTTTCCGCGCCAATATTCGTTCCGTGATAAATCACTTTTATTTTATTTTTTGGGATTTTGTAAAAAATTTCCACATCTTCCCGCGTAGAATGGGAAACAGCAATAATTTTATCCGCGCGCCGAAGTAATCGGCGAGGAGCGATAAACCAATGCCACAAGCGCCGTTTGATGGAAAAAGTCTCCGGAAAACGTTCAAAAGAAAAATCGTGAACCGTTAAAATAAATTTAGTTTTAGCGGAAACAGAAAGAAAATTAAAATTAGGAGCGAAAAAAATATCCGTTCCGCCTAACATTTTATCCACGCGCGGAAAGTGAAAAAACCAAAAAAGAAAATTAATAAGTTTATTGGGAAAGTGAAACCGTTTTATTTTTACTCGCGGATATTTTTTCAACCAATTAAAATCAGCTGCTGGTTCCTTGAAAGAATTGAAAAAAAGGATATATTCGTTTTTTCGATCTTGTTCAAACAATTCCTTCAACAAACTGGAGGCGTATTCCTCCACTCCAGTTTTTTTTTCTTCCCCCAAACAACGAGCGTCTATTCCGATGATCATAATATAAAAAAGTTAGAGATCTTTAATTAGTAAAATACTAACTCGTTATCTTTTACCGACAAATAATTTTTATTTTATGCAAATACTACATTACTATATAGTAATGTAGTATTTGTCAAATGAAATTTTGGATCAAAAATTCTATTTATTTTTCTTTTTTTCCCAATAATGTCGCCCCAATACCACCCAAAATCCCAAAAAAATTCCCACGGCAGATGAAGCAAAAAACAATTTTTTCCACCCCCAATTGCTTTCGCGCGTTACCGGTTCGGTATCCATTAATTTAAACCAAGTAAAACTTTTTTGCTGTTCATTTAAACGAGCGGTTTCTTGATTTAATTTAGTAAAAACAATTTTTGCTAAAGGCGTGGAATTTTCTTTAGAAAATGATTTAAAAGAAACTTCTATCACTTGTGAAGAAAGTCTTTTCCCTTTTAAGTCAAAAAAACAAGGAACTTTTCCTAATTCGCTACAAACATCTTCTTGAAAACGAGGAGAAGCGATCCAGCGAACAATTGTTTCAGCGAATCGCTCATCGGCTTGTAAACGATAAAATTCATCAAACTGATAAGCTTGAGTTTGTTGAGAACCAATACGCGAAACATTAATCAACATTGAAGTTTCGTATTGGGCGGGACGCCAAAAGACAAAAGCAAATGTCGTAGCGACAATTAAAAGAATCGTTATCAAAAAAAGATAAATATGTTTCTTAAAAATTAAAAAATATTCTTTCAACTCCATAAAAAATTTTTACTTAATTTATTGGTAAAATTTTATTAGCGTTATTTACGAAATTCTTTTTCTTTTTTAAATTCCGCCAATTTTCGCTCCACTATTTCTTTAATTTTCCTTTTAAAAATTTCCTTGTCAAACTTCAACGAACAAGCGCGAATGTAATCAGGATCATAATCTTCTTCGCGAAATTTTCTCAACACCATTTCTAATGCTTCAGATGTTTGCTCGTTAAAAAACATTCCCGTTTTTCCTTCTTCTAAATGTTCAGGAATATCTCCCCCTCGATAAGCGATAACTGGCCGACCAGACGCCATCGCTTCAATAGCCACAATTCCAAAATCTTCTTCTTGAGGAAAAATAAAAGCGCGACATTGAGCGTAATAACGAGGTAAATCTTCATCTTTCACTCTACCTAAAAATTCAATATTAGCTTTAGCTCGCTGACGCAAATTTTTCATTTCCGTTCCACGACCAATAATTTTCAAGGGCCAACCTAATCGATTAAAAGCTTCAATTACAATATCATAACGTTTATAAGGAATCAATCTTCCCACCATCAAAAAATAATTTCCGCGCGCGGAAGATTTCGGTTCAATATAAAATTTTTTTGTATCTACCGGCGGATGTACAACAACCGAATCGCGATCGTAATATTTTTTAATTCGACGCGCGACAAAACGAGAATTAGCAATTATCATATCCGGCCGTTCGGCGGCGGAACGATCCCATAAACGCAGATAGTTGAGCGCCAACGGAATCAGTTTTTTTATCCAAAAAGGAAAACGAGAATCCCGCACATATTTTTGGCAATCATCCCAGATATAGCGCGTTGGAGTATGAATGTAAGAAATATGCAAAGTATCCGAACCGGTGATAATTCCTTTAGCGTAACTGGCTGAATCGGAAAGAACCACGTCATAAGCGGAAAAATCAAATTGTTCAATCGCCAATAGCATCAATAAAGGAAAAGCTTGATGCTTTCGGCGAGAAAAAGGAAACTTTTGCAAAAAAGAAGTGTGAATATTTTTGTTTTTGAAAAATCCGTGTGTTAATTCTTCATCATAGATTAAAGTGTAAATATGCGCGTCGGGAAAAATTTCCGTGAAACATTTGAGGACTCTTTCCGCTCCGCCAAATTGAATTAAATAATCGTGAACCAAAGCAATTCTCATAATGTTCAAACATTAATTATTCCTCTTTTTCAAAATCACTCCCACCGTTTTCAAACAAATAACAAAATCCGACCATAAAGACCAGTTTTCAATATAATAAAGATCTAGACGATATTCATCTTCAAAATTCAAATCGCTACGACCGGAAATCTGCGCCATTCCTGTGATACCCGGTTTAATGGTCAATAAGCGACGATGATATTCACGATATTTTTCCACTTCTCTTTTCTGATGCGGTCGCGGACCCACCAAACTCATTTCCCCTTTTAATACATTGAAAAATTGCGGCAATTCATCCAAAGAATATTTTTCAATCACTCTGCCCACCCTTGTTTTACGCGGATCATTTTTTATTTTATACAACGGTCCCTGACGAATACTTCTTTCTTGAATAAGTTTTTTCTCATACGCCAACGCTTCTTTAAATTGAGGATTTTTTTTATCTATACAATATTTCCAACGCATATACCGAAACTTATACACTCCAATTTCTTCTTCGTCTCCTCCAATACGTTTATTTTTATAAATAATCGGGCCGCGTGGATCCTCCCATTTGATAAGCAAACTAATAATTAACATAACGGGAGAAAAAAGAATAATCAATAAAACGGAACCGACCAAATCAAAAGTTCTTTTGGCTATTTTCCCCCACCCATCTAACGGAGTATGTAAAATCTCAATCATCGGCTCACCGCCAAAAACACTCATTTTAAAACGTGAGGTTTGCAAAGTGGTAGGAATGAATTTATAAGCGATATTATTAATGGCGCAAAAATCAATTAATTTCTCCTCTTGGTCTTCCGGCAAAGATTTTTCACAAACAATTATTTCATCAATTCCTTTTTCTTGTTTTATTTTTTTAATAACTTTCAAACTCACCATTTCCGTTTGGCCAATTATTTTATAACCCTCCTTGGGATTTTTTTCAATTATCTTTGCTAACCGATTTAATTTTCCATTATGACCAATCAAAAGCACCCGATGAATACCAATGCCTTTTTTTTGTAAAATAATTTTTTGAACCGAACGTAAAAAAATCCGACCAAAAGTAACAAAAAAAACCGCCAATATCCAACCGACTAAAATAATAAAACGGGAAGAAAACCATTCCCGCTTCAGAAATATCGCCACGATAATAGCCACTAAAGCAACGGAGGTAGCGGAAAAAACTTTTAGAACTTCCTGCCATAATTTGCGAGTGGCGCGAATATCATACAGACCTTCTATGGCATAAATTAAAATGAAAAGCGGAGTGACTAAAAAAATAATTTTTAAATACTGATCAAAAGGAAAAAAATAAAGCTTGGGTTTCAATGCCAAGATTTGCGGAATATCACGCACCATAAAAGCGGATATCGCCGCTAAAATTATCATCAGAAAATCTACCGGTACCTGAACAGCGCTAAAAAATAATTCTGATTTTTTCATAGATTTTTTCAATTTTGTTTTAAGACAAATCTATAAGCCGGATTCTGTTTGTCAATGTTTTTACATTGACAAGGCAATCATTTATCTAGCTTCGCCATTACTGGCGAAGTCAAGCAGCACCCCGCCGACACCAAAGTCGGCGATACGGCCTTGCATTCAGACAAGGATTTAGCCGTTTCATTTCCGCGTTACCGCGAAACTTACCCTCTTAACTTTGATCAGATAATCAAAATAATGGGTAATTATTTTCTCGCGAAAATAATCGTTTCTGTTCGCACCTCTTCTTCCAAACCCATGCATCAGGTATGGTTGAGACGGGAATTACCCGCTGTCTTTGTTTCAGTCAATGCTGAAACCAAATGTCCGGACTTTCCTCTCCCTTTTAATTAAAATTAAGGAGCGATTGCCCGATTTGCCTTAAAATAAAGCCGAAAAACTATTTTTTGGGCTTTTTGAAGCATACTACTTTTCCGCCTTTTTGTCAAAATAAACCAAAAATTCTTTTTTCATTTCAAACAACTTTTTAAATACTGATAATATTCCTCATTTTTCCCGCGATAAGTAAGATAACGACGCAAAACTTTTTCTCGTGCCTTTTCTCCTATTTCTTTTCTTAATTTATCATTTTCTATTAAACGAGCAATTTTTTCATACCATTCTTCCGCGTTTTTCGCCAGAAATCCGTCCGTTCCGTCGTCTATCGCTTCGCGAAAAGTTTGATTGGCAACGGCTACTGTGGGAACTTTCAAAATGCCAGCTTCAAAAAATTTCAATTCCGATTTGGCTTCACAAAAAGGATTATTCATCTCCAAAGGCGCCAAATTAATATCTACTTGCGCGATATTTTCAAAATGTTTTCTCCGTGAAACAAATGGAAGTTGTTTAATTTGAGATAAATATTTTTTGACAAAAACATTTTCTACATCCAAATGTCCAGCTAGATACAATTTAACTTGCGGATAAGTTTCCAAAATTTTTTCTAGCGGTTTCAGAATAGTGGCAAAATCCTTGTTATGACTAATCGTGCCACTAAAATAACCAATGCGAATTTCTTTTTCTTCTCTTTGAAAAAATTGCGGATTTTTCAAAATATTCTCCGTTATTTTATAATCGTTTTTTGATAACTTATTGGGAACAAGAAATACTTTTTTATTTTCCTCCTTTAATTTCTCCGCTAAAAAAGAAGTGGTGGTAGTGCACACTTTAACATAGGGATCGCGCAAAATTTCTCCCCCCACTCCGTTTTCATACAATTTCCGCTCCAGAGCATTCATTTTCTTATAATAATCCATATATTTCAAATAACGGGGATCAAAAACCAGATCATCAGTTTCAAAAATTATTTCTTTCCCTTTTCTTTTTATTTTCTTTATTAATTTCGCCACCGCCGAAGTATAAAGCACACGATGAAAAATAAATATTTTAAATTTATTAACATAAGTAGATAAAAAAGGATCATCTTGGACAGTCGTAGCGCAAACAAATCCATTAAAACGCAATTCCTCCGCTACATGTTCTGTTCGGTATAGAGCACTGTCTCCCACTCCGCCAGAAATAAAAAGAATATCTCCCTTTTTTGGTTTTAAAGAATGAATCAAAATTCCTCCAATCGCGCGCGCTACTCTTTTACCACCCCAAAAAATTCCTTCTCTTTTCAAAGTAGAAAAAGCCTTTCCAATTTTAATAAAAACAAGTTTCATATTAAATATCAATTTTAAAATTTATTCATCGCTTTTAATTTTATATTAACACAATTATTTTTTCCAACAATTTTAGATTTACCGATTTTTGGACTTGATTTGGAAAAAATGATTTTTTTTGCTAAATTGGAATTATGCGTGAAAACCATTTTTTATTTATTTTATTCTCTCTTTTTTGGATTTTTTTAGGCTGGCTAGGTTTTTTGTCCGCTTTAGCTGGATTTTTTTATCCTTTTCTTTTTTTCACTTATTTGATAGTTGGCATCAGTATAATATTTTACTTTCTTTTGCGCCATCGCAAAAAATTAAATCTCTCTTCTGACTTTCTAGCAGTAGCGCTTTTTTCTTTAGTAATCATAATTATTTTTTCTTTTTTCACCACACCCACTATTTTTACCGGACGCGATCAAGGTTCTTTCAGTGAAGCGGCAATTCGTTTAGCGCAAAATCATCAATTAGAATTTTCTTCGCCAGTTTCCAAAGAATTTTTTCAAATTTATGGACCAGGCAAAGCGCTTAATTTTCCTGGATTTCATTATCAAAAAAACGGCGAGTTGATTTCTCAATTTCCTCTTGTCTATATCGCTTGGCTAGGAATTTTTTATTCTTTTTTCGGATTAAGCGGATTGATTATTGCCAATGCCATTCTTCTTTTTTTATTTTTACTCTCTTTTTATTCTCTTCTTCGCCTTTACGGAAAAAAATCAACGGCTTTTCTGCTTTTGTTTTTTACTATTTTTTCTTTTTCGTTTTCTTGGTTTTTTAAACTCACATTAAGCGAAAATATGGCGCTGACGCTTTTTTGGTTTTGCGTTTTTTCTTTCGTCCTTTTTTTAAAACAACCGCGCGCGCTTTCTTACACAGCTTATTTAACCACCGCTTTTCTGCTTTCTTTTACGCGAATAGAAGGGCTGGCTTTTCTTTTGGTCGGCGTAACAATTTTGTTTTTTTATCCCCAAACCCGAAAATTTTTTCAAGATAAAAAATTTCTAAAAATATTTTTTCCTTTTCTTTTTTGGATAACAATTTTTTCGATCAATATCGCCAAAAATATTTATTTTTACAAAGAAATTATTAAGGGTTTCCTTTCTTCCTACTCCCCTTCCTTAAACACTTTTTCTTTTTGGAAAAATTATCCAATTTATTTTGGAAACGAACTTGTTATTTTTTTTCTTTACGGACTACTCGGATTTTTTATTTTGGGAACAATCGGAATTTTCTTTTTCGCAAAACAAAAAAAATATTCTTATCTTTGGCCGTTTTTTCTCGCTTTCCCGTCACTGATTTATTTGATTAACCCGCATATATCTTCCGATCATCCATGGATGTTGCGTCGTTTCGTTTTTTCGCTATTGCCTCTTTTTATTTTTTATTCCGTTTTATTTCTAGATAAACTTTTTCGCGATCAAACGAGAAAAATTTTTGCTAAATTAATTACATTATTACTCTTCTTTTCTCTTTTACCGTCTTTTTTTTATTTCATCTTTTTTACGGAAAACAAAAACTTATTAAGACAAATCGAAAATTTGTCTCTCTCTTTCTCGGAAAAAGATTTAGTTTTGATAGATCGTCTATCCGCGGGTGATGGATGGACATTGATTAGCGGACCATTAAATTTTCTTTACGGGAAAAACGCCGTTTACTTTTTCAATCCAAAAGATTTAGATAAACTTAATCGCGCGCGTTTTGAAAAAATTTATTTAATTGCCCCGAAAAAAAATTCCAGTTTTTGGAAAAAAGAATTAGCGGAAAAAAATTTAATCGCGCGCGAAAAATATTCTCTGCGCGCGCCACGGTTAGAGATAAAAAAAGAAACGTCCATTTTGACTTTTCCCGCAAAGAAAGAAGAAGAAATCAACGGAATAATTTGGGAAATAACAGATAAATAAAATCTAAATCAAATTTATATTTAGACATTATTGGATACTAAAAAGATTTTTAACTTTTTAAATATTCCAAAGTTTCTCGAGCGCATTTCTCCCAAGAAAATCGACGCGCCTGTTCTTTCCCTTTTGCGATCATCGTAGCGCGAATATTTTCATTTTCCAAAACTTTCTCGATTTTTTCCGCCAAGTCCCTTGCGTCAGAAGCGAGAAAATATTTTGCCGCCTCGCCACCCGCCTCCCGAAGACTGGAATTATCCGCCGCGATCACCGGCGTTTCCGCGGCAAATGCTTCCAAAATCGGAATTCCAAAACCTTCATACAAAGACGGAAAAACAAAAACGCGAGCGTAACGATAAAGAAACGCCACTTCTTCAAAATCTGGTCTTTCCCAAAAAACAATATCCGCGCGAAAAGGACTTTTCTCCAGTAAATCTAAAGTCTCTTCCCATAACCAAGCTTTTTCTCCCGCCAAAACCAATTTCAAATCGGAGGAAAAAGTATTTTTTCGCTTATAAATTTCAAACGCTTGGATCAAAGTTTTCAAATTTTTGCGTGGTTGAATAGCGCCAACATACAATATAAATTTTGAATTTTGTCCACCAACCAATAAATTAAATTTTGAAAAAAAATAATCTGATTTTTCTTTCTTTGTTTCTTTTTGAAATAATTTTTCATCAAACCCGTGATAAATAATTTTTATTTTTTCTTCTGAAATTTCCGGATAAACTTTCAAGATGTCGTTTTTGGTGGATTGAGAAACAGCGATAATTTTATCCGCCCTTTTTACCGCCCAATCGGTTAGATAATTTATCTTTCTCAAATCCTTTCTGGGAAAATACGACGGAAAAAATTTAAAAGCCAAGTCGTGAATGGTAACGACCGTCTTCATTTTTTTTCTTCTCAATAAAGGAAAATTATGCATCGGCATCCATAAAACGTCCGGATTGTCATTAAATACTTCCAACGCAAATCTCGTCTGTGTCCACAAAAAAGGAAACTTTGCTTTTTTAATTTGGTAATTAGGAAAAACAGGCGGACGCAAAGCCGGATTGAAATCGCTCCGATGATAAATCAAAAATTCATCTTTCGGGGCAAGCGCTCCGAAAAATTTAAGCAAGTTTAAAATATAAACGCGAGTGCCGTCTATTCTATGATAATCTAAATCAGCCGCTTGAATAGCAATCCGCATAAAATAATTTAATTAAAAAAATTTACTAAGTTAATTTAGGACTTATGCGTTTGATAAGAAAATTACACGCATAGATTCCGCTTCAAGCGCGCAGTGACAAATCAAACAGACAAATCCGCTATCTTCTTTTTGCGAAAAATTTAACAAGCAATCAAATCAAAATAATTTCCTTTGGCGAAAAATCAGTTCCGAGGCAGGGGCTCGAACCCCGATTAGCAGAGCCAGAATCTGCTGTCCTACCATTAGACGACCTCGGAATTTTAAGCGGGAAAAATATTCGCGCTACTAAAATAATAAACCAATAATTTTATTATTTTAGATTTTTTTGATTTTTTTATCAAGGTTTATTTTTTTTCGCAAAAGAGACGATTTATAAATACTCGGTTGAAATGGCTTTAGTCGTACAATTTTTGTTTTTAAACCAAATTCCCACAATTTTTTCACTAAATTTTTTACAAAATATTTTTGATCATAACCCAAAGCGATAATATCGGGACTAAATTTTTTAATTACCGCGTATTTATCTTTTAATTCTCCTAAAACTACTTTGTCCGCTAAAAAAGTTTTTTCAAGCGCTATTTTTCTTTCTTTTTCATTATAAAAAGGCTTGTGTTTTTTAACTGCCTCCACTGTTTTATCGCGCGCCACCACCACTATCAGATAATCTCCGTATTTTTTTGCTTGACGCAAAAAATTAAGATGCCCCTTGTGTAAAAAATCAAAGGTGCCAAAAACCATTACTTTTTTCATCACTGCTAAAAATTTATCTCTGCCAATTATTGACAAATTAAAAAATAAAAATCTAATTTAAAAACAAAACTTTATCTCCTTTTTTGATTCCCCATTCTCTATTTTTTCCCGCTTTAATTTCTAAAACTTTATCCGCTTTTTTATCTGAAGTAATCAAACCTTGAAAATTAGGAGCGATATTTTCAAAAGTATCCACCACTTCCTCTCCTCGAATAAAAATAAAATCCAAAGGAAAACGCATTTCTCGCATCACAAAATAATATTTTCCAGAATCAGGAAAAACAAACAGCATTCCGCAATCAGAACAAATATCTTTATCTTCTCTCCCGCTTAAACCTTTTGCCCTTTTTTCCGGACTAGCTACTTCTTCCACTATAATTACTTGATTATTAATTTTAATTTTTTTAATTGGATTGCCGTAATGATTAATTTTTTCAATTGAATTATCGTAAGGAAAAAAATAAAAATTTCTCTTCATCCAAACTTCAAAAATAAAAATTAAAATTATTCCCAAAATTATTCCCAATAAAAAAATATAGACAATATTTTTTTTCATTTTTTGCTTTCTTTTCTTAAAAATTTTATTTTTCAAATCTCGCCACACTTTCATTAATTTTTTATTTATATCTTTATCATTGTCATTCCCGCGAAAGCGGGAATCTAGTTTTTCTTTTTCAACCCAGGTAAATTACAGATAAATTTAAAATCTTTTTAAAAGCAGAAAAGTGTAAATAACGCTAGTAATTCTTACATTTTATCATTGTTGCTACCGCTTTCTCTGTATTTTAATTATAGCATAGATCCGTTAAATGTTTTCGTTCATAATTTTGCTTTAATTTATTTTTCTCGTTGATATTTTTTATTATTCGGAAATAATTTTTCTTTCACGCGCCAAACGAGTATTGATAAAAAAAATAAAAACGCCAATGATAAAAAAAACGACCAAAATAGTTGCCATTTTACCGATTAAACGAGTGTTTAACGCTACTATCCCAATTAAAATAGAAATAAAATAATAAAACAAAGCGATTTTTTTCACGCTCCATCCCAATTTCATTAATTTATGATGCAAATGATTGCAATCCGGTTTAAAAATGGAAACTCCTCTTTTTAATCGTCCGAAAATAACTCCTATTACATCCACTAAAGGAATCGACATAACCAAAAGCGCGGTGGCGATTTTCGCGCCGGCAAAAATGGCCAAAACCGCCAACATAAATCCCATAAACATCGACCCGCTGGTTCCAGCCAATATTTTGGCTGGATGAAAATTAAGAATCAAAAATCCCAAGGTGGCTCCCGCCAACGCGGCGCAAATAATCGCCACCGGTGGCTGATTAACTTCCGGTTTAAGACTTAAGAAAAAAAGCACCACCGACCCGATAAAAGTTATCCCTCCGCTCAAGCCATCTACGCCATCTACCCAATTCATAGCATTCATAAAAACAACAATCCAAAAAATTCCAAAAATCAAACTAGGAATTAAATACTTTTCTGTCGCCAAAAAAATCACTCCGCCAAAAGGATTAGTTATATATTCCACTTGCACTCCCAAAATAAAAACCACCATCGCCGCGCAAACTTGAAAAAAAAGTTGCGTTTTCCACTCCAATTGCCAAAGATCATCCGCTATTCCAATTACCAAAATAAGAAAGGAAGCGAAAATTACTCCCCAAAGTTGCGTGGTTAAGACTAAATGAGAATCAAAAAATAAAATCGCCAAAAAAGCGCCGACGATAGCCAATCCGCCCCAGCGAGAAACTTCGGTATGATGTAAATGACGTTTACCTTTTCTTTTTTTAATAGAAAAATTTTTTAAAAAAAATATAAACACCAATGACAAAAAAAGAGAAATCCCCAAAGCTTCTGCAAAAGGGAAAAAATACAAAATCCATTTTTCCATAAATTTTTTCTCGCGTATCCACGCGTGATTATTTTTTACGCATTTTTTCCGTAACCCAAAATTCCGTGAAATGTTTTTTTAATAATATTCGCGTTTGGGAATCAATTGCTGGAATGGCACCCAAAGTCGGAGCAATAATCGGAACCAAAATCCATTGCAAAAACATATTAATCCAACGGCGACGAGAATACCGACGGGGGCGGGGCGGAATAAGCATAAAACTCAATGACATAGAAACTAGAAGCCCACTCATCGCCAAGTTCATCAACCAGCGAGTTACAAATGGTAAATTGTGAGCTAGAACACTTTCTCCGAAACGTTCTCCGCCTAAAATAAGCGGCAACCAACCCAAGAAAGCTAGAATAAATGGCGCGGTCGCCCATGAGTGATGCCCTTCCAACATTTCAAAGGCAATTTTTAATTTTTTACTCAAACGAATTTTTTTATCCGGCCAAATCGCTCGCATAATGATAGGAAAATTCTCTATCCCATAAGCCCAACGCCTTTTTTGTTTATATTGATTGACAATGGTTTTCCAATAAGTTTCCGCCAAAACGGCATCTAAAGAAACCGACAAGTAAATAGGCTCGACTTGATAATCGCCATGAAAATAAGAAAAACCTTTCCAATAAATAATAGAGTCCTCGCTAATCATATTAACTGGCCAAAAATCCACTTTAACCAAAGTGTCAAACGATTCGCTATGAGAAGAAAAAGTCACCATTTCTTTGCGAGTGCTTTGATACATATGCCAGAAAGAAGAACTAGTGACTATCACTCTTACAAAAGCATTGGTGTCCCATAAATTATTGTGATACAAGGGTAGCGGTTGATAAGCTCTTTGTAGTCGTTTGGGATTGGTAATATAGGCGTAAGTTAACGCGGCAAAATATTGGGGATGACAAATACTATCACAATCAAAATTAGAAAGAATTACTTGCTTGTAATTAATTCCTCTTTCATCTAAATAAACTTGTAACTTCCGCGTAGCATAAGTGGCGTTGGATGCTTTGCATTTCATTTCTCCCTCTTTTACTTTATGAGTAGTCACCAAAAAATCTCGAAAAACACCTTGAAATTTTTCTCGCAAATAATTCACTTTCTTCATCCGTTTTTCTTCCGGCTCTCGCTCCTCGGTTGCTAAAAGAATAATTATTTGTTCTTTGGGAAAATTACTATCGGCAATGGCCTGAATCGCTGGTTCAATAACTGTCGCGTCTTCCGAAGCAGTCGGTAAAAGTACCACATGAATAATCTTTTTCCAATCCCAAATTTCACTTTCAATTTTTTTCATTTTTTCAACTTCCCGCAAATATTCTTCCTCTTCCCGAATTTCAGTGCGAATGATTTTTTTTTCTTTCCAAGAAGAAGACTCTTGTAGAAAATTTTTTAGATTGGCTATTTTTTCCTGAATTTCCATAGCGTAACGAGAAGGATGGGAAATATTTTGGCAACGCGTCCACCAATCGATTTTTTCTCCTTTTTTCAATTTACGATAAGCCGATACGGAATAAAAAGAAATAAAAATCGTCCTATAAATCCAATAAACATCAAAAGCGATAATCAAAACAGCGGCAATAAAAGGCAGAAAAAAAGAAAGAATAAAAATTCCAAAAATCGTCAGCCAAGTCAAACTGCCGGGAATGATTTCCAAAATTCTTTGCTTTTTTCGCTCTCGTGGATCGTCTGTTTTAGGATTAGGAAAATTAAACATAAAATTTTCAATAATTGATAATTAGAAAACTCGCAATATAAATAACGCAACCAATCTGGACAAAGAAAGCGGTAAGCAACAATATATAAGCGATAACTTTTTCTTTTTGGGCATAAAGCCGAAAACTTAATCCCGCGTCCAAAATCCCAAAAAAAGCGGCTACAGTTGGAAACAAAAAAACTTGCCACCAATCGCCTATCCAATCCACTCCAAAATAAACATTATAATGCATAATTAAAAAAGAAAGACGACCGGAAAAAATCAAAAAAATCGCCAGCGCCACCCAAGACAAAAAATTTAAACCGACAATGAAAATTAAAAACCAACCAATATGGTGATCGCGAAAAAAATCCGCGGAAAAAAAAGACCGCATTTTTGAAAAAAAGCAGCCCCGAATTTTATTTCCGTTTTCGCTTTTAAATTTAAAAACCATAATTGATTTCTTTTCAAAAAATTACATCCTTTTTATTCTGATTATCTCCTTGACTTTGTTGATTATTTCTTTGTGCGGTCCCCGAATGAAATCCAGAAGAAAACGATCGGTCATATTTAAGCGATATTTCAACTCTTCGCTGCTCATTAAAACATATCTAATCTCCTTTCCAACTTCCGCTTCCACTTTGGCAATTAAGTTTTGAAACATTTTTTTGTTCAAATTATCAGCCACTAGCAATAAATCGGCTTTCCCCCTGTTATAATTCAAAAAAATTCCTCCGATCAAAGCCAATTTAACATCCCCCACTTTTCTGATCTCGCGTAAACTTTTACTATATGGGTAAACATTGGGTTTAATCACTAAACTTTTCAGTTCCGCTAAAAAAATAAAATTTTCATTAACGCGGTAATATTTTTTTCCCTTTTTAAGTCGAAAAAGTAAAAATTTTATTCTCAAAAAATCGTTCAAATCCTTGCGAATTTTAGAAGATTTGATTAAAATTTTTTCTGATATTTCCGATAAGGAATATTCCTCCGCATTTAACAAAAAAAACCGAATAATTCTGTAGCGAGTTTTGGATCCGAATAAAACTTCCAAAGCTTCAGGCATAAGCTTAAAATATTAAACAAATTAAAAAATAATTTTACCGTCAAAATACCAAAAAACAAACTTGATTATCTTTTAAAGATTATACCAATAAAAAAATAAAAATCAACCGCTTGTATTTTTAAATGAATTAGTTGGATTCTGACATTTACTAAAATCGGAATATTTTGATATAATTGAAAAATGAAAAAGCAACAAAAAACAAAAATATTTCTGGAGAAATCCATTACTGAAATCTTGGCTATAGGAGATAAAGATTTGCGTCCTTACATAGAAATCGTTAATTTTTCCGGAAAAAATATTTTGGAACGACCTTTGGGAAATTTACTGGGAATTTTAGAAATAAAAGACGAAGAAGAAGATTCGGCCTATATTGTCAATTTTCTCTCTTCAGTGGCGCGCAAAGAATATTTTATCAACTATCGTCGCACGGCAACGGAAAGTTTTGAATCCGCTCTTAATAAAATAAATTTAGCTCTCTCCAAAATCGCCAAAGAAGGGAATACTCATTGGATAGGAAAATTGGATGCGGTCATTTGCGCTTTAGAAAACAACTCTATTCATTTCAGCGTTTCCGGAAAAGCTAAAATTCTTCTTTTGCGAGATGGCGTTTTATCCGACATTAGTCAAGGACTTTCACCCGAACCAAATGAAATTTCTCCACTGAAAACTTTCTTGAATATTTCCGAAGGAAAAATTAAAAACCAAGATAAGTTCATTTTGGCCGGGGAAGAACTTTTTTATCTTTTTTCTTTTAGCGATTTAGAAAAAAAATCCAAGCGAATGTCAACTGAAGAATTCAGTCAAATGATAAAAACCGCTTTTAAAAACAAATTAGATATTGGCGCCGCCTTGATCATTGATATTCAAGAAAAAATAGAAAAACCAAAACCAGTTCAAAAATCTTCCAAACAAGTGAAACTTTCATCCATCGGAAAATTCAATGCCTTCGCAAGCAATACTTTCGAAAAAAATTATTTTTCCCAAAAAAATTCCGACGCAACCATTATTAAATCAGCAACCAAAGATAATACTGCCTCCACTAACTCATCCGCTCCAGAGAATCGACAAATTTTCATCCAAGGAAAATCTTTTTCTGAAAAAGATTCAGGGAAAGGAAAAATTTACCTTCTAAAAATTCAAAATTATTTAAACGGAAAGAAAGAAAATATAAATAAAGTCTTTAATCGGCAATATTTTTTCAAACAAAAAACAATCGCTTTTCTGAAACAAAATTTACCATTATGGAAAAAACAACGAGAACCAAATAAAAAAAATGACAAAAATAAAAATCCCGAAGTCGCAAAAAAATTTATTTTTTCAAAAATATTTTTATTCAAAGCTTTCACGCTAAAAAAACCACAGACCGATTTTTCCAATAAATTTTTCTCTGGTGTTTTCCATTTAAAAAAATTATTTTTTTCTTGGAAAAAAATATCGAGCGATATCTTTTTATCCAGATCAGACCGATTAAAATCAATACCTCTCAATTCAAAAGAAAAAAATAAAGATACTTCTTTCATTCCGCAAATTTCTTCATTTAAAAAAAATTTCCAAAATTTAACTCACGCGCAAAAACTTTACGCTTTAGGAATTATTCCCGCAATTTTAATTATTCTTTATTTCGGAATAAAAATTATTTCCCGCTCAATACAAAAAAACACCATCGAACAAAAAATGGAAACGGAAGTTGTTTTAGAAAATCCCTCTTCGCTGAAAGCTTCAATTTTTTTCTCGGAAGAAATTGCGCAAAATCTGTTTTTCGCCGATAATTATTTTTGGGCAATTACAAAAGACAAAATCATCCAACTGAGAGAAAACGGCGATAAAAAAAATGAATTCGCTTTACCAAAAGATTTTGGAAAAACTAAAGAAAGCGCTTATATGGAAGATCTGCGTCTCATTTTTCTCCTGACCGACCGCGGAAAAATAATAAGTTTTAGTGTCATCAATAAAAAATTTCAAGAAAATTCCATTGAAATTCCGGCCGAAGCCAACATCGAAAAAATCAGCGCTTATCTTACTTACATTTATCTTTTTGATTCCGCCGGCGGAAAAATTTATCGCTATCCGCGCGCGGAAGGAGGATTTGGAACAAAAACCGAGTGGTTGAAAGAAAACGCCGATTTCTCTTCCCTCCAATCGGTAGCTATAGACGGAAATATTTATCTTGTCACTGGTGGGAAGGTTATCAAATTTTTTGCTGGTAAAAAAGACGCGCCGATAGCGGAAAATTCCTCTTTTAGCCAAATATTTACGACTAAAGAATCGTCTGCCGTTTATTTATGGAATGAAACCAATCCTTCTCTTTTTATTTTAAGTAAAAACGATTCTGCCTTGAAAGAATATCCCGTCAATTTGAATCTGCGGGAAAAGAAAATTTTCAAACTCTTCGCGGAAGAAAAAAAGAAAGAAATTTTTCTCGTCGCGGAAAATGAAATCTGGAAAATAAAGTTAGAAAATTGATTTGTTTTGTCATTTTCGCATCTTTTCTGTCAATTCCCGCATTTTTTCTGTTATTCCTGTTTCTATTGTCATTCCCGCGTTTTTATTGTCATTCCCGCGAATGCGGGAATCCAGTCTTTCTAACGCTTCAAAATTTTCTAAAATGACAAATATTTTTTCCATTAGTGTTCTTTAAAAAAATTCCGGAATAATAAAGAGAGAAATGTAAACAACGCTAGTAATTATTACATATTTATATTTTAAAAATCTAAAACCAGAACTTAAAAATCAAACCAAAGAATCCCGTAAATTGAAAAAAGACCTACTTAGTTTCGCAAAGTTCTTAATCCACTTAGATCAAAATTAACTAAATCAGGGTTGATGGTGGAAAAAATAACATAAACCACTAACACCGCCACCAAACCAAGTAAAGCATCAGTAATAATCGTCTTGGCTTTTTCCATTTTAGATGTATTGCCAGCAGTCGTAAAATACATAAAACCTCCAATGGAAATCATCAATAAAGCCGCAATTCCAATTCCCCAAACAGAAAATTTAAAAAGCGCTCTGATATAATCGGGAAGAGTAACAGCCTCTTCTCTGGATGTTCCGGGTATGGCTTCATAAGGAACATAATTTTCCTGCGCAAAAACCATCCCGGCAATACTTAAAAGAAAAATTGAAATCGCTAAAACTTTTAAATTTTTCCCTTTGTTTTTCATTATTTTAATTTTCCGCCCGCGCGCTTATGGCGCGAAAAAGAAATTTTATTTGTTTAATTGATTAAATTATACAACAGAAAGTAAAGTAAAGTAAAATTATTTACAAAATTCACAGAGATTAAATATTTATAAAAATATTCGAAAAACAAAACCTAATGATTTAAAGTTTTCACAAAGACAGCTTGGTTCTTTCTATAATTTCCCGATTGACCAAATTAACATCCCGCCCATATTTCAAACGCGACAACTCTTTGAAAGACTTGGCTAATTGATAATCGCCTTCCGTGGGAGGATAAGTTTTTAAATTAAACGGCCGCGTCACTTCATTGTTGATGAGAATACGCGCGAAACATTGATAATTATCCACATTCACTAAATCTCGTGCTTTAAAAACCGGACTAAATTGTTTTTCTAAAAATTCTGCGTCTTCCGGTCCAACTCGAAAAGCGCAAAGAGAACCAACATTGCCAAAAACCGCTTTGGAAATTTCTTCGCTCAATTGCCCAATAAATTGATGCGCGATAATTAAATTTAAACGATATTTACGCGCTTCTGATAAAATTTGAGAAATAGAATCAGTGGTAACATTTTGAAATTCATCAATATAGAAATAAAAATCTTGACGATCTTTTTCTGGCAAATCAGCCCGCGACAACGCCGCCATCAAAATTTTACCCACAATTACCATTCCTAACAAATGACTATTAATCTCTCCAATTTTACCTTTGGAAAGATTGATGAGTAAAATTTTCTTCTCATCCATTATAGAACGAAAATTAAGTGTGCTTTTTTGTTGAGCGATAATTGGACGCATCATATCATTGGCGATAAAGGTGGTAAGTTTAGAAGTGATATAAGGCACCATATTAGCCAAAGCCGCTTCTCCTCCAGCTTTTTCCGCCTCTTTAATCCAAAAATCACTTACCACCGGATTTTTACAGTGAAGCAATTTCATTCGTCTAAATTTTTCATCCGCTAAGACCTTAGGCACTTCCATTAAAGTAGAACCGGATTCCGGATGCTCCATTATGAGGAGCATCGCGTTGCGAGCATATTGTTCAAACATTGGACCGCCAGTTTGTTTTAAGTCATAAAGCCGATCAAAAATATTAATCATTTCATTGATAACAAAAGTTTTTTCTTCCGGTCGTTCATACTCCAACATATTTAAACCAAATACTCGTTCCGTGTCTGCTGGATCAAAAACAATGACATCCTCCGCTCTTTCCTTGGGAATAGCCGTTAAAATATCTTCCACCGCATCGCCGTGAGGATCAATAAAACAAAAACCATTTCCATTACGCGCGTCCTGTTTCGCCATTTCTTGTAAAAAATTAGATTTACCCACTCCGGTTTGTCCAATGACATATAAATGACGCCGCCGATCATTATTGGCTAAAATAATTTTAGTTTCAGCACCACGATAATCGTTATAACCTAATAACATTCCTTCTTTGGGAATATTAGTCGGCGGAGGAGCAATTCCCGCTTTTAACCATTTTATTTTAGGAGTTTCAGTGCTAAAAATAGGAAAATGAAAAATGCTAGATAATTCCTCAGTGCTTAAAATTATACAATTATTTTCATTAAAATTACGAAAAATATAATCGTAAGCAAATTTTTTATCGCGAGAACGTTCCTTGATGACAAAATAGTTAATATCCGAATTTTCAAATTGAGAAAATCCATTTTCTATCTGTGATAAAATTTCATCCGCGCGATCTTGACTTTCCGCCGCCGCTAAAAGACGAATATTCACTTTAAATCCAGACTGACCGGATTTTCTTTCAATGGATTTAATCAATTCTTGTTCTTCCGGAGTAAGTTGCACGGTTTTTTCTTCTTGAGGCAATGGATTATTTTTATCGTTATTTTGAGGGGTAATAATTTTCAATATTTCTTTACCGGTTTTTTTGGCTACTTCTTCCATAAAAGAATTATGATAAACATCTTTTAATTGTTTCCCTTGCTGCATTTTATGAGCGATATCCCGTCCGGGAAAACGCCAATTCTTATCAGTAGGAGCAACAATAATTTGAATCGTCGCTCCTTCTTCCATAGTTTTCAATTTGCTCAAAGCGTTCGTCAGTTCATTTAGAGGATCGGCATCCATCGTTTTATAAGTTTTTAGCGGCAACATATATTTATTTTTAAGCGACAAAGAAGCAGCCGCCGTAAAACTTCCCGGAAAAAAAATAGTATAATCAGAAACTCTCTCCAGAGAAGCGTGAGGGAAAAAACTGTAAACCTGCTTTTCAATTGTTTCCCGAAACTTGCGCGGCATCGACAAATAAAAAAATATTTCTTCACTGTCGGCAGGATTGGCAATTTCAAACGCTAAATACGGATCGCCATAAAGAAATCTCTTCCAAAAAGGGAGTTTTTCTTTGATTTTGGAAAGCGTAATAAGTAAATGCTCCATCGCGCCAATTTTTTCTTTCCACTCTTTCTCTCCTCCCGCCGAATTTTCCTCTTTTTCAGATTCCTGTGTTACTCGCACTATTTCAATATCCATATTCAAAGAACGATTAATTTGAACGCGTGCCAAGTAAAAAGAGCGAATAAGCAAAAGTCCGCCGCTTATTAAAGACGAAAAGGCTAACGCCAGCAATAAATAAATCAAGATCGAATTCAAATCCAAAATCATTTTAGTTTATTTTTTATTTTT
>DYKS01000005.1:1212-2790 GCA_020722485.1 Candidatus Elulimicrobium sp. | reverse complement strand
CCAATATTCAGTATTGGAAATTTCTAAAAATTAAATTAAATATCTTCCAATAAACCTTTGTTTATCAACGCCCTATGCAATTCTTCGGTAAGCAATTTATCGTGAAATTGATCCAAAACATAATTATCTTGAGTATATCGCGCCACTTTGACGGCATGTTTAACCCCTTTGTTTAAAGCCAAATCCACCAAATTGTTAATTAAACTTTGCACGTCCTTTTCTTGAGAAATTTTTTGCGCGTCTTCCTTTATTTCATCGGAAACAGAAACGCTCGCTTTAATTCGAGAAAGCGTTTGACTATAAATTGATTCTTTTTCCGCGCCAACTACTTCTCGCGCGGTTTCTTTTTCTTTCTTTAAAATATTCTTCTCGTTTTCTCCCGCTTCTTTCTCAAAACTAGAAAACTTACTCCCCCCGGTCAAATCAACGTTTTCAACCGACTCTAAATTACTATTAGTCTTTTTTTCTTCAATAGCCATATTTTTTAAAAAATTACTGTTGTTTAGAAATTTTATTTATATCATCTTTCAAACTTATTATAATTTTTTTCATCATTTCTTCATAATCCGGAATTTTTATTTCAAGAAAAGACCTTATTTCCTCCGGCGTTCTTTCTTCTTCTAACATTTTTTTAAAGTGAGTTTGCGAAATTGAATCTAATCGCTCCAATACTTTCAAGAACATTTCTTTCAAAATGATTTCATCCATTTGAGAAATAATTTCTTCTTGCCTTTCCGCTGGCATTTTCTCTAGTTCTAATTCTTTGATTAAATTTTCTCGATCCGCCCAAGAATAAGCGGCGGATTGATTGTTTTGATTTTGATTGATCAACATAATATTATATTTATTAAATAATTTATTAAATTTCCATTATGCCAAATTTAAGCCGTAAAATTTTATTCACGGTTTTTTTCCATTCTTCATACTCTCCCCTTTGAAAAAGTTCCTTAGCGATTCTAACACTCCAATCCCGCGCGTTTTCGTCTTTCATTGGATTGACAATTTCTGGCGGCAAAAATTGGGTGGCGGCGGCATAATAGGAAGCCAGAAGCGCTTTCTTGTTTTCGGACAAAGCTTCAGCAAGCGGCCAATGGTTAATTTGTTCACGCGCCACATTTAATTTTTGTTCGCTAATTTCATTATTAGTTGTTGATTCTTGCGCCTCTGGCGTTTTTATTCCTTCTTTTCCTTCTTTCATATTTTCCATATCATTCGGAGATTTATCATTAGTTTCAGGATATTCTTTAATTTGTTCTTGTCCAATTGTTTCTTGATAATTCCTTACCAATCCTTCTATTTTAATATCAGTCGGATTAGAAATATCTAACATAATTTTATCTCCCGGAAAAACATTATCAATTTTATCTCCCATTTTATTTCTTAACTCTTCCGCAATCAAATGAGCTCGTTTACCTGCCCATTCTTCTAAACTAGCATATTTATTCGGATCCCAACCCATTTTTCCTTCAGTTAATTTATTCGCGTTGTTTTTCAAAAATTCTTTCAAAGTTTTCTCCACACTACTTCCTCTCTCTATATCCAATACTCCTAAATTGGCGCCAGCTAATTTGATACCTT
>DYKS01000005.1:0-1112 GCA_020722485.1 Candidatus Elulimicrobium sp. | reverse complement strand
AGTGCCATCTCCTTGAAAATGCTCTAACAATTTTCCTCCCGCCCAGCTTCCGCCAAAAATAGTAGCCAAGCCGGCGCCACTTGCCGCGATAGTTCTCCAATACCGATAATATTTTTCATCCTGAATTCTTCTATCTAAATTGGAATTTTTCATTTCTAAAAGTTCTAATAATCCTTCTGTTCCTATCTCAGACACTTTTTCTTTCATTTTTTTTATCTCCTTTTCATCTTTATCTCTCCCTCTTTTTTCCGCCCAACTTTCCATCATCTGTTTATAGCCAACCGAAGAAACAGCCGCGGAAAAAATTCGCCAAGGAATACTTCCGCCCACTCCCACCAATCGCAAAGCTCCCCCCACCACAAGCATTCCCGCTCCAGTGCCAATCCATTTCGATCCAGTCCAACGAGAGATTTTTTCCGCTGGAATATTTCTAATCTTTCTATACCTATCTACCGCCCCTAATAAAAATTGTTTGAATCCATAAAATTTATCTTCTTCCATTCTAATATCAACCTGATCACTTCTCCATTTAAACCGTTCAGTAATTTGAGCGTCGCGCAATAATATTTCCGCATCCTCTTCACTGCTCGCATTCGCTTCTTTAAATTCTAAAAGAGCTTTAAAATATTCCGTCTTTGATTTCTCGTAATTATTTTTGTATTCCTCTAATTCTTTTTCCGCATTGCCAAAATTAAGTTTACCGCCAAAAGTTCTTCCAAAAAATCTTCTCAATCCGCCAAAACTTCTGTCCAGATCATAATCTTTTCTCAAATAAGCTCTTCTAGCCGCGTCGGATTTTTCTCCCAATATCATTAAAATTTTCGTTTCAATATTCGCTTTATCATAACTATTCTCCCGCGTTTCCGGATCAAAAGTTTTCCTTACCAACTCTTTTTCAATTCCTGGATTTTCTTCCAACAATTTTGCCAATCTATCTTGTAAGTTTTCCAAATGTTGTTCTGGATTGCTAGGATCTTCTTCCAAACTTAAAGTTTCTTCTGCCGGGTTAGAAGATCTTTTAAAAAATTCTTCCCTATTACTTTCTTTTTCCCGCGTTAATTTATCCGCCAATTCCAATTCGCCAGCTTCATCAATTTCTTCTTGACTCCATT
>DYKS01000036.1 GCA_020722485.1 Candidatus Elulimicrobium sp. | reverse complement strand
TTTTGTTAGTATTGGTTTATGATTATGAAAGAAAAATTATCTCAAGCGGAACAAATTAAAGAACTTTTGCGACGGGGAGTGGATGAGATTATTGATCGCAAACATTTAGAGAACAATTTGCGAAGCGGCCGAAAATTAAGAGTGAAATTGGGCATTGATCCGACTAGCCCCAATATTCACTTAGGACGATCCATACCACTTTTAAAATTAAGAGATTTTCAACAACTTGGACATCAGGTTGTTTTTGTCATTGGCGATTTTACCGGTATGATTGGCGATACTTCAGATAAAGAAAGCGAACGGCCGATGCTTTCAGAAGAAGCGGTGCGCGAGAATTTGAAAAATTATGTGATGCAAGCGGGAAAAATAATTGATATTAAAAAAGCGGAAATTTATTACAACAGCCAATGGTTAGGGAAATTGGATTATTTGGAAATTGGACGCCAAGCAGATATTTTTTCTTTAAATGAATTTATTTCTCGTGAAAATATCAGCCGTCGTTTGGAAAAAGGCAAACGAGTGAGTTTGCGAGAATTGTTGTATCCATTGATGCAAGGATATGATTCGGTGGCGGTAAAAGCCGATGTTGAATTAGGAGGAACCGATCAACGTTTCAATTTATTGACCGGTCGAAATATACAGAAAAAATATAATCAAGAACCGCAAGATATTATCACTAATCCATTAATAGAAGGTTTGGATGGACGAAAAATGAGTTCCAGTTTTGGTAATACCGTGAATTTATTGGATAAGCCGGAAGATATGTTTGGGAAAATAATGTCGCTTAGAGATGAATTTATTATTCGTTATTTTATTTTATTGACGCGAGTGGATATGAAAAAAATTAACGAATACGAAGATAAATTGCGTCAAAATATTAATCCTCGCGATGTTAAAATAGAGTTAGCCAGTGAAATTGTTAAAATGTATCATAGCGAAGAAGCGGCGCGGAAAGCGCGGGAATATTTTATTCATACTTTTTCTCATAAAGAAATTCCTGCCAATATTCCTTCTTTTAAACCCAAGACTTATGATATTATTTCGGTGCTTGTGGAAAGCGGATTGGCTTCTTCCAAAACACAAGCTCGGCAAGTTTTGGCGCAAGGAGGAGTGAAACTTAACGGAAAAATTGTTAAAGACTCCGCTTTAATTATTTCCGCGGGAAGTGTTTTACAGAAAGGAAAATTAAAATTTTTAAAAGTGAAATAAAATTATTTCTTTATAATATTTATCACAATTTCTTGTTAATGGATTTAGGTTTTTAATTTTTTTAACATTATTTTCTGTCGCAAAATGATGTTTGTTTTTATTTCAAAATAGTTTAAAAAGATTGGCGACGTAAAATGACGGTTAACAAAAACAAAATGGAACCAAAAATGATAATCATCGGACCAGTTGGCAGATGCAATGAGGAAGCGATAGCAATTCCGATGACAGCGGAAACAATTCCAAAAATCGGCGCCAAAATTTTATAAGAATGTAAGTCGCGGCTTAAATTTTTGGCGGAGGCGGACGGCAAAGCAATAAGCGCTACCGTGATTAGTCCTCCCACCAAATAAACACCCAAACCGACCGTAATGGCGATACCTAATAAATACAAAAGAGCGTTACGATTTATTTTAATTCCTTCAATTAAAGCTAAATCTTCATAAATATTAGTTAGCATTATTTGATTGTAAATTTTTTGCAAAATTATAAAAACTAAAAAGCTTAAAAAAACAGAAACCATTGTTTCTAGTAAAGTTATTCGAGAGATATTTCCTACTAGCGCTTCTTCCGCTTTATTCATAGGTAAAAACAGAAGAGCGGTTCCTACTCCAAAAGCGAAAATGATAGCGGATAAATTTTCCAGTGGCAGTTTGGTTCTTTTTTCTAAAAGCCAGATAAAAAGAGAACCTAAAATAACAAAAGGAAAAGCGCCTAACGCGATGCTAAAATCGTAAAGAATAGCCAAAGCCACTCCGGGTAAAGCCAAATGAGACAAGGGTCCGGCAACCACTGACATTTTTTTAGAAAGCATCAATGTTCCTAAATAGCCAGCAATGCCACTGATAAAAATGGCGGCGGTTAAAGTTAAAAAAAATTGCGTATTCATTTTGTTTTTTTAAAAATGATTATGTCCAATATGTTCGTAAAATTTAATTTCCATTCCAAAAGTTTTTTCTAAATTTTGGGGACTTAAAATTTCTTTGGGTGTTCCGAAACAAGTATAATTTTCGTGACTTAAACAAAGAACATGATCAGAATACTTATAAATAATATTTAAATCATGAGTTACTAAAACAACGGTAAGTTTTTCTTTTTTTTGAATCTCATTCAATAGAGAATAAATTGTTTCTCCTCCGCCGATATCAATACCGGAAGTTGGTTCGTCAAAAAAAATAATTTGGGGACGAGAAATTAAAACCCAAGCGATGAGCATTCGTTGAAACTGGCCTCCCGATAAATCGCCAGTTTTCTGAGATAAAATATTTTTTTCCAATCCTACCATTTTCAAAAAACTTTCAATTTCTTTGTCTAAGGGCAGGGAAGTTTTTAGCCGAAAAAAATCCAATACAGTTAATGGAAATTCTTTCATCTTTAAGTGAGTTAGCCCTTGAGGAAGATAACCTAGTTTTATTTTTTTTCTCCAATGAATTTTTCCCGTATAAGGTAAAAATCCTAAAAGAGTTCTCAAAAGAACGCTTTTTCCAGCGCCATTAGGCCCGAGAATAGTAAGCATCTCTCCTTCAACAATTTGAAAAGATAGATTATTGATAATTTTTTCTTTGTCCAAACTAACGGATAAGTTTTTTATTTCCAAAAGCGGTTCCGTCATAACTTTAAAATTTTTTGAAATAAAATTTAAAAATAAAAATTAATAAAAATTTTTTAGTCTTGTTTTTTGCGGTAAGCGCGAATGCGATCAGTTTCTTTGAGATATTTTTTACGCAAGCGAATATTTTTTGGCGTAATTTCTAAATATTCATCAGCGGAAATGATATTCAACGCTTTTTCCAAAGTAAGTTTAATTGGTGGAATAAGCTGAATGGCCTCATCCGATCCAGAAGCGCGCATATTAGTTAGTTGTTTGCCTTTAATGGGATTGACGGTCATATCTTCTCCCTTGGAAGTGTTGCCGATAATCTGTCCTTCATATACTTCAGCGCCGGCGTTAATATAGAGATCTCCTCGTTCTTGTAAATTAGCTAGAGCGTAACCGAGCGCTTTTCCAGTTTTGCCGGAAATCATAGAACCGATTTCCCGTTTTTTGATTTCTCCCGCATAAGGTTTAAAGCCGATGAAGCGAGAACAAAGAATACCCCGCCCCTTAGTGTCTACCATAAATTCTTCACGATATCCCAGCAATCCCCGAGTGGGAATTTCAAATATAATGCGGTTTTGATTTCCTTCTAAGCGCATATCTTTCATTATGCCGCCACGTTTTCCCATTTTTTCAATTACCACGCCTGCCATTTCTTCCGGAACATCCACAGTTGCTTCTTCAAATGGTTCTTGTTTTATTCCATCAATATCTTTAATAATAGCGCGTGGTTTGGAAACTTGCAACTCATATCCTTCTCGTCGCATATTTTCCAATAAAATGGAAATATGCAATTCTCCTCTTCCGTAAACAATTATATATTCCGCCGATGAAAAATCAACTTTTAATCCCACATTTATTTCCAATTCTTTTTTAAGACGTTCTCGCAGTTGTTTATTAGTGACAAATTTGCCGTCACGACCAGCGAAAGGGGAGTCATTGACGAAAAAACGCAAAGAAATAGTTGGTTCATCTATTACAATAGCTGGAAGAGGTTCTTGATTTTCTGTTTCGCAAATTGTCTCTCCGATATCAATAGAGGAGAAACCGGCAACCATTGCGATATCTCCGGCGTCGGCGCTAGCAATTTCTTTTTTGTTCATTCCTTCAAAAGTGTAAATTTTAGTTATTCTTCCAGTTTGAACGGTTCTGTTTGATTTTTTTAAAAAGTAGGTTTTTCCTGCTTGTACCGATCCATCATAAATACGACAAAGCGCCAAACGTCCTAAAAAGTCATCGTAACCTAAATTAAAAGCTTGCATTCGAAGCGGTTTATCTGTATCTGCTGACGCGGGAGGGATATGTGATAAAATTGTATTCAAAAGAGGTTCAAGATTGGAGGAGGTATCTTCTAAATGTTCTTTGGCAATGCCTTCACGACCGATAGTATAAATAGTGGTAAAATTCAATTGTTCATCGGTAGCGCCTAATTCTAAAAAAAGTTCAAAAACTTGTTCTTGAACAATATTTGGTTGCGCCGCGGGTTTATCTATTTTATTGATGACAACTAGCGGTTTGAAACCTAGCTCTAAAGATTTTTTTAACACAAAACGAGTTTGTGGCATCGGACCTTCTTGCGCGTCTACCACCAGAATTACATTGTCAATGGAACGCAAAACTCGTTCCACTTCTGAGCCGAAATCAGCGTGCCCGGGTGTGTCCACTATGTTGATTTTTGTGCCACGATAAAATACAGCCGTGTTTTTGGCGTAAATAGTGATGCCACGTTCTTGTTCCAACGCGTCAGTATCCATACTCACTCCCTCTTTGGCGCTACCGGTTTGGCGCATAATAGCGTCAGTGAGAGTAGTTTTACCGTGATCTACGTGAGCGATAATAGCAATATTTCTGATTTCCATAAAATTGATTACAAATAAAAAATTAAATCGATATTTTTTATCGGGTTTTTAGCGATTTTTATTTTATAAAGCAAAATGGCGCGGAAAGGATTATAAAAATTTACGCGGTGCCCGGAGAGAGACTTGAACTCTCATGGTATTGCTACCGCAGGATTTTGAGT
>DYKS01000035.1:3180-5494 GCA_020722485.1 Candidatus Elulimicrobium sp. | reverse complement strand
TAAAATGACAATGATTTTCATTAGTGTTTTTAAAAAAATTACGGAATAATATAAAAAACAACGCTGACAATTTTTACAAATTTTAATTTTCACAAATTAAAATTTCTATTCTAAATTCAAAAATAAATTTTCCAAAACCAATTTAGGATTAGCATCAGTTTCTTCTAAAATTTTTAAACTTTTTTCTGTCTCTTCTATACGAGTATAAAAATTTTCCACTTCCGAAAAAACAACTAATTTTTTATACGCTTCAGCGCGCCAAAACCAAATCCAAAATCGTAATTTTTCTTGCGCAACGGGAATATTCTTTGCCCATTTTTCAGCTAAAATTAATTTTTCGTTTCCATCCAAATTCCGAAATTTCCGAAACTCATTCCAATCATTTTCTTTTTCTGCTAATTTTTCCGACGTTTGCGCTAAAGATACCGCCCATCCAGGCCTTCCCATAGAAAAAAAAGCAATTTTTTCTGCGTTTTTAAAACCTTTTCTTTCTAAATACTCTTTAATTTCCTTTAAAGGCACCGAATTAAATTTTATCTTTTGACAACGAGATTGAATAGTAGAAAGAATTTTTCCTTCTTGATGAGTAGTTAGAATAATAATACAATTTTTTTGTGGTTCTTCTAGCGCTTTTAAAAGCGCGTTTTGAGCGGATAAATTCATCTTGTGAGCGTCTCGAATAATAAGCCAACGTTTCTTTCCCGCCTCCGAAAAAAACGAAAAATCTTTTAACGCTTCTCGCAAAAAATCAATTTTTATTTCTTTTTCTTTAATTACCCCCTTTTTTTCTTGGCGAGCTGGTTCCAAAACGGAAATATTAGAATCAACTGGTCGCTCTTTACTGGAAAAAAAATCCGCCAACCGTTCTCCATTTAATTCTCGCGCCAGTTGCCAAGCCGCAGTAAATTTTCCCACTCCTTCTGGACCGGAAAAAAGATACGCGTGAGAAAATTTTCCCAACGCGAAACAACTTTTTAAAAAATCAATTTTTTTTTGATGACCGACAAGCATAAATTTTATTCACGAAAAACATTCACTTATTGATATACTTTAAAAATGGCGCCAACATTTTAATTTAATGATCAATTTTTTAGCGCTTATTTTTTTCTAGAACTTTTTTCAAAAAAGCAAAAAATTCGGTTTGAAATTTTTCTTGCGAAAATTTTCTTGCTTCTTGTTGAATAACTTTTCTATCATATTTATTTTCTTTTTCCAAAAACCGCATCACTCCGTCCGCCAACACTTCCACTGTTTGCGCGTGAAAAAATTCACCCGTTATTCCTTCGCGCACAATTTCTCGCGCGCCGCCTTTTCCATACGCAATCACCGGAACACCTTTGCTCATCGCTTCCACCATCACCAACCCAAAATCATCTTCGGCTGGAAAAACTAACGCGCGCGCATTGACATAATGTTGTTCCAACTTTTCTGGATCTTGCCAACCTAAAATTCGCACAGTTTTACCAGCAATTTTTTTTAGATATTTTTCTTGCTCGCCTGTCCCAATTACTAATAAAGGCAATTCTAATTTATTAAACGCTTCCACAGCCAAATCTATTCTTTTGTAAGGCGACAAGCGGGAAACAATTAAAAAATAATTAGAAATTGGCGATTGAAAATTAACATTTTTCGATATTTTGGATTTATCAGTTGATTGATGAATTGAATCTTGAAAAAATTTAATTCCCGCCGGGGGATAAATCACCACACTTTTGCGACGGTAATATTTAGCAATTCTTTCAGCGGTATAAAAAGAATTAGCAATTAAATAATCTGGGCGTTTCGCCGCTTGGAAATCCCATAAACGCAAATAATTGAGACAAGCGCGTCCCAAAATTCCCGGTTTTTTGCTAATACTGCGCCAATAACGTTCATTATAATCCCAAGCAAATCGCATCGGTGAATGAAGATAAGCAATATGAATAGTATTTAAACGAGTAACAATTCCTTTACTCCACGCCCCGGAAGAAGAAATTACCACATCAAAATCCCGCAAATCAAAAGTTTCCGGTGATATCGGCAAAAAAGGCAAAAGATATTTTTTTCTTTTGCGCCAAAAGCGAGGAAATTTTTGCAAAAAAGAAGTATAAATTTTTCGGTCGGTAAATCGCCCACGCATTTTTTCTTCATCATATAAAAGGGTATAAATTGGAGCGCGAGGAAACATTTCCGCCAATACTTCCAAAACTTTCTCCGCTCCACCCCAATCAGTCAAAAAATCGTGAACCAAAGCCACTTTTAAATCGGAAAAATCTCCTTGACTTTTATTATTTTTTATGCTACTGTTAGGGGAAATCATAAAATTATGATTTTA
>DYKS01000035.1:0-3080 GCA_020722485.1 Candidatus Elulimicrobium sp. | reverse complement strand
GTCGCAGAAATAAATTACAGCGAAGAAGTTTGTGAAATTAGTGTTCCTTTAGAGGGTTTACAAAAATTTTTCACTGATAATTTCAAATTATCCCAAAGTTATATTGACTTTGGGAGAAATGCCATTTTTTTCCGTTTTGAAAGAACGGAAAAAGAGAAAGTAATTTTTTCAGGAAGTAACAGATATATAATAGAGGGAACACTTCCTGAAATTGTTATACCTATGTTAGATAAGGAGGTTAGAATTCCCCTTCCTCCTATCCCCGTTCCTATTCAAATTATGGAGGAAGAGTATATCCCTCCTCTGGAATAAATTTATCAAGCCGCCGACTTTTTCTGAAAAATTTCCAAAAAAGTCGCGCGGCTTTTTTTATTTTACAGGCAAAACAATTATTTCTTTTTTTCAAATATAAAATTTATTAACATTATTTATATTCCTAAAATCATTTTTCCCAAATTATAATTTCTTTGAAAGAATTTCCGAAAGAGAATTATTTTGTCAAATATCATTTTTGTTATAAGAGCAATAAAATGCTTTTTATCAGAAAATCCGAACCAGACAATTTTTGAAAAAATCATAACGCTAGAGCGCTTATTATTTTATTAAATTTCAATTCTGCTTACAATAATTTTCTATTCAAAAACAAATATCTCATCGTTAATTATCAATCAAAACTTTGGCAATTTCTCGCGCGCATTTCGCCCACGAAAACCGGCTAATATTTTCTTTTCCTTTTTGTATTATAGTATTTTTAAAGTTTTTGTCTTTAAGTAAAGCGGAAACCGCGACGGCAATTTCTTCCGACTTGTTTGGATCGACCAAAGACGCCGATTTTTCACCGCCGGCGGAAACCACTTCCGGAATGGAAGAATTGTTTCCCGCCACCACCGGAATGCCCGCGCTTTGCGCTTCCAATACCGGCAAACCAAACCCTTCATAAAAAGTGGGAAATAAAAAAACTTCCGCCCTCTGAAGCAAATCCCATTTTTCTTCTTCGGAAACATAACCGGTTTCAATAATATCTTCTTGAAATTCGCTCTCGCGAATTTTCTTTTTTATTTCCTCGTATCCGTATCCACCTCGCCCCGCCAGAACCAATTTGAGAAAAACAAACTCCGGTTTCTTTTTTAAAATTTCAAACGCTTTGATAATGCCAATTATATTTTTTCTTTCTTCCAAACGACCGATAAACAATAAAAATTTTGAATTATTTTCCAATTTTAAATTTTTGAAATTTGAAATTTGATTATTAGAATTTGATTTGTAATTTGTAATTTGTAATTTGTGGTTTAAATTGATTCCTTCGTAAATTACCTTTATTTTTTCTCTTGGAACTTGGTATAAAGTTATCAAATCTTTTTTGGTATTTTCCGAGACAGCGATTATTTTTTCCGCCCACCGACAAGAATTACGAATAAAAAAACGCATATACAACCGCTCCCAAAAAGAATACGCTCGTAGCAAAAATTCGTATTCCAAACCATGAATAACCACAATGGTCCGACGAGGATGAAAAAAAGAAACAATATGCGCCGGAATAAAAAGAACCTCTACTGGCCGAATTAACATTTCCCAAGACAAACCAATCTGCGTCCAAAATCGCGACCAAGCGATAACGCGAATTTTCCAATTTTCTGGCAATGAAAAATCAATATTTTTTTCTTGTCCCTTGCGTAAATACAATAAAACTTCTTGATCAAACAATTCATTTGTTAAATGTTTAATTACTTGATAAGAATATTCTTCAACGCCAGTGCGATAAGGCAAAAACGCCCGCGATCCGTCTATGCCAATTTTCATATTAACTAAAAATAAATAAGTTATAAGTTAGTAACAAGTAAATTTACGCTATAGACAAATAAAAAATATTTACAAAAAATAAATTTTCGCAAATCAAAACTATTTGGAAGTAAGAATCGTGCGTTTATAAAGATCCAAATTTTCCAAAGCGATTCCCGCGCCTTTAACCACGCACAATAAAGCGTCATCCGCTACATAACATGGAACGCCAATAGTTTTAGTAATCAATTGATTAAGATTACGCAACAACGCTCCTCCTCCAGAAAGCACCATTCCTTTATCCATAATATCCGCGGCTAATTCAGGCGGAGTTTCTTGTAAAACTTTTTTAATGGCATTAATCACTCCTCTTAATTCATCTTGTAATGCTTCCGTCACTTCATTGGAAGAAATTCTTACGGTCCGCGGTAAGCCACCACTTAAATCTCGTCCCCGAACATCAACATAATCTTCTTTTACTTGCGCCAAAGCGGAACCAATCTGAATTTTAATTTCTTCCGCCGTTCGATCTCCTATGGCTAAACTATGTTTTCTTTTTATATAATCGGCGATAGCGCGATCAAAACGGTCTCCGCCCACGCGCGCGCTGTGCGCCGTCACCACTCCACCTAGAGAAATAACCGCGATTTCCGATGTTCCGCCCCCAATATTGATAATCATATTTCCTTGCGCTGTCTGAATAGGAATGCCAGCCCCAATAGCCGCCAAAACTGGTTCTTTTACCACATAAACCGCTTTGGCGCCCGCTTTTAAAGCCGCGTCAATTACCGCTCTTTTTTCAGTAGAAGTAATGCCGGCCGGAATGGAAATCAAAACTTCCGGACGGAAAAAACGCACTCTCCCGCTCACTTTATTAATAAAATACCGAAGCATTGCTTCTGTCACCCGATAATCAGCAATCACTCCATCTTTCATTGGTCGACTGGCAACAATAGTTTCGGGAGTTCGTCCCAACATTTCTTTAGCCTCGTTTCCCACTGCCAAAACTTTATTTTCCGCCAAAGAAACCGCCACTACGGACGGCTCATTTACTACCACTCCTTTACCCGGCACGAAAACCAAAGTATTAGCTGTGCCTAAATCAATACCTATTTTCTTTAAAAACATAAAATAGAAAAAATTAAGTAAATCCTTGTTTCTTTCTGATTTTATAGAAAATAAAGAAATAAAGCAAATTATTGTTCACAACAAAAAACAAAACCACAATCAATAATAAAAATCCAAAACAATTTAGATTAGAAATTGATAAAACCACTTTCGTCAAATACTACATTACTATA
>DYKS01000034.1 GCA_020722485.1 Candidatus Elulimicrobium sp. | reverse complement strand
CTCGCGACAAACCGCAAATACATAGAACATTTTTAATTATTTTTCAATCCGCTTTCTTTGCACGAAAATCAGCGCGAATTTTTTCTTTATCTACAAATTTATCATCCAGTTTTTTTAATTCGGCTTCTAAATTTTCCTCCCCAATATTCCCCCGCTCACACTCCCAAAAAAAACGTAAATAAGAAATTTTTTTCATACCTCCCGGATAAATAATTTCTTTTGTTTTTTTATCTTTAAAAAAATAACCCTGAAACTTCTCTTCTTGTAAATAACCGTGTCTTAAAACTAATTCTTTTTTCAAAATTTCTTCATCGCTACAAATTCTTTCCAGATAATAAGCCAATTTTTTAAAAGATTCTTCTAATTTGTTTCTGAAAGAAATAAAATATTCATTAGTTTTTTCATTTAAATCATATTCTTCCACTCGCTTCTTAAATAACGCCATATCTATCAATATGGAATTTTGTATTATGTCATATAAACTATTGTGTTTTTGAATCGGAATCTCCAAGCGAATAATATTAACTTTTTCAAGCAGTTGCAATAAATCTTTTTCCAATATTTTTTCAACGCCAGCAAAATCAAAACCAATTTGTTCTTGGATTTTCTTTTTTTCTTCATTTGATAATTCCCAGATCTCTTTTTTTTCGCCGGAAGACAATTTTAATTTTTCTATTAACAAATCTTCAATTTGATTTAAAAAATTGATATACTCTTGAATCGTGATTAAAATGTTATCCATTGCGTTTTCATCTCTTTCTCGTCTCGCTTTTTCTCCTAATTCTATTTTTCTTTCAATTTTTTCCATCATAAAATTATTTAAGCAAATCTTTTACAAACAATTTATTTTAAAATCGCCCACAGATGAAGATGCCTTTCTAATTTTAATTAAATTATAACTCATTTTTAAATAAGTACAAAATAAAAAAAATTAAACGATAATTGACGCTTGGTTTTTGCTTTGTTAATATAAAAAGGAATTTTACCGCGAGAAAATTTATGATTGTTGCTTTCTTTCGATGGTCCGATGGCCGAGTGGTTAGGCAAGGGTCTGCAAAACCCTGTACGGCGGTTCAATTCCGCCTCGGACCTCATATAAAGTTTTAGAAAATAGAAGCAATCTCATTTTTTGCCGCGGTGGTGGAATTGGTAGACACGAGGGACTTAAAATCCCTTAGATGAAAATCTGTGCGGGTTCAAGTCCCGCTCGCGGCACACATAAAACAAAAACCGCGTTGTTTAAACAACGCGGTTTTTGCATAATTTTATTTTTCGCTAAAACACCACTTCCGCTTCCAAATTTCTGCGACCGAAGGCAAAAGCTTGCTTTTTAGTTTCCATATAAATATCAAATTTATTGCCTTTAATCGCGCCGCCGCGATCTTCGCAAATATAAGTTCCATAACCTTTAATTTTAATCTTTGTTCCGAAGGGATATTGCGGCGGACAAGCCAGCGTGCGATTTTCTTGAACCTTTACTCCACTAGCGGTAATGCCATCGGATTTTCCACATTCATCAGCCGCGGCCGTGTAAGCCGAAGCGTTGATTAACAACTTCTTACCGAATAAATCAGCCGCCGAAAAATTTTGTTTCTTGCCTCGACGATAAACGACCAACTCTCTTTGGATTTCCGTCTCCGATTTCACTTTCAAAGGTTCGTATCCTTCAAAATAAAAAGGAGCGTTTTGGTTTTTATTTAAAAAAAAGTCTGTTTGATTTTCAATTTCCATTTTTGTTTTAGTATTGATATTTTGATTTTCTTGCCCGACCAAAGGATATATTCCAGTCAAAAGCCAGGGTATCAAAATAAAAACACTAAAAATACGCACAGAAATGCTTTTAATGCTTAACGTTCGGAAACGCATCCCGAACCGCCTTTCTCTTGTAAATTTCACCGACAATTACAATCAAAGAAAGGACTTGCTTTTTTGCTTTATTAAAGAGCTTTTGGCTTGAAAAAATTTTCAACTCTTTTTTTCAGCCAACCTAAAATCCTAGCATATTTCAGAAAAAAAGTCAAATACCCGCAACATAAGTTCAAGAAATAATTACAACACTTCATTAAAATTAAATATAATGGAGCGTATGAAAAAAACACAAAAAAGCGCTTAACAAGCGCAAAATATTTAAAGTTCATTTAAGAAAAATAAACGATGTTAAAAAATTTTACGAATAACTTTCTCGCAAGTAAATTCCTTTTAAGAAATTTTTATTCTCTGGAATAAAATTACTGATTCTTTGGTTTTCAACGCTTTTTTAATTTTTTTCGAAGTCTCTGGTAGAAAAGGTTCCAAAAGTTCAGAAATAGAATAAACGTCCACAATTAATTTTTTCATCACTTCTTCAAATTCTTCTTTCCGCGACGCATCTTTTATCAATTCCCACGGTTTAGTTTCTTCAATATATTTATTAGACTGACGCACAATATCCCAGATATAGCTCAACGCTTTATCTATTTCCAATTTTTCAATAAATTTAGAAATTTTATCATTTGGTTTTAATTTTAAATTTGTTCGCTCGTCGTAATAAGCGAAATGAATTTCAAAACTCTGTAGTAATTTTACCACCCGCGAAACTAAATTTCCCAATCCATTTGCTAAATCAGCATTATATTTTTCCACAAGCCGTTCTATTGTTATGTCAATATCATTTCCAAAAATTCCGGCGGAAAGCAAAAGATAACGAGTTCCATCCACGCTAAACCTTTCAAGCATTTCTTCGACACCAATCACATTGCCCAATGTTTTGCTCATTTTTCTTCCTTCTGAAAGAATATGCCCATGGACAAAAAGTTTTCTCGGCAATTCAAATCCTAAATGAAGAAGTATGATTGGCCAAATAGTAGCATGCACTCGCAAAATATCTTTACCAATCAGTTGAATATCTGCTGGCCAAAAAATTGGAATATTTTTTTCATCTCCATTCCAGCCTAAACCAGTTAAATAACTTAAAAAAGCGTCAAACCAAACATAAGCTGTATGATTCGGATCAAAAGGAAGAGAAATTCCCCATTCCACCTTTTCACGAGAAATAGAAATATCTTGCAGTTTTTCTTTCTCCAAGAAAGAAAGAATTTCTTTTTTGTATTTTTCCGGCGTTATTTTAAATTTATCGTTTTTTATTTTTTCAATCAATTCCTCTTGTTTATCACTCATTTTTAGCATATAACTTTCTTCTCTCATCCATTCCGGCGTTGTTCCGTGATCCGGACATTTTCCATCCACTAAATCACTTTTGTTTTTAAACTGTTCGCAACCAACACAATAAAAACCCTCATATTCTCCTTTGTAAATCAAACCCCGATCATAAAGAGTTTGTAAAACTTTTTGCACCGCTTTCTTATGTTTCGGATTGGTAGTGCGAATAAAATTATCATATTGAATTCCCAATTTATCCCAAAGTCTTTTAAAATCTTCTGCTACTTCATCAACCAATTGCTGGGGATTTTTTTCTTCCGCCGCCGCCTTGCGCGCGATTTTCGATCCATGTTCATCCGTCCCCGTCAATAAAAAAACCTTAAATTTATCTTTTTCTCTTAAATTTAGAAAAATATCGCGATAAAAGCGCGCCAAAACATCGGCCGCGATAGTGGTATAAGCGTGCCCCAAATGCGGTTTGGCGTTAGCATAATAAATCGGAGTGGTAATGTAAAAATTTTTCCGATCGGGCATAAAATTTATAATTATTTCTCCCTCGCCTTTTCAAACGCGCGAGGAATTTGATTATAAGACCGATTTTTAAATAAAAGCATATTTTCCAAAAAAAGCATATAAAAAAGAAGCGCCTGAATTAGAACAACATTATCTGGCAGTTTTTCGCACGCGGTTTCAAAAATCACCACCGCCGCCATTTTTTGCTTTTTTTTAGAACAAAAAACTATGGTCTTTTTTTTCTCTTCAATAATAGTTTTTTCGATTTTAGACGGAAGAAAAAAATATTTTTTCAACAGAATAGCGACTTGACTAGTGGAAGAAAGCATTTCTTTATTATCGCGAAAAACATCTCCTGTTTTCCTGTCCAGAAAAAAAACGGAGCATTTGTTAATTTTAGAAATAGTTTTAATCGCTTGAATAATTTCTTTGAAAATTTTTTCTTTTTTTTTAAAATTAATCCCTATCGCCTCTTCGGTAACCAACACAGAAATGTTTCTAAAAATTTCCAATTTTCTATTAACTTCTCCAATATAAGAATAAGAAAGGGTAAGATCTTTGCCTGCTTGACGCGCCTCTTGACGCGCGCTAATTTTTTCCCGAAAATATTTTCCCAACCTTTTTTCCTGATAAATATACAAAGCAAAAGTCAATGCTCCAAAAAAGAAGATCAAAACTTCCTCCATCTTCTCCTCGCTTAAAAAATAAAAATTACGCCTAACTAAATCGGGAACAAAAACAATAGTGATAAAAATAAAAAGATAAATCCAATACATCAAAAAAATTAATTATTTTATTTTCTGAATATGTTTTCTTAATTTTTCTCCAATCTCCGGATGTTTTAACCCAAAATGAATAACCGCTTTAACAAAACTTAATTTATCACCCGTATCCAACCATTTTCCTTCCAAAATTTTTCCATACAACGGACGTTTATTAGAAAGCATAATCTCAAAAGCGTCTGTTAATCGAATTTCTCCCGATTTTCCAGATTGCATTTCTGAAAGAATTTGGAAGACTTCTGAGGTAATAACATATTTACCCACTGAAACCAAATCAGAAGAAGTCTCTTCCGGTTTCGGCTTTTCCACTATTTTTTGAATTTCCATTGTTTTTTTGTCAATTTTCACTCCCTCCACTACTCCAAACTTGCTTACTTCTTTCTTTTCTACTTTACTTAAACCAATTACTGAATCGCCATATTTTTCAAAGGTTTCCATCAATTGCCGAGAAGTAGGCGTAGCGCTATCATAAAGACAATCACCAAAAACCACCAATACTGGTTCATCTCCGACCAAATGCCACGCTTGTAACAAAGCATGCCCGTCTCCCAAAGGCAAGGGCTGTCGCACATAAGAAAATTTCGCCAAAGAAGAAATTTTTCTTACTTCATCCAATAAATCTTTTTTTTCTTTCTCCACTAAAGTGTATTCCAATTCAAATGAAGTATCAAAATGATCTTCAATTACTCTTTTACCCCTTCCTGTGACAAAAATAATTTCTTCAATTCCGGCGTCTACTGCTTCTTCCACTAAATATTGAATAACCGGTTTATCCACTACCGGCAACATTTCTTTGGGCTGAGCTTTAGTAGCCGGTAAAAATCGCGTTCCAAAGCCAGCAACGGGAAAAATAGCTTTTTTTATTTTTTTCATAAAGATTTTTTTATTTCTGTTTATTAATGATAAAATTTACTTTTTTATTCTATCAAAAACTAAAATTTTATCAAACTTTAAAATCTTTTCAAAAATTTTAAACAAGACTCGTTAAAAAAAATAATTTCATAAAATAAATTGTAAGAATTATAAAAATTAAGAGCGTTGTTTATGGTTTCTTTCTATTTCATTTCGGAATTTTTTTTAAACACTAATTAAAAATATTGTCATTTGAGAAAATTTTGAAGCGCGTTTATTGCCACTGCGGAATTTTCCGTAAAACCTACTAGTT
>DYKS01000033.1 GCA_020722485.1 Candidatus Elulimicrobium sp. | reverse complement strand
CTAGCCATTCTTAAATTTTAATGTTAATCTTTTATAAGATTATAAAACATTTTTATTTCAATAATTTTTTAATTTGAGTCGTATGAATTCCGCTCCGGAAGAAATTAAATCAAAACTTAATATCGTTGATCTCATCGGCGAATATGTCCGTTTAGAGAAAGCGGGCGTTAACTGGAAAGCATTGTGTCCGTTTCATAATGAGAAAACACCTTCTTTTTATGTAAACGAGGAAAAGCAATTTTGGCATTGTTTTGGTTGCGGCAAAGGGGGAGACGCGTTTGCTTTTTTAATGGAAATAGAAAATTTAGACTTCAAAGAAGCCTTGAAAATTTTAGCTGAAAGAACTGGAGTGGATTTATCCCAATATCAAATCAACGCGTCCCAAAACAATTCCAAAAACAAAACCTTAGAAATTTTGGAGTTAGCCACTCGTTTTTACGAAAAACAATTATGGGAAAACGCTGGCGGTAAAAAAATCCAGTCATATTTGGTGGAGCGGGGAATCAAGGAAGAGACCGCGCGCGCTTTTCGATTAGGTTACGCTCCCGCTGGTTGGAGAAATGTTTTAGAATTTTTATCTGAACGAGGTTATAGCGTGGAGAATATAATGAAATCCGGTTTGTTGGTAAATAAAGAAATATCAAAATCAAAATACGAAATAAATTCGCGCGCTGAAAATTCAAATCGTTATTATGATCGTTTTCGAGATCGAATAATATTTCCTATCACCGACGTTATGGGTAAAATAATCGGATTCTCGGCGCGCGTAGCTCCCGGCGGTGATGAAAGTCAAGCTAAATATGTCAATACGCCGGAAACGGAAATTTACTATAAAAGTCGTGTTTTGTATGGTTTAGATAAAGCTAAAAATAGCATTAAAGAAAAAAATGTAGCGGTTCTAGTGGAAGGCAATGCGGATGTTATTGCTTGTCATCAAGCGGGTATCACAAATGCGATTGCCGTTTCGGGAACAGCCTTAACTTCCGAGCAGTTAGATATCTTACGTCGCTGGAGCAATAATTTAATTTTGTTTTTTGATATGGATAAAGCTGGGCAATTAGCCGCTGAAAAAAGCGCGCGTATGGCTTTTGAAAAAGATTTCAATGTTTCTATTGCCACCACTGAGAAAGGCAAAGATGCCGCTGATTTAGCAAAGGAAAATCCAGAATTGCTTAGAAAAACTATTCTTGAATCTGTTCCGGCAACAGAGTATTTTTTCCGTCGTGTTTTTTCTCGCTATAATAAAAACAATATTCAAGAGAAAAAAATAATCGCGGAAGAATTACTAGAATTGATTAGTCATTTTTCTAATCCAATAGAAAAAGAACACTGGGCGAAGCAATTGGCGCGCGAATTAGATACGGACGAAAAAATTTTTCTAGATGAATTAAGACGTTTTCAAAATCGATCCCCTTTCATTCAAAATGAAGAAAAAAAACCAAAATTTGTCGCGCCTGTTTATTCCCGCGCTCAGGTTATTCGCAAAGAAATAATCGGTTTATTATTGACATGTCCTGTTTTATGGAAAGAAGCGGCAAAAAATTGGCGCGCGGAAATAGAAAAATATTTTCCCGATAGCGCGGCTAAAAAAATAATTTTGGAAAAAGGAGACCAAGCGGATTTCGATTTTGAAAAAATTCTTCCTTATTTGTCGGAGGCGGAAAACTTTTTGGAAAAAATTTATTTTGAAACCAAAACCGCTTCGACGTGGATGAATTTTTCTGAATCCGGAGAAGAAAAAGAAAAAATTAAAGATCTTTTGGAAAATTATTTTTTGGAATTAAAAAAAGAATTTATCAAAGAAAAAATGGAAAAACTTACCGCGGTTTTGCGCGAAGAGGAAGCAAAAAGAGACAATGAAGCAATTTCCAAAACGACGCAGGAACTGATTTATTGGAGTCGTCTTTTGGCGGAAACATCTTAAAAAAGCAGTTTATAATTTGTCGGATGAAATAAATTGGAGTAAACTTTGTATTAAATATTGGCAGATAAACGAAATAGGGAATTTAATAAAATGTAGAATGTAAAATCGTCTCAGTTTTTGTTTGTTTAATAACTTGGAAAATTTGAAAACTTTGAGTTATAAGTTTAATAAGAGTAATTTTTAATTCTCAATCTCCTTTATGCCATTCTTGTAATAATTAAATAACTATGGTTTAAATTTTGTCAGAATCTAGTTTATCGCTGAAGTTCACCAAATAATTCTGGATCCCCGCCTGCGCGGGAATGACAAAATAAAATGCGGGGATGATAGAATGAAAGTTTTAATAACCAATCATTGTGATTAATAAGCGCGAAAGTAATAAAATTAAATAAGAAATAAATCGGACGCGGACGGAATTTTCCGCGGCGTTTGCGATTTTTGTGTTTTTATGAGGATAAAAAAAAATAAAGCTAAAAAAATTAAGAAGACTTCCATCAAAAAGAAATCTGTTCTGAAAAAAAAGAACAATAAAAAATCTCTTCGAACAGCGGCTAAAACTCGTTGTTTAACTATTAAAAAAACTAAAAAAATAATTAAAACTCCTGTTGCTAAGAAAAAAATCAAAAAAAATATTCAAAAGGGTTCAATCAAGAAATCATCTGTCAAGAAAAGTAAATCTTATTTAAAGGAGGAAAAAGCGGTAGAAAAATTTGATCCGGTGGCAGAATTGATGGAACGAGGGCGACAAAGAGGTTTCGTTTCCGAAGATGAGATTATTCATATTATGCCTGATCTAGAAGAGGATTTGGAAAAACTGGAAAATCTTTACGAAAAACTGGAAGTTTCTGGCATTAAAGTTGTTAGTTCCAATGATATGTTGCGGATAGAAACAGACAAATTAGTGCGGGACTATGAGCAAGAAAAAAAAGAAGCGGCTAAGAAAAAAATATCTGAAGATCACATTCATTCAGATGAAGGATCTGACCTGGTTCAACTTTATCTTAAGGAAATTGGCAAGGTTTCTTTATTGACAGCGGAGGAAGAAATTAAATTGGCTAAAAAAAATGAACAAGGAGATTTAACAGCTAAACAAAAATTGACGGAAGCTAATTTACGATTAGTGGTAAGCATCGCTAAAAAATATGCCAGTCGCACACGCAGTCTTTCCCTTTTGGATTTAATTCAAGAAGGAAATATTGGTCTTTTCCGGGCGGTGGAAAAATTTGATTATCGGCGTGGTTATAAATTTTCTACTTATGCTACGTGGTGGATTCGCCAAGCAATTACCAGAGCGTTAGCCGATCAATCGCGCACTATTCGTATTCCGGTGCATATGGTAGAAACTATCAATAAATATACGCAAGTGACAAGAAATTTGGTACAGGAATTAGGACGAGAACCTTTTACCGAGGAAATTGCCGCGGAAATGGGATTAGAGGTAGACAAGGTGCGTCACATTCAAAAAATTTCTCAAGAAACAGTTTCTTTGGAAACTTCAGTGGGTGATAGCGATGACGATAGTGTTTTAGGTGATTTTATTGAAGACACGGAAGTGGTAATGCCGCATCAATTAGCTTCTCGCCGTCTTTTAAAAAATCATGTCAAGGAAATTTTAGAGGAGTTAACGCCCAGGGAACAAAAAATTTTAAAAATCCGTTTCGGTTTAGAAGATGGAGTGACGCATACATTAGAAGAAGTAGGACAAGAATTTGGAGTTACTCGCGAACGAATTCGTCAAATTGAAGCCAAAGCTTTGGATAAAATACGCGAACATAAAGGAATCAGAAAATTAAAAGACTATTAAAATTTACAGAATAAAAATTGCCAGAAAAATCTGGCGATTTTTCGGATCGCAACTTTTTTCTATTTTTTTTCCTTATCCTTTTTTTTGTCTAAACGATCCAATCCCAATTTTTTTACGCCGAAATAAATCACGAAAGCGATAATGATAAAGTCAATTAAAGCAGAGACAAAATTGCCGATTAAAATTTCTGCTTTGCCAAGATGAAAAACAACATTGTTTAAATTATTGACCGCTCCCAGCACTATTCCCAGAAAGGGATTAATGATGTCTTTAACCAAAGATGCTACTAATTTAGAAATAGCGCCTCCTAAAATAAACCCGACCGCTAATCCAATCACTCCTTGTTCTCGAATAAATTCAATAAATCCTTTCATAATTTTTTGAAATTTTTAAAAAATTAAAGTTTAACTATGAAAAGAATAACGCAGACGAGAAAAAAAGGCAATCGCTTTTCGCTTATTGACTAATTTATTCGCTTGTTATATGATGAACAAAGGTTTTTGAATAAAGCCATTTTTTGTTTTAATATCCAAAATTATGCATAAAAAAGTTATAGAATTTAATTTAAATCAAAGAAAAAAAGATCTGCCGGAATTGCGTTCGGGAGATGTTGTTAAAGTTTATCGAAAAATCAAAGAAGCCGGCAAAGAAAGAATTCAAATTTTTGAAGGGATGGTTATTGCCATTAAAGGTCGTCAAAGTTCTTCTCCAATGATTACGGTTCGCAAAGTGTCTTTTGGCGTGGGTGTGGAACTGATATTTCCTCTGTATTCTCCTTCTATTGAAAAAGTGGAAAAAGTGAAGCGGGCGAAAGTAAGACGAGCGAAACTATATTATGTGCGTGATAAATCTATCAAATCTTTAAAATTAAAATACACAGAAGTCGAATCCGATAAAGCAACAAAGAAAAAAGAAGAAGTAAAAAAAGAATCCGCTTCGGCGGAGAGTGAAAAAAAAGAAGAAGAAAAAGTGTCTACTTCTCTTAAATAATCTGAAAAAAGAAAACCAAATAAATTAGTTTGTTTAACGCGAACGCTAGGGAATATGGTGGAATTGGTATACACACACGTTTGAGGGGCGTGGCCTTTTGGCGTGAGGGTTCGAGTCCCTCTATTCCCACATAATGTTTTTGGCGCTTTGGTTGATGAACTAAAAATTTAAAATTATTTTTTAATGGTAGATAAAAATTACTTTTCTTGTGGCGATTTATTTGTTAGAATATCACAAAAGGGTGATTAGCTCAGTTGGTTAGAGCACTTCTCTTACAAAGAAGGGGTCAGTGGTTCGAGTCCACTATCACCCACCAGAACCAGCGTTCCGATTTTTTGGAAGCCATTTTTTGGGTGGCGCAAAGCGCCGCCCATTGATTTTGTGGCTTGTCACGCACAGCGCAGCTCGCCAATCTTGCTGTCCACATCTAAAATTTTGCAAAATCCCAAACCGTTCGGGCGGGGCGGGAAGGAAAAGGGTAGAAGGGAAAAAATTCCTGCCTCACTCTCGCTTCCCGAAAAAATTTCACAGCGAATTAAAGGAAAAATTTTTTATTTTTATTTATTGCAGAAATTCTAACAAATTTCTGCTTTTGTTTTAAAAACTTGCTTTTTTCGTTGTTTTTATGTAATATGTGTTAGAGGAGGGTCAAGCTGGTGCTTGGCTCAATTTGCATCTTGAAAATCAAATACGGGAGAAAGGAGAAATGTGTCATGATGATCAGTAATACAACGCTGAACCGGCTAGCCCTTGAGGTTTTGAAGGCCGACGTACTGGAACTGAGAGCAGTCCCCCAAAAGGTGACCAACGAAGAGGTGGCAAGTTTGCCCCGCAATCAACAGCCGTTTCTTTACGCCTCGGGCAACTGGGGTCCTGGCTACCTTATGGTGAA
>DYKS01000032.1 GCA_020722485.1 Candidatus Elulimicrobium sp. | reverse complement strand
TTTTTTAATGTTTTGATTTTAATATGATTTATATTTTTGTTTGGGTGAAAAGTATATTGTATGTAATATTTGATTTTTTTTATTTAACTACTTATAAGGAATTATAAGACAAGATCGTTTCAAAAAAACATTTATCCAGAATTTTATTCTGGATATATATAACCAAAATATTGTATTGAGTTTTATAAATTTGGTGATTTTTATTGATCAAAAATGACTAAAAATTTTGCATATGAATATAAAATAAAATGATAAAAATAATTATATTTGTACAATTTGACAAAAGATATATTTTGTTTTATAATATTAAAACAAAAGAATTCATTTAAACTAATTTTTCTGTTATTTTACCTTGCCGAATCGGGGAAAAATACTAAAATTAAAAAAATTTTGTTACTTTTATTTTTTATTTAGAAGATTTGTAATATAACAACGATATGAATATAAATTATAATTGTGATTACCAAAAAAGATGAATAGGGTTTGTTTTTTGTAAATATTTTAATTTTTTATTCAGATATAATGAAAAAAATCAAATATTTATAATTTATAGTGGAACAACTTTTATAAATAAAAAAGATTATTTATATTTTTGAAAACTAGAAAAGTTTTTAAGCAAGAAAAAAATAGATGATATTTTGTTGGGCAAGAATTTGGTTAGTGAATTTAAATTAAAATTAAGATTTATCTTTATTTGAAGAAAACTCTTCTAGTTTTTATTTGATGTTTTTTAAAGATGATAACATTGTTTTAATTTTTCATACTGAAAAATATAAAAAGAAATTAAAAAGCGCGAAAATTATTATTTATTAAGACAAAAACAGAAATTTTCAAATATAAAAATTTCTGGAAACAGTGAAAATAATAAAAATGAATGTTAAAAAAACATTAAAGAAAAATAAACTAGATTTTACTTAAAACATCAAGCAATTTTTCTTTTATTTCGTTTTGTTTTTTGCCGAGAATAGTTGGATAACAAATTAAAACGATGTCCAATCCTGTTTTTATTTCCTTTAAATTAAGTCGCAAAATTTCTCTCACTTGTCTTTTAATTCGGTTTCTTTCCACTGCATTGGAAGAAACTTTTTTGGAAACGATGATAGCAAAGCGAGAATGATTTAAATTGTTGGGTAAAAATTTTACTGACAAAAATTGTCCGTGTGTTCCACGACCCTGACGAAAAACTTTTTCAATATCTTGGCGATTGTGGAGGCGATTTTTAGCAGATAACATAAAAAATTAATTTTTTACGCAAATTAAATTTTAAGCAAGATTTTGATGGAAAATTATTTTTTGCGGGATTTTTTTCATTTTTAAGCGTTTTGATTATAATACTATAAGATTTCTAAATTGGCATAAGTGGCGGAAAGTTTTTTGATGCCTTTGTTGGCGAATGCCACTGTTAATAAATCTCCTGCGGAGGAAATGATAATGCCATTGCCAAAATCCGAGTGCTTTACTTTTTGTCCGTCTTTAAAATTAGCGGAGGGCGGAGCGTTTTTGGAGATATTTTTATCTTTTATGCTTTTTGCTTCAAAGTTTGATTCCTGCTTGGTGTTTCTCAATATTTGACTTGATTTATTTATTCCTTGTCTTTTGTCGCTGATTTCAACCAGGTGTTTTGGAATATCAGCAAGAAAACGCGAAGGAGGATTGACTTGGATAGAACCAAAAAGAGTGCGCATTTTGGTAAAAAGCAAATAAACCTTTTCTTTGGCGCGGGTGATGCCGACATACATTAGTCTTCGTTCCTCTTCCATTTCGGACGCATTTAATATACTGCGTGAATAAGGCAAGATTCCTTCTTCTAATCCGACAATGAAAACAATCGGAAATTCCAAGCCTTTCGCGCTATGAAGGGTCATTAAATGAACAGCGTCTTGCCTTTGATCTATTTTATCTGTGTCCGATGCCAATGCCACTTCTTCCAAAAACAAACTTAAAACTTCGGCGGCGGTTCCATCTTGGTATTTTCCAGCAACACTTAAAAGCTCCATAATGTTTTCCGCCCGCGTTTCTTTTTCTATTTCTGATGAATAAAGCATTTTTTGATAGCCACTCTGATAGTAAACTTTTTCTATAAAATCCGGTAGATTTAAAGTGTTTTTTAATTTTTTCATAGAAAGGATAAATTCATAAAAATCGAATAAAATTTTACGTTTCTCTTCAGGAAGTGAATTTTCTATTTTAGAATCAGAATGGGATTCTGAAACTTTATTTGAAATAAAATCAAGCGGATTTGTCTTAAATTTTTTGGCTAATGCCAGCCATTTTTGCAAAGTGATTTTGCCGATGCCGCGGGGTGGCTCATTGATAATTCTTTCTAATGAGATTAAATCGTTTTCGTCTTGAATGAGACGCAGATAAGCGATAATATCTTTAATTTCTTTTCTTTGATAAAATTTAGTTCCTCCTATAATGCGATAAGGAATGGAATGTTTTAAGAAAACTTCTTCTATGGCGCGCGATTGGGAATTGGTGCGATAAAGAACGGCAAAATCATTATAATTTGCTGTTTTTTGTTCTTTTTCTTCGATATTTTTATGCGCTGATTGTAGGCGGTTTTTAATTTTTTTGACAATGAATTCCGCTTCGTCTCGTTCATCATCTGCTTCGTAGGAAGTAATTAAATTTCCGCCTTTATTTTCTGTCCAGATTTTTTTGTCTTTGCGATTGATGTTTTTGGAGATGACTCCGTAACCGGCGTCTAAAATAATTTGAGTGGAGCGATAATTTTGTTCCAATTTAATTACTTTGGATTGTGGATAATCTTTTTCAAAATTAAGAATGTTTTGAATATTGGCGCCCCGCCAGGAATAGACGCCTTGCCAGTCGTCTCCGCAAACCCAAATATTTTTGTGTTTTTGGGATAGCATTTTTACCAGAACATATTGAGCATGATTGGTGTCCTGATATTCATCTACCATAATATAGCGAAAAAGTTGTTGATATTTTTCTAACACAACTGGAAAATCATAAAAAATTTTCACAGTGAGCATTATTAAGTCGTCAAAATCCAAAGCATTATTTTCTTGGAGCGCTTTTTGATATTTAATATAAAGTTTGGCGACGGTTTCTTCATAGAATCCTATCGCGTTGCTGGAAAATTTTTCAGTATTGGTAAGTTCGTTTTTGGCTTTGCTAATGGTTCCCAATATCGCCTGAGGATTAAATTGTTCGGAACTTAACTGTTCTTCTTTGAAAATTTTTTTCATTAACGCTAATTGGTCTTGATCATCAAAGATATTGAAAGATTTTTTGTAACCTAATCGGTCAATTTCTTGACGCAGAATTTTGACGCAAAGAGAATGAAAAGTGCCAATTAATGGGTTTATTCGCTGATCGACGGATTTGATTTTTAAAAAATTTCTTGCGTTATTTAATTTTAAATATCTATTTTCATTATCGTTGGAATTATTTAACAGAGAAATGATACGATCTTTCATTTCCGTAGCGGCTTTGTTGGTAAAAGTGACTGCTAAAATATTAGAAGGGGAGACTTTTTTTTCTTGTATTAAATAGGCTACGCGATGGGTAAGTGTGCGGGTTTTTCCCGATCCGGCGCCGGCGATAACCAAAATTGGCCCTTCAGTGGTTTGAACAGCTTCTTTTTGGGATTCATTGAGATTTTTCAATAATTTTGACATAAATAAAATAAAAATTTATTAAAACATATAAAGAATTTTAAGTTTTTTCGCGCGGTGATTAAAGTTATTTTTTGCGGTGGTATTTCTGATGTATTTTTTTTAGTTGTCTATTGGTGACATGGGTGTAAATTTGAGTGGTGGTAATGGAAGAATGTCCTAACATTGCTTGAACACTGCGAATATCGGCGCCATTGGTTAATAAATCAGTAGCGAAACTGTGACGCAAAGTGTGAGGGTGAACATCTTTAATTATACCAGCTTTAACGGCATAATATTTAACTATTCTTTGGATGGAACGAGAAGTAAGGCGCAAGGAATTTTTAAATGGATCATTTTTGCGAGGCAGGCGGACAAATAGCGCTTCGTCAACATCGCTTCTTGCTTCTAGATAGGATTTCAAGGCATCTCTGGCGGAATCGGATACGAATACAATCCTTACTTTTCCTCCCTTGCCGCGAACACTAAATTCTTGCGTTTGAAGGTTAACTTGAGCGCGATTTAGTTTAACCAGTTCAGAAACGCGCAAACCGGTCGAAAAAAGAAGTTCCAAAATAGCGCGATCACGTAATAATTTTAAACTTTTTCCGGTAGCGATGTTTAAAATGCGATTTATTTCTTCTGGCGAAAGAAATTCTACTTCTCGTTGGTAATTTTTACCTACTTCTATTTTTTCCGCCACCAAAGAGTTAATATCTCGTTTAGAAAGGTATTTTAGAAAGTGTCGTAGGGCGATGACATAATAATTTTGAGTGGTTTTTTTAAGGCTTTCTTTTTTACTATTTTGCAAGCGGTTCATTTTTAGTCTAAATTGGCGCACGGTTTCTAACTTGATTTCTTCTGGGCTGGAAACTCCAGTTAAAGTTAAAAAGCGATGTAAATAGCGATGGTAATTCTCCACTGTTTTAGCAGAACGCCCCAGTTCCACTTCCAAATATTCCAGAAATTCCGTTAATAAATTATCTATTTTTCTTTTTGGCGGCATAAGTTTGTTTAATTTAGTAATATAAACTTCTGTGTCTAAATAGAATTTTGTTTTCACAATATACTTCTAGTTTTAATTTTATCTTTTTTTTCGTTTTAAGGGAAGAATTTAAATATCCACAGGGCGTAATTGACAAAAAATGGATATTTTTTATAATAGTTAATTAGAAATAATCATTAGGGTGGCAGGGTGATAAAAACCTTAATTTTGGTTTATTTGGTTTTAAAAGAGTTTTTTAGCCCTGCGGCCGATAGAAGGAATAAATATATCAGTAAGCAATTTTTTGTTTCGTTTGCCAATTTGGCAAATCATCAGCATTTTAATTTCAAAAACTTTCAAACAAAAATTTATCACAAACAAATAAGCATTCTTCAATTTATCAAACGTCGACCTACGGTGCATTTAGTGCATATTCTTAGAAATTATTCCGCTTTAGCAGTGGTGGTTTCTAGCGTGCTTTTAGTGGCGGCGACTAACGCATCTAATCGAGAAGATTGCACTTTTTTGTTTGGTTATTGGAAAGAAGGAGAAAGTTCCGCTTTTCAGACGAATACAATTAATTCAAGAAAATTAGGCGAAAAAGATAATTTAGCTTTGGTTAATTTAGCGCATGCCAGCGCAACGATTGATCCAGAAGCATCTAATAAAGAGAATGATATTGTTGTTGGTGGGGAAAATGAAAACCTTCAGTTTTTTGCTTCTGCTAATAATGGAACAAGAAAAGATCCGGAGGAAGATGGAGGCGTTGAGATCTATGAAGTGAAAAACGGGGATACTTTAAGCTCGATTGCTTTAGCGCATAAAATTGACGTAAAGACTATTCTTTGGGCTAACGATATTGATGATGAAAATTCTATTATGCCGGGAGATAAAATTTTTATTCTTCCTATTTCTGGTTTAAGTTATACTATTCAAAAAGGTGATAATTTAGATGCGATTGCCAAAAAATACAAGTCCGATAAAGAAAAAATTATTGTCTATAATCAATTACCGGCTAACGGAGAAGTTAAGGAAGGACAGGAAATTATTATTCCTGATGGATACAAAGAAGAACCAATTCAAACTCAAAACGATAATTCTTCTACCTTGAAGCGTCGGCAATACGCTACTTCTACTGGTGGCAAACCGCAAGAAATTTCCGGTTGGAAAAATTTAGAAGGAAAAGCTGGCACAGGACATAATTTTCCTTATGGTTATTGTACTTGGTATGTGGCGCATAAACGTTACATCCCATGGGGCGGAAACGCGGGAACTTGGCTTTATCATGCTAAATCTATAGGATATAAAACTGGGAAAACTCCGCAAAAAGGAGCAATTATGGTAAGTTCTGAATCATGGTGGGGGCATGTGGCGATTGTGGAAAAAGTAAGCGGAGATATGATTACTGTTTCAGAGATGAATTATAAGAAGTGGGCGAAAGTAAGCACTAGGGTTCTTTCTAGTAAGAGTCGGGTAATAAAAGGATTTATTTATTAATGATGATAAACAAGGACTTGCGTGTTTAATTTGTCGTTGAGGAATTTTTCGTAGTGTTAGTGAAAAAAATTATCCGGAATCTACGCATGATGAAAAATAAAGACTGGATTCCCGCCGGAGTTTACC
>DYKS01000031.1 GCA_020722485.1 Candidatus Elulimicrobium sp. | reverse complement strand
TTCCTTAATTGAATTTATAGTTTTAAGAACCGGATGGAAGATTAAACTTGGTAGTCGGTCAACTGGACGAAATAATAATTTTTCGCTAAAATTTACAATTAAGCAATTTGGTTTTACTATTTAACTTTTTGAAATTTGTGAAAAAAATACCACGCAAAAACATTATTATTAAAGGCGCGCGCGTTAATAATCTTAAAAATATCAGTTTGGAAATTCCGCGCGATCAATTAGTGGTTGTTACCGGACTTTCCGGCAGTGGTAAATCTTCTTTGGTTTTTGATGTTATTTACGCGGAAGGAAATAGGCGGTATATGGAAAGCCTTTCTTCCTATTTGTATAATTTTTTGGATATTGCCGCTCGTCCAGATGTTGATAAGATTGAAAATCTAAGTCCGCTTATTTCTATTGACCAAAAAAGTGTGACGCGCAATTCTCGTTCTACTGTTGGCACATTGACGGAAGCCTATGATTACTTGCGGATTTTATTCACTCAAATTGGGATTCCGCACTGTCCGATTTGCGGACGGCCATTGAAAAAAAAGTCTATTTTGGAAATTTTTGAGGAAATCAAATCTTGGTCGGCTAAAACAGCGGTGGCTATTTTGTTTGAATTAGGAACGTCTGGAGAAAATTTTTCCGAGATTTTGAAAAAAATAGGACATTTGGGTTATACTCGCGTTCGCTACGGGGGAAAGATAATTACAATAACGGAAGCCGAATTACTCATCACTAAAGAAGAAAAAATTACGACGCCGGTAGGCGTGGTAGTAGATCGTTTTATTTGGGATCCTCGTCAAGTGGATAAAGAAAGAATTGAAGACTCTTTGAAAACCGCTTTTAAAATGGGCAAAGGTTCGTTAATGATTATTTTGAACGAGAAAAAAGAACTTCGCTATGATGAAAATTTCGTGTGTTCCGATTGCGGAATAACTTTAAAAGAAATTAATCCTCGTCACTTTTCTTTTAATAATCCGGAAGGAGCTTGTGAAACTTGTCAAGGATTGGGAAAAATTATGGATATTGATCCTGATTTATTGATTCCGAACAAAAAATTATCACTGGAAGAAGGCGCGGTTAGGTTTTGGGGAAATGTCGGAGGGAGAATGTCTAAAGAAGATTTGAATCAATTAAAAAATTTGGCTAAGAGAAAAAATTTTTCCTTAAAAGTTCCAGTGGGAAAATTGACCGCTCATATTTTGAATTGTCTTCTTTATGGGGAGGAAATAGAAAGCGGGAATGAAAAAAATTCCGAAAAAAAATATCCGGGAATTATCCCTTCTTTGCTCAAAAAATATGCTCAAACCAAATCCAATTATTTTCGGACGGAAACTGAAAAATATATGATTTCTCGTGTTTGTCCGAGCTGTGGAGGAAAAAGATTGAAAAAAGAATATCTAAATGTTTTGATAGGAGGCCGTTCCATTGATGATTTTTGCGCGATGGAAGTGTCCGCGCTTCGCCGGCATTTGGAAAATTTTCTTAGTGACGAATTGGATGAAGAGAAGAAAAAAATTGCTCGGGAGATTGTTAAAGAAATTAAAGAAAGATTGTTGGCGTTGGAAGAAGTTGGTTTGGGATATCTTTCTCTTTCTCGCGGATCGGAAACTCTTTCTGGCGGTGAAGCTCAACGAGTGCGATTGGCAGTGCAAATAAAATCTCATCTGATGGGGATAATTTATGTCTTAGATGAACCGTCTATTGGATTACATCCTTATGATACGGAGAAATTGATAAAAAATATTCGTTCTTTGCGAGACGCTGGCAATTCTTTGATTGTAGTGGAACATGATCGCGATTTTATTCGTTCGGCGGACTGGGTTATAGATATGGGACCGGGAGCGGGAGAAGATGGTGGTCGTGTTATTTTTCAGGGTACGCCGAAAAAATTAGAACGTTTTCATACCGATACCGCCAAATATTTAACGGGGAAGAAAAAAGTTTATGAAAAATCCAAAAGAAAACTTTCAAAAAATTATTTTTTAGAAATTATTGGCGCGACGGAAAATAATCTGAAAAATATTGACGTGAAAATTCCATTGAAAAAATTAGTGGTGGTTTGCGGAGTTTCCGGAAGCGGTAAATCCACTTTATTCAATGATATTCTAGCCAAAGCGCTTTCCCGCCATTTTTATCGGTCCAAAGAACAGCCAGGCAAACATAAATCCATTTCCGGATTAGAGTGGTTGGATAAGGTTATTAATATTACTCAAGATCCGATTGGCCGGACACCTCGTTCCAATGTCGCCACTTATACCGGAGTTTTTTTTCATATTCGGGAATTATTTTCTCAAACAGACCAAGCGCGTCGGCGCGGTTATAATCCGTCTCGTTTCAGCTTTAACGTCAAAGGTGGTCGGTGTGAGGTATGTCAAGGCGCGGGAGTGAAAAAAGTGGAAATGCAGCTTTTGCCGGAGATGTATATTCCTTGTGAAGTTTGTGGCGGTAGTCGTTATAATCGCAAAACTTTGGAAATAGAATATCAGGGCGCTGATATCGCCGCTGTTTTAGATATGAGTGTAAGTTACGCTGCCGGATTTTTTAAAAATCATCCGCTTATTTATGAAAAACTGAAAATGATGGAAAAAGTGGGGCTTGGTTATTTAAAATTAGGACAAAGCGCTGTCAATCTTTCTGGCGGGGAAGCGCAAAGAATTAAGTTGGCAACCGAATTGGCGCGCAAAACAACCGGTAATACTTTGTATATTTTAGATGAACCAACTATTGGACTGCATTTTGAAGATACGCGCCGGCTGTTGAAAGTGTTGGCGGCTTTGGTGGATAAAGGTAATTCTGTCTTAGTGATTGAACATAATCCGGATGTGATCGCAGGCGCTGATTGGGTGATTGAAATGGGCGATGAAGGGGGAGTAAATGGCGGTCGCATTATTTTTGAAGGAACACCAGAAAATTTAAAAAAAGGAAAAACTCCCACCGCTAAGTATATTTGAAAAACAAAAAACGAGAAGTATTTCTCGTTTTTGTTATAGATAAGATAAAATTAAACGACTACCTGCGCACTTCTTTTTTCTTGACTTGGCTTTTTCCGAAGAGAGCCACTATTTCTGAAAAAACTTTGCGCGTGGCTTCGGTATTGTCCCGTTGGTAGTTACAGGTATAAACATCTATATTGACTACTCCCAATTCCGGCCAGGTGTGGATGGAAACATGAGATTCCGAAAGAGCCACAACCCCCGTGAATGAATTGTTTTCAAATCGGTGGAAATAGCTACCCAGCTTCGTGAAATTATTTTTAGCAATAATTTCCGAAACTTTCTTTTCAATCTTGTTTGAATCAAGACTGAAAAGATAATCTGAATCGCACTGAGAAAGATCTCCCATAATGTGCGTTCCGATGAGTTTTTTCATTTCTTAACTCAACGAAGGAATTTGTAGAAAAACTTTCTCATTACCTCGTTTAAATTAACAAATTAAACTTTTTAGCATATTTTCAATATACTAGATAAAATGAATTATGACGCAAAATAAAATTATGTCAAATGAAATTTTAAAGCGAAGCATTTTGCGAACACTCGTTTATTATGATGCTCTTGATTATCCTTTGACGGCTTTTGAGATCTGGAAACATTTGATTGTTTCTGAAAATTGTAAAACTTTAAACAATGCGGAAAATAAAAAAAATAATTATTGGAATTTAATGGCGGTAATGGTGGAATTAGAGAAGGAAAAAGCGGAAAATCGGATAGAAGAATTTCGCGGTTTTTATTTTTTATCGGGAAGAAAAAAATTGGTTTATGAGCGTCGTCGTCGCGAAAAAATTTCGCTAGCCAAAATCAGACATTTTCGTTTTTGGGCGCGTTGGTTGCGTTTTTCTCCTTTTTTGCGAGCGATTTTGGTAACCGGACGTTTAGCTTTTAAAAATGGAGAAATTACCAGTGATTGGGACGCGTTGATTATTTTGAAACAAGGGAAAATTTATACCGGTCGTTTTTTCTTAACGGTTTGGACGCATCTTCTGGGTAAAAGAAGACATAATGAAAAAATTAAAGATCGGATTTGTCTTAATTGTTTTTTAGACGCGGATTTTTTGGAAATTAAAGAACAAAATTGGTTTGCTGCCCATGAATATTCTTTTGCTTTTCCTATTTTTGATTCTGACGAATTTTTTTCTCGTTTTCAAGTAGCCAATAAATGGATAAAAAAAGCGAAGCCTCATTGGGAAAAAGAAAAAGAGAATTTATTTATTTTAAAGGATAATTTTTTTTCTCGCGTGACGCGTTGGTTAGGCGAATGGATTTTTGCCAGTGATTTTTGGGAGCGGAAATTGGGCGCTTGGCAGAGGAAAAAAATTTTTCGCAATCCGAAAACTTTTCAAGCTGGCGCTTTCATCCGAGCGGAAAAAGAGAGATTAATTTTTTGGCCAGAGCCGCAAGCGCCTCGAATTTGTCGCCGCTTTGAAGAAAAATGGAGATTATTGATTAAAGAATAATCCCCCTGTATATAGTTAATAAGCATTATTCCCGATTATATGCGCTTTCTTGCTTTTTATTATTTTTTGTGGTAGATTAAAAATGATGTAAGTTTTCTCCTTAATTTGTTTAAAAGTTGGGACGAAGGTCGCCTTACAAGTAATTAGAAATTTAAAGCACAAGATAATGGCTACAAAATTGTATGTAGGAGGTGTATCCTACAACACCACTGATGAAGGTTTGCGAGACGCTTTTGCCCAAGCGGGCAATGTTGTTTCTGCTAAAATCATTCTTGACCGTGTTAGTGGACGTTCTCGCGGATTTGCTTTCGTAGAAATGGCTACTGAGGAAGAAGCGCAAGCCGCGATTGAAATGTGGAACGAGAAAGAATTGGACGGAAGAAAAATTACCGTCAATGAAGCTCGTCCGATGAAAGAGCGCGCTCCTCGTTCCGGCGGTTTCCACCGTGGACGCGAATAAAAAGCGTTCGGAAATTCAAACAAAAAAATCCTTGTTATTTTCAAGGATTTTTTTTGTTTTGATTTTTATTTTAAATCAAAAGCAAGGAACTTGCTTTTCAAATTCGCTTAAAAAATTTTTTCAAGCGGAAAATTAACAATTTTATTTTTTCAAAGAACTTTTATTTTTAAATGCCTTTCTTTTTTCCAGTGGCGATGGGTGATAAAATTAATTTCCCACAGAAGAGTTAACAGAAAAACCGTCAAGGAAACAATCCAAGCAAAAACAGATAGTTGGTGTTTAATATTAGTGAAAATTAATCCTATTAGATTGTCAAAATTATTTGTCTGTATCAATGAGGTTTGGCGCGCGAAAGGAAAGTTTTCTCCGGAAATTGTTTTGCTTATATTAGTAGCATTGAGAACAGTGGAAGGAGCGGAGTTTTCTTTCTTGATGGGCGTGGCAAAAAACTGAACCGCAACCAAAGACATTTTTCCTTTAATATTACCCTTTTTAACTGCCACGCCGATTTCTTGATAAGCGGGATTGAGAATATTGCGACGATGTTTTTCACTTTCCATCCAGGCGTTGTGTTGGGAAACAGCATCGAAAAAATTAATGGCTAAATTTTCTCCCGCGTATTCATAAAAACAGCCATTTTTTTCTAACCAAAACCAAGGAGATTTTCCGTTTGGAGAAAAATGAGCGAAATAATTGTTATTGATCATATCCGCGGCTTTTTCGCTTGCGGCTTGAGAAAGCAAAACATTTTCTGTTAGTGGTTTTATCCCTTCTGATTGACGCGATTGATTGACTAGCAAGATTATGTTTTCCGGAGTGATTTCTAAAGCGTATGTCACCGGAATTTTAATTGCACTTCCCAAAAGACCGGAGCAGAAAAAAACCACCAACAGAGAAAAAATAAATTGAAAGTTTCTTTTTTTCTTCATAAAAGACTAAAAATAGATTAGAGTTTTTGTTTTTAAATTTATTTTCAACAATTTTTCAACGATAATTAAAATTAGTTTAGAATTAGAATTTGCGGCGGAAGCAGAAATTTTAAACAGATTTTTAAAAAAAGACTATTAAGAAACAAAAAACGTCTCACCCAAAGGAGAAACGTCTTATTTTTTACTCTTTTCTTTATCTAGTATACACCAAAAAACGAATAAAGTCAAATTTTTCAGCGGTTTTTTTTGTTTCTTTTTAATATGGTTTGCCGGACGGCTTGCGGAGGATTTTCTTTTCTTCCGGATTGAGAGAAACTTTTTTAGCGGTCATTTTTTGCGATTCTTTTTCAAAAGTTTTTATCAAATCTAAAGGATTTGTTTTCGCATATTCGTTGTAAAAAACCATTCGCACTTTTTTCTTTTCTGGTTGATTTAATTTTTCAAGAATACGGTTGGCTGAGTAGCTAGGAGCAAATAAAATAATTTCTTTCATTTTCGGATAAGTGGCTAAAATATTATGAATGTTTTGGCAGACTTTACGTTTGAATTTGCTTTTTAAATCTTCTATGTAGGCGCCGTGATGAGAAATCGATTCCAAATTAATCATTCCTGTTTTTCTTCCCACGAAAGCTTGTTTTTCTTTGGCGTTGTCGCGCGGAGACATCTTAATAGAATCAATTTCTTCTACTTTCCCATTTAACGCTAAATAAAAATGGGCGTTGTATTCTCCGGCGGAAAGAAAAAGAACGGGATAGTTTTCAAATTGGGGAAGATTTTTGGGAATTTGCATAAGTTTGATATTTATTTTCTATTATTCTTTATTCTTATTTTTATCTTATTATTAGTAGTAATACAATTTTTTCAAGAAAAATATTTCATTCAGATATAATAATTTAAATTCCGATATTTAAGTTGGTTGTGTCTTCTGAACAAAATTCGAACTTTTTTTCGCGAAAATCCAGATTACGA
>DYKS01000030.1 GCA_020722485.1 Candidatus Elulimicrobium sp. | reverse complement strand
ATGATGGTCGCCTAGAATATTTTCGGCGGCGTATAAACCGGTCAAGATAGAGTGATCCATATTATTATATTTAAACATTCCATATCTTCCAATCGGTTGAAGGTTTTTAAATTTATCTAAATAATCTCTAATTATTTTAATATTTTCTTTGTAAGTTGAATCATAAACTGGATAAGCTTTGGGAACGCGGGCAACAAAGCCGTCAATGAATGTATTTTTCTTTCCTAAATTTATTTTTTCCAACTCTTCCATTCCCAGTTTTAATAGATCCTCGTCTTTGGTATTCCACAACTCATCTCCTTCCGTGCAAAAATATTCCAGTCCTAACGGAGTTTTCTTTTTGTCATCTGTCATAAAGGGACTCCAACTTTTAAAATTTTGAATCCGTCCCATTTTCACTTCCGGGGAATGAATGTAAATCCAAGTGTCCGGAAAAGGACTAGGGGAGTTAAGAATTACGCTAATAGTAATAAAACTGCGATAATGCAAATTATGGGCGGCATCTAGGACTTTCTTAGGCGCTTCAGGCGACATTCTTTTAATCAGAGTTGTTATAGGCATACTGGAAAGAAAATAATTGGCAATGTATTCTTGTTCGTTTCCCTCTTTGTCTTTTATTATCACGCTTTCCGCTTTGAAATCGCTGTGTTTTATTTTTACAATCTCACTTTCTTTCATTATTTTTCCGCCCATAGTCTCAATATTTTCCGCCATTTTTTCATACATCATTCCCGGTCCGTATTTGGGATATTTAAATTTATCTATTAAAGTTTTCGGCGAACCCTTTTTATTTGGGAAAAGCGCATTTTTAATAACCGTTCTGAAAGAAAGTCCCTTAATTCTTTGAGCAACCCATTCGGCTTGAATTTCCTCGCAGGGAATGCCCCATAATTTTTCGGTGTAAGATTTAAAAAAATGTAAATAAAGCCGTTTGCCAAAACGATTGGATACCCATTGGGTTAAATTTTTTTCTTCTTTATAAGGAAATAATTTGGTTTTTAGATAACTTAATGCTACCAGTATGGATTCTAAAATTCCCAATTTATAAAGCGCGTCAAACGGTTTGATGGGATAAGCGAAGAATTTGTCGCGATAATACATTCGGGAGAGGCGTGGACGTTCCAAAAAATCCGCTCCCAATGTTTTATCCCACAGGTCATTCACTTCTTGGGATTTGGTAAAGAAGCGATGTCCGCCTAAATCAAAATGGCAACCTTTAAACTCAATCGTTTTACTAATTCCTCCAACTTGTTTGTCTTTTTCAAAAACAATAACATTTTTTTTGTTTTCTGCTAATTTGTGCGCCGCCGCCAATCCGGCTGGGCCAGCTCCGAAAATAATGACATCGAATTTGTTTTGTTGATTTTGCATATTTTACTTAAATGTTAAATTATTATTCTTTAAATGCGAATTTTTTTCTCATTCCGAAGTTCCAAATTAAAACGATAGCGACCGCGATGCTTTTAGCTAGCATATCTTGAAAATAATTTAAGTTTAAAATATCAATCAGTATCCATAAAATCAAATAACTCCACAAAAGTCCGCCGATACCAATGAGCGCAAATATGGTAAATTCTTTTTTTACATTGCCGGTGCTTCTGAAAACCCAAACGATGCTTATTAGATAATTAGTTATTAATCCTAAAATAAATCCAGCAGTTTGAGCAATTAAATAATGAAAAAGCAAAATATTGTCCGCGATATAAAACGAGCCCATATCTACTACGGTAGCAATTCCGCCTACAAAAATATAACGAAAAAACTGAACATAAGTTTCGTCAGTTTTTTCAATCAGATATTTTTTAATCATTTCGTTCATAGTTTTATTTTGTTTTTATTATAGAGTAATTTATTTCTTTTAGACAATATTTTATTGTGATAACAAATTTTTTAGAACTTACGCGTTTTTGTCATCCGAGGACTATCCAATGACCGTCTTTGGAGAATTTTTTTCAAATTTCAAAACTAAACTTTAGGAAATATTTTTTTCCCACTTCCAAGCATCCTTTAAGGCATCAGCAATGGTTTTTTCGGCGCGCCAACCAATAATTTTATTTATTTTGGAGGGATCTGCCCAACAAGCGGCAATGTCTCCCGGGCGGCGCGGACCTATTTTGTATGGGACTTTAACTCTATTGATTTTTTCAAAAGTTTCTATTATTTCTTTGACGCTAGTTCCCTTTCCGGTTCCTATATTAAAAATATCGTAAAAGGGTTTCGGTTGTTTTTTTAAATAATCTAACGCGGCGATATGCGCGCGCGCCAAATCAACCACATGAATAAAATCGCGAACACCTGTTCCGTCCGGAGTAGGGTAGTCATCGCCAAAAATAGTTAACTCCTTTCGTTTGCCGGCGGCTGTTTGAGTGAGATAAGGAACTAAATTATTGGGTGTTCCTTTGGGCAGTTCTCCGATCAATCCGGAAGAATGAGCGCCGATGGGATTAAAATAGCGCAGAGACAACGCGGAAAAATTTTTATCAGCTGACGCTAAATCTCGGATGATGTCTTCTATAATAGATTTGGTATTGCCGTAAGGATTGGTAGCGGGTTGACGCGGAGCGATTTCCGGAATGGGATTTTCTTTTGGGTCGCCGTAAACGGTGGCGGAAGAAGAGAAAACAAAATTGCCAATCTTATGCCTGGTTATTTCTTCTAAAATCGTCATTGTGGAATCAAGATTATTGCGATAATATTCCAGCGGTTTTTCCATCGATTCGCCGACAGCTTTTAGCGCGGCGAAGTGGATGACGCCGTCGATATTTTTTTCTTTTTGAAAAACATCAGCTATAAATTTTTTATCGGCGCAATCGCCTTCGTAAACCGTCGGTTTTTGTCCAGTAATTTTTTCAATTCGATCAATGATCCATTTTTCGGAATTGGAAAAATTGTCAATGATAATAGGTGTGTGTCCAGCTTCAATAAGCTCAACGACTGTATGCGAGCCGATGAAACCGGCTCCGCCAGTGATAAGTATTTTCATTTTATTTTGTGTTTTTTAATTTATTTTTATACTGGTAAATTACTTTTTAATTTTAGCATTGTATCATTAATAGTCAATGACAATTATTTGCGACTTATTTAAATATAAACAAATAACCAAAGCGTTTAAAGTTATTTCTTTTTCAATGTATCGTTATATGTTAATTTAATTAGCGTTGTTTATTTTTCTCTCTGTATCATTTCGGAATTTTTTTTTAAAAAAACACTAATGAAAAATATTGTCATTAACCTATCTGTAATGCGATGCGCTTGACCTTTTCTAAAGGTAATGTTATTTTAAAGAAGCGTTAATGAAACATATATTTGAAAAAAATTTGGAAATTACCAAAGAAAATATTTACTGTTCTAATTGCGGGAAAAAATTGTCAAGAGAAAATATTTCTGTTTTAATTCAAACGAAAGAAAAAACTCTCTTGCATTTAAATTGTGACCATTGCCATTCTTTTTCTTTGGTATTTGTTTATTCCGGAAAACCAGGTGTTTTTGTTTTTGGAATGGCCACTGATTTGAGCAATAAAGAAGCGATAAAATTTTTAACGGAAAAAAACAATGCTATTTCAATGGATCAAGTATTAGAGGTTTATCAATTTTTAAAGTCTTCCAAAGGAATGATGGATGATTTTATTTAATTCACCAATAAATTTAAAATTATGGACCAAATTATTATTCAAGCGCGAGTAAGAAACGAACAAGGAAAACAGGTGCGGAAATTTCGCCGTCAAGGGCTTATTCCCGCGGTTTTGTATGGCAAAAAAACAGAAAATAAAAATTTATGGATAAACGATAAAGAGTTTCGCAAAGCTTATCTTGAAGCCGGAGAAAATACGGTTGTTCAATTGAAAATTGAAAATGGCGATCAAGCCAATGTTTTGATTTATGATATTCAAAGAAATCCGTTATCTGGAAATTTTTCGCATATTGATTTCTTTAAAATAAGAATGGATGAAAAAATTGAAACGGAAATTCCTTTGGAGTTTGTCGGAGAAGCGCCGGCAGTCAAAGAAAAAGGCGGAACCTTGGTCAAGAATATGAATGAGATTGCGGTTAAATGTTTGCCGGCGGATTTGCCTTCTGAATTAAAAGTGGATTTGGCGCGGCTGAAAACTTTTGATGATTACTTTAAAGTGAAAGACTTAAAAGTTTCTGATAAAGTGGAATTAATTTTAGACGGAGAGACAATTATCGCTTTGGTAACTCCGCCACGAAGTGAAGGAGAAATGATGGAATTAAATCAAAAAGTGGAAGAAGACGTGACTAAAGTTGAAGGGATAGAAAAGAAAGAAAAGAAAGAAGAAAAAGAAAAAGCATAATTTTTTAAAAGAATAATTAAAACTACGGAGATTTTTGAAAAAGAATTCGTTATAACGAGTTCTTTTTCTTTTTTTAAAAAATATGTTAAAATAAGAATGAAAATTTATTTGTCGCGGGTTTACAAAATATATTTTGAAAATGACAAAAAAAACAAAAAAAACAAAAATAATTTTTTTAAAAAAGACAATGTTGGTGGCATTAGTTTTAGTTTTTGCTTTTTGGGGATTTGTTTCGACGCGGGCGGAATATTCTGAAAAGGATAAAGAAAAAATAGAAGATACAAAAGATGAGATTAAAGAATTGGAGAAAAAAATACAAAAGGAAACTTATCAGAAAGAAATTTTGCAAAAAAACGCAAATCAGATTCAAGATCGTATTTATTCAGTTCAAAAACAAATCAATTTAACTCAAGAAGATATTCAAGAGGCGGAAGAAATTATCGATCGCAAAGAAAAAGAAATTTCCGATCGTGAAGAAAAAATTAAAAAACAAAAGGAAATTTTAAAAGCGCTTTTGCAAAATATTTACCAAAAAAAACGCGATTCTATTGCGTTAATGGTTTTTCAGAAAAATGGTTTTTCCCAAATCTCAGAGAAATTTGATCGGTTATTGGACATTAAAGAAAAAATTTTAAACTTAACTCAAAATATTAAGGAAGAACAAAAAAAACTAGCGGAAGAAAAAAAAGATTATGATCAAATCAAGGCGATAAAAAAGGATTTATTGGAAGACAAAAAAGACGAGAAAACGGAACTTATTATCGATAAAGTTGAAACTCAATCTCAAATTAACGAAAAACAAGCCAAAATTGGAAATTTACAAGCTAGATTGAACAGATTGCGAAGTATCTTGTCCAGATTTTTGGATTCTTCTTATTCTTTGGATGATGTGGTAAACGCGGTAAAATTAGCGGAGAAAAAAACCGGAGTAAGAAAAGAGTTTTTGTTTGCCGTGTTGGACAAGGAAACGGATTTAGGAAGATTTACCGGCGGATGTTATTATGATAAAGGTTCTAATCCGGTTAAAAAACATATGAAAGATATTGATAAAGATGTTTTTTTGGATTTAATGAATGAATTGGGATACAAAAAAAATGATAAAAAACTTTCTTGTTGGCCAGGATTCGGTTATGGCGGCGCGATGGGAATAGCGCAATTTATGCCAAGCACATGGGTTGGTTACAAGGAAAAAATAGCTTCTTTGACTGGTAATTATCCGCCCAATCCTTGGCGGTTAGAAGATGGAGTAATTGGAATGGCTCTGAAACTAAGAAACGCAGGAGCAACTAGCAAGAGCAAAGAACATTATGCCGCTAAAGTTTATTATTGCGGCGGTCCGACATCGCGTTATTGGCGTGATAAATGCGAAGCTTACGCCGACACTGTTATTGAATGGTCTAAAGGTTATGACGATTATTTTTAATTATTTGATTTTTAAAAATAATTATCTCGATTAGGAATTGAATTCTAAAAAAGGTTAGCAGATAAAAATAGCTAAATTTAAGCACTGGCGAAAAAATTTATCCGGAATTACGCGTGATAAAGAAAGACGGGATTCTTGTTAGAGTTTGATCTCGTGAAAACAGAGGTGGGAACATTTTAGTGTATCAAAAAGGAGCTTTTAAGTTTGAATATAGTTTTATCTCAAAAAACTTGACAAAAAATTAAAAATATACTAGGATTCAGGGTTAAGGTTTAATTTTTAAAAACTAATGAATAACTCTGAATTTTTTTATTTTTTGAAAAGAAATGTCTCTGTTGCCATAATTTTTGGCTTATTGATAGCTTCTTTTTCGTTCTTTTTTCTGTCTATTTATTCCAAAAATTATAAAGTTTCTGCTGATTTTTTGGTAGTACAAAATCAATCTGGCAATCAGGATTTTTATTCTTTGTCCCGTTCAGCGGAATATTGGGGAAATATTTTGAGTGAAGCTATTTATAGCGAAATTTTTATCAATGAAGTTGTCGCAACGGGAAAAGTTAATCCGGAATTTCTGCCTTTTGATAAAAAGAAAAAATTAAAAGCCTGGAGAGAAATGATAAAAGTAAGTCGCGATTCCAATTTGGGAATTATCAAAGTGGAAATTTTGGAAAATGACAGTCATCAAGCATTGGCGATTGCGGAAGCTATGAGAGAAGTTTTAATTTCCAAGAATTATCTCTTTCGAGGAAAAGCTGATTTAGATGTGCGTTTGTTATCGGGACCGATAGCGGAAAAAAATCCAGGGATAAAAGAAATAGCGCTGGGAATGGTTGGCGGATTTTTATTAGGCGCAGTATTGGCGATAGTTTGGACATTTTATTTCAAAGAAAATGGTTTAAATTTAAATACGGAAGAAAAGAATTATATTGAAAATTTGGAAGATTTAAATTAAGTTTTTGTTTTGATCAGGACGCGGAATTTATAAAGTTCTTCGTCTTATTCAGAACAATCGTTCTGAAAATTTTTAAAAAAGGAGGTGAAAAAGAAAAAAGAAAGAAAGGCCGGAGCAGCCTAAGACAGCTCCATCGGCAATTGCCCGTTTGCCGAAGTTCTTT
>DYKS01000004.1:26091-36593 GCA_020722485.1 Candidatus Elulimicrobium sp. | reverse complement strand
TTGCTATATGAAATATAAGATAAAACTAAAACTATACAAAAACTTGACAAAAAAAATCAATTTGTTAAAATCTAGGCTAGGTTTCGCTTTTATTTTTTTTAGCAGTTTTAGGGTGAATGCTAAATAATTCCCAAAAATAATTAAATATCAATTTTAAAAATCTCACCAAAGCTTTTCTTTTACTTTTAAAGTGGTTAAGAAAAGTGTGGGGTGAGTGTTTTTTTGTATGTTTAAAAATAACTATAAAGAATTGAAAGTTAAAACTTTCTTCAGCGATTATTCATCTTTATCCAGAAGAAAGTTTTTTGGGAAGAAATTAGTGGTTTCTTTGCCGGCGTTAATTGAAAATCAGATTGCTTCTAATAAGTGGTTTTTAAAAGAGGGATTACAAGAACTTTTTAATGAGGTTAATCCTATCAAGGATTCGACAGGAAAAGATTTTGAGTTAAGTATTTCTGATTGTTATTTGGACGAACCGAAATACGACGAAATTACTGCCAAGAATAAAAATATTTCTTACGAAGCGCCTTTGCGCGCCAAAGCTTCCTTGCTTATTAAAAAAACCGGAGAAATAAAAGAGCAGGAAGTTTATTTAGGAGACTTTCCGATTATGACTGATCGGGGAACTTTTATCGTTAATGGAGTGGAGAGGGTCGTTATTAGTCAATTAGTTCGTAGTCCTGGAGTGTTTTTTACTATGGATTATCAGAAAGGAAATAAACTTTTTGGAGCTAAATTGATTCCCAATCGTGGCGCTTGGGTGGAAGTAGAGACTGATTTAGACGGAGTGATTTCCGTTAAGATAGATCGCAAACGGAAAATTCCGGCAACGGCATTGCTGCGCGTTTTTGGTTATGAAAAAGATCGGGATATTAATAAACTTTTTGCTACCGTGGATAATGGAGAAGTTAAATTTATTGAAAGGACTTTAGCCAAAGATAACTCCAAGACTAAAGAAGATGCTTATATTGAAATTTATAAAAGATTGCGTCCGGGAGATATGGCAACTTCGGAAAATGCCAAACAAATGGTGGATGGGATGTTTTTAAATTTTGAAAAATACGATTTCAGTTCTGTGGGTCGTTATCGCTTGAATCAACGCTTGGGTGTCAGTCGTTCTGATACGGAAGAAAACCGTATCTTCAATGTGGAAGATTTTATTTTGGTACTTAAAGAAATTATTAATCTCAACAATAATCCTCTAGCTCAGCCGGACGATATTGATCATTTAGGTAATCGTCGCGTTCGTTCTGTGGGTGAGTTAGTGCAGAATAAATTGCGACAAGGTATTGCTAGAATGGTGCGCAATATCAAAGATCGGATGAGCACTGTGGATTCAGCGTTGGTAATGCCGGGTCAATTAATTAATTCTCGTCCGATGGTGGCGGCTATCAAAGAATTTTTTTCCAGTTCTCAACTTTCCCAGTTTATGGACCAAACTAATCCCTTGGCGGAACTGGAACACAAACGTCGTTTGACGGCAATCGGACCGGGTGGTCTAACACGAGAAAGAGCCGGCTTTGAAGTACGGGATGTTCATCATTCTCATTATGGAAAAATTTGTCCAGTAGAAACATCAGAAGGTCCCAATATTGGTTTAGTGGGGCATATGGCTACTTATGCTCGCATCAACGATTTTGGATTTCTGGAGACTCCTTATTTGAAAGTGAAAAAAGAAGTGAAAAATGAAAAAGAGAGTTTATTGGGGAGAATTTTGGATCAGGACATTCCCAACATTGCTCATACAGGAGAATTAATCGACAGTAATTTGGCGAAAAAAATTGCCGCCGTTAAATTAAAAACGATTAAAGTTAAACCTTTTATTTCTAAGGAAATAGAATATTTGGACGCAACTATTGAGGATAATAAGATTATCGCTCACGCTAGCATTAAACTGGATGAAAATCAAAATATTGACGAGTATTTAGTGGAAGCAAGAGTGAAAGGTCATCCGGAAATGATTGAATCCTTCAAGTTGGATTATATGGATGTTTCCGCTAAACAATGTATTTCGGTGGCGACTTCACTTATTCCTTTCTTGGAGCATGACGATGCTAACCGCGCTTTGATGGGTTCTAATATGCAACGTCAGGCGGTTTCTTGCATTAAACCTCAATCGCCAGTGGTAGGAACAGGAATTGAAGACAAAGCCGCTCGCGATTCGGGACAAGTAGTTTTGGCTATGGCGGACGGAGAAGTGGTGGATGTTCAGGCTGATCGCATTGTAGTTAAAGAAGAATTGCCAGCTGGCGCTAAAAATAAGCATTATAAACGAACTTATATTTTGAAAAGTTTTGCTAAATCCAATGCTTTTACTAGTATGAATCAAGAACCACGGGTGACTAAAGGAGAAAAAGTGAAAAAAGGTCAGCTTTTGGCAGATGGATCTTCTACTGATCAAGGAGAACTGGCATTGGGGCAAAATATGTTGGTAGGTTTTTTGTCTTGGGAAGGATTTAATTTTGAAGACGCCATTGTTATTTCCGAGAAAGTTTTACATGACGATCGCTATACTTCTATTCATATTACGGATTTTTCTATTGATGTTCGCGATACTAAACTGGGACCGGAGTTAGTTACTAGAGATATTCCCGGAATTGGTGAAGATCGTTTAAAAAATTTAGATGAGACTGGTATTATCCGTATTGGCGCGGAAGTTTCGGCGCAAGATATTCTAGTGGGTAAGATTACACCTAAAGGAGAAGGAGATTTAACGGCGGAAGAAAGATTATTGCGCGCGATTTTCGGCGAGAAATCGTCTGATGTTAAAGATTCTTCTTTATATCTTCCTTATGGAGAACATGGAAAAGTAGTGGATGTTAAAATTTTTTCCCGTGAGCGAGGAGATAAATTATCAGCGGGTGTTATTCAGCAAATTCAAGTTTCCGTAGCGCAAATGAGAAAAGTTTCAGTAGGAGATAAATTGGCTGGTCGACATGGAAACAAAGGTGTTATTTCTCGCATCGCGCCTGTGGAAGATATGCCTTACTTGCCGGATGGAACTCCATTGGATGTGGTGCTTAATCCTTTGGGCGTAGTTAGCCGTATGAATATTGGACAGATTTTGGAGACTCATCTTGGTTGGGCGGCTTCTAAATTGGGGTATAAAGTAGCTGTTCCGGCCTTAGACGGAGTTTCTGAAAAAGAAATAAAAGAAGAATTGAAAAAAGCGGGATTGCCTGAAAATGGAAAGGTGCGTTTGATTGATGGCAAAACAGGTGAATTTTTTGATCAAGAATCTACAGTGGGAGTGATGTATATAATGAAACTTAATCACTTAGTAGAAGATAAAATTCATATGCGTTCTATCGGTCCTTATTCTTTAATTACTCAACAACCGCTGGGAGGAAAAGCTCAATTTGGAGGGCAACGGTTCGGAGAAATGGAAGTCTGGGCGTTGGAAGGATATGGAGCGGCGCATACTTTACAAGAAATGCTTACCATTAAATCGGACGATGTATTGGGTCGTTCTAAAGCTTACGAATCCATAATTAAAGGAGAAGTGATTAAAAGTCCCAATATTCCGGCATCTTTCCATGTGTTAGTGAATGAATTAAGAGGATTATGTTTAGACTTGGAACTTTTAAAAGGCGATAGCAATAGCGGAGAAGCGGATGTAAACATTTCCCAAAAAGGACAAAATGAAAAAGTTTTAAATAAGATTAAATAAAAGATAAAATATTTATTTATAGTATTATGGAAAACAATGTTACCAAGTTAAACAATTTCAGCGGAGTTAGTTTGCGAATCGCCGGACCGGAAAAAATCGCCGAGTGGTCCCGAGGAGAAGTGACAAAACCGGAAACTATTAATTATCGTAATCAACGTTACGAAAAAGATGGTCTTTTTTGCGAAAGAATTTTTGGTCCTTCTAAAGACTGGGAATGTTATTGTGGAAAATATAAAAAAATTCGTTATAAAGGAATTGTGTGTGATAAATGTGGAGTTGAGGTAACTCGTTCTAGCGTTCGTCGTGAGAGAATGGGACATATTAAATTAGCAGTGCCAGTTTCCCATATTTGGTTTCTTCGCGGTGTGCCTTCCAAAATCGGTTTAGCTTTGAATATGTCTTCCCAAGAATTGGAAAGAGTTATTTATTTTTCCGCTTATTTGGTTATTAGTGTAGATGAGAAAGCCAAAGAAAGCGTCTTATCTCAATTGGAAAACGAATATAAAACTAAGAAGAAAGAGCTTCAAAAAGCTTCACTTAGCGACGCAGATAGGGAAAATGCCTTGAATACCTTGCAGTTGGATTATGAAACATCCAAGGAAGATATTAAAAATTTGAGACCGATGAAAATTCTTTCCGAGTTGGATTATTTTAATTTTTCTACTCGTTTTGGTCATATTTTTCGCGCTGGTATTGGGGCAGAAGTTGTTCGGGAAGCATTGGAAAAAGTGGATATTGATAAAGAAATAAAAAATATTCGCCAAAAAATGGAAATGGAAGGCGAGACTGCTAATCAGAAAAAATTATTCAAACGGCTAAAATTTTTTCAAGAATTTAAAACGGCCGGTTTGAAATTGGAATGGATGATGCCAACTTCTATTCCCGTTATTCCTCCTGATTTGCGTCCGATGGTAGCTTTGGATGGAGGACGTTTTGCCACCTCCGATTTAAATGATCTTTATCGACGTATTATTAATCGCAATAACCGGTTAAAGAAATTATTGGAGGTCTCCGCGCCAGAAGTGATTGTTCGTAACGAAAAAAGAATGTTACAAGAAGCCGTGGACTCTCTTTTTGATAACGGAATGCGTCGTAGTCAAACTTCTGTGCAAGCTTCCACTGGACAAAAGAGAGCGTTACGTTCTATCGCTGATTCACTTAAAGGAAAGCAAGGACGTTTTCGTCAAAATTTATTAGGAAAAAGAGTGGATTATTCTGGTCGCAGTGTGATCGTGGTTGGTCCGAAGTTGAAATTGTGGCAAGCTGGTTTGCCGAAAAAAATGGCGTTGGAACTTTTTAAACCTTTCATCATTAATCAGTTAATTGAAAAAGAACACGCTTACAATGTGCGTACCGCCGGTAGAATGGTGGACGCCGAAACGGAAGAAGCTTATGAAATTTTAGATAAAATCATTAAGCATCATTATGTTTTATTAAATCGCGCTCCTACTTTGCACCGCTTGTCTATCCAAGCTTTTCAGCCGGTTTTAATTGAAGGTAAAGCGATTCAAATTCATCCGATGGTTTGCGCCGCTTTTAATGCCGACTTTGATGGAGATCAAATGGCGGTTCACGTTCCTTTAACAGATAAAGCGCGTCAAGAAAGCGAGGAAATAATGCTTTCGGCTAAAAATATTCTTAAACCCGCTAGTGGTGACCCGATTACCACTCCCTCTCAGGATATAGTATTGGGTATTTATTATTTGACCAGTATCGTTCCTGGCGGTAAAGGGGAAAATAAGATATTTTCTTCTGTCGATGAAGTAATTTTAGCTTACGATTCCGGCGCGGTTGGATTAAGAAGTCAAATCAAAATTTTATACAAAAACCAAGTATTGGAAACTTCTCCAGGAAGGGTGATTTTTAACGATATCTTGCCAGAAAAATTCAAATTTCTAAATGAAGAAATGACTAAAAGCAATCTCAAGAATTTGATGGCTGAAATTTTGGAAAAATTAGGTCGTGAAGAAGTGGTGGATTTTGTTGATAAAATCAAAGCGCTTGGATTTAAAATGGCGACCAAGTCGGGAATTAGTTGGGGAATGGATGATCTGGAAGTCCCGCGAGAGAAAGAAGCCATTATTAGTGAAGCGGAAGAAAAAGTGCGTCAAATTAAAGATCAATACAATGCTGGATTTTTAACCAATGAAGAAAGAAAAGATAAAGTAATTGCTATTTGGAACGAAGCCAAAGGCAAAGTGGCGGACGCAGTAAAAAATTCTTTAAACAAAGAAGGCGTGGTATACGCGATGATTCATTCCAAAGCGCGTGGAAGCGAATCGGTAGTAGTTCAAATGACTGGTATGAAAGGATTGATGGCGGGACCCACTGGAGAAACCATTGAGCTACCGGTTAAAAGTTCTTTCAAAGAAGGCTTTAAAGTTTTGGAATATTTTATTTCCACTCACGGCGCTCGTAAAGGAATGGCGGATACAGCTTTGCGTACGTCGACTGCTGGTTATCTTACTCGTCGTTTGGTAGATGTGGCGCGCGATGTTATTATTTCCGAAGATGACTGTAAAGACAAAGAAGGCTCTTATCTTTATCGCGAGGATTCCGACAAGATTGGTCAAAGTTTCGCTCATAGAGTTGAAGGTCGTGTTCTTCTGGAGGAAATCAAAGATAAGAAAGGCAATGTGTTGGCGAAAAAAGGTGATTTAGTGACAAAGGAACAAGCTATCGCTATTGAAAAAGAAAATATTGAAAAAGTGAAAATTCGCAGCGTGGTTTCTTGTAAAACTAGGCGAGGCATTTGTTCCAAATGTTATGGATTAGATTTAGGTCGCAATCATTTAGTGGAAGTTGGACAAGCGGTGGGTGTGGTAGCGGCGCAAGCTATTGGAGAACCGGGAACGCAACTTACAATGAGGACATTTCATGTTGGAGGTGTGGCGGGAACAGATATTACTCAAGGTCTTCCGCGTGTTCAAGAAATTTTTGAGGTTCGTTCTCCTAAAGGAGAGACTTTAATTTGCGAGGAATCTGGAAAAGTGCTGGATATCCGAAAAGAAGATAAATTTAAAATTATCGTTATTGAATCCACTGACAAAAAAGGAAAAACGAAAGAATACCAAGCTCCGCTCAATGCTAATTTAAGAGTGGAAAAAGGCGATTTGGTTGCTAAGGGTTCTTTCTTGATTGAAGGTAGTGCCGATTTGAAGAAGATTTATAAACTGATGGGTAAAGGAGAATTGCATCGCTATATTGTTAGAGAGATTCAGGAAATTTACGCGTCTCAAGGAGAAGTTATTAACGATAAACATATTGAAATTATTATTCGCCAAATGTTAAATCGCACTCGTATTTTGGATTCCGGAGACACTAATTTGTTAGTGGGAGATATAATAGAAAAAGCTCAATTTGAAGATGCTAACGAAAAGGCGATCAAAGAAGGAAAGAGTCCAGCCAAAGGGGAGAGCGTGCTGATGGGTATTACCAAAGTGGCGTTGTCCACTGAATCTTTCTTGGCGGCAGCTTCTTTTCAATCTACGGCGCGCGTATTAATTGATGCTGCTTGCTCGGGAAAAGAAGATAAATTACGCGGCTTAAAGGAAAATGTAATTATTGGCAGGTTAATTCCAGCTGGAACCGGTTTTCATAAAAAATAGAAAATAAAAACAATTTCCTTTCTTTAGACCCCGAATTTGACTTCGGGGTCTGCTGTATAGAGAGTTAAAATTTATTTTATTGAATAAAATAATATGATTGATACTCATGCTCATTTGAATTTTTCCGATTTTGATACCGATCGTGAAGAAACATTCGCGCGCGCCACAGCCGAAGGAGTGAAACAAATAATTAATGTCGGAACAAATTTAGATACCGCTCGTCGCGCCGTGATGTTGGCGGAGAAATATCCGTCCTTTTACGCGGCGATTGGTTTACACCCGACGGAAATTGATAAGGAAAAATTTGATTATGCCGAATATTTGACGTTATCAAAAAAAACGAAAGTGGTGGCGATTGGAGAAGTTGGTTTGGATTATCATTATTTTCGGGAAGGAGATGATATTGCGCGAGAAAAAGAAAAACAAAAAAAAATTTTTCAAGAATTTATTCGGTTAGCTAATGAAGCGGATAAACCGCTTATTATCCATTGTCGAGACGCTTATGATGACTTGGAAAAAATTTTAAAAAATTATTTGGTGAAGAAAAAAGGAGTTATCCATAGTTTTGTCGGTGGTTATAAAACCGCGCGCCGATTTATTGAAATGGGATACAAAATCGGCTTGAACGGAATCATCACTTACGGAGCGAGCTATGATCGTCTGATCAAAGAGTTGAATCTAAAAGATATTATGATAGAAACGGATTGTCCATATTTAACTCCGTTACCGCTAAATAAAACCACGCGCAACGAGCCGGCTTATATTCGACATACTTTTGAGCGCATAGCCAAGGTTAAAGCCATTTCCGTGAATGAACTTGATGTTTGCACTTCCAATAATGCTAGCGCTTTATTTGGCATTTAGATGAAAAAATCAAAATTTGTTTAGGAAATTTAAAAAAGCTAAATCTAGTTTTAAACAAATCAATAAGCGCTTAAATGAAACCGTTACATTTTAGATATTTGAACTTCGTAAGGTTATTTTTTTAATCCAAATTGGTTAATTTTTTAAACTTTACTTATTTTTTTTAATGATATATAATAAAAGGTTCTTATAAATTTGTTTTTTAAAAAGAAAAAAGATTTTATCCGCCGAAAAATTTTGCTCGCAGGCCAAAACGAAACATCCTCCTTAGTTTCGTAAGTAGTTAAAACGCATCTTGATCAGTAATCTGAAAATAGATGTCGCTGTGAGCAAAATTTTTCGGTGGATTAGAAAACGGCGCTAGTCCGTTTTTTTAATTTTTTCTTCGATTTTTTCCGCTATGGGATCGGCTAACTTTTTTATTTTCTCCAATTCTTCGGTGGTTAAATTTTCTAGCACGAATTTTTCTCCAGAAATAAGACCGCGTTTTTCGCGTCCGCCTTCTTTTTCCACTCCGATTCTTATACGAAAGAAATTTTGCGTCCCTAAATTATCTATAATATTTTGAACTCCATTGTGTCCGCCAGATGATGATCCATAAGATATTTTCCATTTTCCGATTTCAATATCCAGATCGTCATGGATAACTATGATATTTTCTGTCCCCAGTTTGTAATAATCAATTATTTTTTTTACTGCTTCGCCGGAAAAATTCATAAAAGTTTGAGGTTTGGTTAGCAAACATAATGTAGTCGGCAGATGGTGGATGATGTTGCCTTCGGAAATTTCGGCGATGAATTTTTTCCGCGCGGAAAAGGTAGGTAAATTCCATTTTTTTCTCAACTCATCAAGTAAAATAAATCCGGCATTATGTCTGGTTTGAAAGTATTTTTTTTCTGGATTACCCAAACCGATGATGAGTAAAGTTTTTTTAGTCATAGTAAAATTTTTGAATGAATTTTTTTATTTGTTAAACATAAAAATGTTTTTTATGTTTTCTCAAATTTATAATTTTTTAAAAGCATTTTTAGTGAAATAAATTTTGTGCCGCTTTTTGAATTTCTTCGTAATTATCTTGACCGATTTTAGGAATTAAAGCAAAGGCTCTTAGATTATTTTCATATTCAATGTGGGTAACTTTTAATAAACTATTTTCTTTCCATGCATCTATGGAAAGAGAAATTATTTGTTGATGTCCTAATTCTTTGGCTAACGCGATAAAACTTTCAATTTCTTCTAGTGAAATATTGGTTTTTAAATGATTTCCCAACGTATCTAACAAATTACCGACAGCAAAAATATTTAGAAATGTTTTTAGAGAAAAAACTTTATTAGTAACAGATTGAATAACTTTTTGTTGGCGGTAGGAGCGGCCAAAATCACCTCGAGGATCGTCGTGTCGTTCACGGGTATATTTGAGCGCCGTTTTTCCATCTAATCGTTGAAATCCTTTTTTTAATTCAAAAGTTTCATAACTATATCCCGGTCCTGGATAACGGGGGTCATAAATATCTTCTTCTACATTAACGAAAATTCCGCCGAGATCATCAATGATTTTTTCAAAACCGGTGAAATCCAAAATGGCAAAATAATGGATAGGCAAACCGCTTATTTTTTCCACAGTTTTTAAAATTGGTTGAGTACCTAAATTATTATGAAGGCCATACTCGTAAATAGAATTTATTTTGGAAGAAAAATTACTGTTCGCAATTTTTACATAAAGGTCGCGCGGCAAAGAAATCATTCCTACTTTATGAGCGCGCGTATCTATGCTTAAAATAATAATAGTATCGGTTAAATTTTTGCCACTTTTGATGCTATCTTCACCGGCAATTCCTAAAAATAAAATATTAATTTTTCCTTCGTTTTCTCCTTTGATAGGCGCGCGCTTTTTGGAGATGGGAATAACTGATTTTAAAATTATTTTAGCGCTTTGGGTGAAGGATATAGAAGAGGAATTTTCTTTTTCAAAAACTATTTTATTTCCAAAATTCTGGATCTTTCTGGTGAAATAGATTCCTGTTCCCGCGAGTGTTAAGAAAAAAATAATTAAAACAGCTATTGTTATTTTTAAAAATATTTTTTTCGTGGGATGATTTTTTTTATAAGCAAAGAAGATAGATTTTTGTGATTGCGAAAAGGAAGATTCTAAAACGTTTGGTAAATAAGGACGAGAATAAGTTTTAGGCAAAGGAAAGGAATAAGCGGAATAATCGGGAATATAATCTAAATTTCTTTTGACTATTTTCGGTAAAATTTTCGGTGAAGTTTGCGGGGTGGTTCTGGATGGAATTTTTTGAAAAAAGATTTTATTTTTTTTTCTTTTGCGCAAACTATCCATTTTATTTTTGTTTTTCTGT
>DYKS01000004.1:13003-25991 GCA_020722485.1 Candidatus Elulimicrobium sp. | reverse complement strand
GATTTTATTTTTTTTTCTTTTGCGCAAACTATCCATTTTATTTTTGTTTTTCTGTAACTTATTTCTTTATGTTACATTTATGTTACACAAAATAATCACAAACGGCAAGAAAGAAATTTTTATAATTTATAATAGCATTGTAATTAGTTATTGAAAATTAACATACACGCTATTGACATTTTTTCGGCGATGCTCTATTCTTTTCTTATTGGTTTAAAGCCATTTTTTATTTGCTTATTTTTTTTATTTTAATTTTTTTTAATGCCTACTATCAATCAGTTAAAAAGAAAAAAAAGAAAAAGCACTTCCAAAAAATCCAAGTCGCCGGCTTTAGCTTTTTCTTTTAATACAATTAAAAACAAATCGCGTAAAGCAGAAAGTCCTTTTAAACGAGGAGTTTGTTTGAAGGTAAGCACTACTACTCCTAAAAAACCTAATTCAGCTTTGCGCAAAATCGCCAGAGTGAAACTTACTAACGGTATGGAAGTGACTGCCTATATTCCTGGTATTGGACATAATTTGCAGGAACACTCTATTGTAATGATCCGTGGTGGGCGCGTGAAAGATTTGCCGGGAGTGCGTTATCATGTGGTGCGGGGAATTTTGGATACGGCCGGTGTGGATGGAAGAAAAAGAGGACGCAGTAAGTATGGCACTAAAAAATCCAAAAAATAGTAATAATAAAATGTTTGGTAGTTAGATTAGTAAAACTTAAAATTTTTTTGAAATATGCCGAGAAAAAAGAGAAAATATTCAAAATATTGGAAAGCCGATTCTCATTACGGTAATTTTTTAGTGGGCCGTTTTGTTGGTTGTATTATGAAAAATGGCAAAAGAAGTGTGGCGGAAAAATTGGTTTATGATTCTTTTGAAATTATTCGCCAACGCACTGGTAAAGGCGGGTTGAATGTTTTCGAACAGGCTATTAAAAATATTTCTCCTTTTTTGGAATTGAAATCCCGTCGGGTGGGAGGAGCTAATTATCAAGTACCGGTGCAAGTAACTGGAGAAAGAAGACAAACTTTAGCGATGCGTTGGCTTAAAGAAGCTTGTCAAAAAAGAAAAGGCAAAAGAATGGCCGAGAAATTGGCCGATGAGTTAATTGACGCTTCTCAAAAAACGGGTGCGGCGATGAAAAAAAGAGAAGACGTCCATCGTATGGCGGAAGCCAATAAAGCCTTTGCTCATTTTGCTTAAACTTAAAGTTTTTTTGTTTCTTATTTTATTTTAATGTCGTTTTGATTTTAAAATTTTATTTTTATGAAAAAAAAATATCCCGTTGAAAAATTGAGAAATATTGGAATTATTGCCCATATTGACGCCGGTAAAACAACGACTACTGAACGCATTTTATTTTATACTGGCATTACTCATAAAATTGGAGAAGTTCATGAGGGAGAAGCGACGATGGATTGGATGGAACAAGAACGAGAAAGAGGAATTACCATTACCAGCGCCGCCACTACTTGTTTTTGGAAAGATTGCCAGATTAACATAATTGACACGCCGGGACACGTGGATTTTACAGTAGAAGTAGAACGTTCTTTACGTGTTTTAGACGGAGGTGTAGTGGTGTTTGATGGTAAAGAAGGCGTGGAGCCGCAGTCGGAAACCGTATGGCGACAAGCAGACAAGTATAATGTTCCTCGTATTTGTTTCATTAACAAGATTGATAAAGAAGGAGCAGATTTCGAAAAATCCTTACAATCTATTTGGAATCGTTTAACTCCGCACGCTGTAGCATTTCAGTTACCGATTGGCGAGCGAGGAGATTTTTCCGGTGTAGTAGATTTAGTAAAAATGAAAGCTTATAAATTTGAAGGTGAATTGGGAGAAAAAGTGGTAGAAGAAGAAATTCCGGAAGATATGAAAAATAAAGCCGCTATGTGGCGAGAAAAAATGATTGAAAAAATAGCCGAAACCAATGACGCTATTTTAGAAAAATATTTGGGCGGAGAAGAATTAAATCAAGAAGAAATAAAAAAAGTCACTCGTCAAGCTGTGATAGAAAATAAATTGGTTCCAGTTTTTACCGGAACGGCATTAAGAAATAAAGGTGTGCAGTTGATTTTGGACGCGGTGGTGGATTATTTACCTGCTCCGTCTGATTTACCGCCGGTGAAGGGGATTGATTTAAAAACAGGGAACAAGTTAGAACGAAAAGCTGAAGAAAGCGAACCTTTCTCCGCGCTTGTTTTTAAAGTTGCTACCGATCCTTATGTTGGTCAGCTGATCTTTTTTAGAATTTATTCCGGAAAAATTAAAGCCGGTTCTTATGTTTTGAATTCTGCCAGGAACGAAAAAGAAAGAGTGGGGCGTATTTTGAGAATGCATTCTAACCATCGGGAGGAAGTAGAAGAATTGGGAACGGGAGAAATTGGTGCTTTGGTGGGAATGAAAAAAACGACTACGGGAGATACATTATGTGATTTAGAGAAACCAATTATTTTGGAAAGAATCACTTTTGCTGAACCAGTAATTGATATTGCTATAGAACCTAAAACTAAAGCCGATCAAGAAAAAATGGGTTTTGCTTTGAAAAAGTTATCCGAAGAAGATCCAACTTTTCGAGTTAAGACTGATGAAGAAACTGGTCAGATAATTATTTCCGGAATGGGAGAGTTGCACCTAGATATAATTGTGGACCGAATGAAAAGAGAATTCAAAGTGGAAGCCAATGTTGGCCAACCGCGTGTGGCTTATCGGGAGACTATTCGCGCGCAAGCGCAAGCGGAAGGGAAGTATATTCGTCAATCGGGAGGTCGGGGACAATATGGACACTGTTGGCTTAAGGTTGAACCATTGGAAGCGGGACAAGGTTTTGATTTTGTAAATGAAATCAAAGGAGGAATTATTCCTCAAGAGTTTATTCCCGCTATTGAAAAAGGAGTTAAAGAAGCGATGAATAATGGAGTAATTTCCGGTCATCCTTTAATAGATGTAAAAGTTTCTTTGTATGACGGAAGTTTTCATGAAGTAGATTCTTCAGAGGCAGCTTTTAAGATTGCTGGATCTTTGGCTTTTCAAGAAGCAGTTAAACGCGCCAATCCGGTTATATTGGAGCCGATTATGAAAACACAAATAATTGTACCGGAGCAATTTATGGGTGATGTGGTGGGTGATATTAGTTCTCGTCGAGGGATTATCAAAGAAATTAATGATAGAGGAGAAGGGGTGGCAGTGATTAAAGAAATTAATGCGGAAATTCCTTTGGCGTCTATGTTTGGTTATGCCACTCAATTACGTTCTATGACGCAAGGACGCGCTAATTATTCTATGGAATTTGAACATTACGCTGAATTGCCTTCCAATATTGCTGAAGAAATAATTAGCGGAAAAAATAAAAGCAAATAATTTTTTGTGATTTTTAGTGAGGACTTGACAAAATAATGATATTTGTTAAACTGAATAAGTATTTAATTTAAATAAATTAATTGTCGCGCTTAATTTTAGAAAGAGCGCGAAAAAAATTAAAAAACTAAAAGATTTGCGAGAAGTAGAATTTGTTTTAATGGTTTTCTCCAAGCAAGTTCTCGGTTTTTCGCAGTAAAAAACTATGGCAGAGAAATTTGAACGAAATAAACCCCATATCAATGTTGGAACTATTGGTCATGTGGATCATGGTAAAACTACTTTGACGGCGGCTATATTGCATGTCCTAAGCTTAAAAGGAATGGCCAAAGCGCGAGGCGTAGATGAAATTGACAATGCTCCCGAAGAAAGAGAGCGTGGAATTACCATTGCTACCGCTCACTGTGAATACGAAACCGAAAAAAGACATTATGCTCATGTTGATTGTCCGGGACACGCTGATTATATTAAAAATATGATCACTGGCGCCGCTCAAATGGATGGAGCTATTTTGGTGGTAAGCGCTACTGATGGTCCGATGCCACAAACCCGCGAGCATATTCTTTTGGCTCGCCAAGTGGGGGTTCCTACTATCGTGGTTTTTGTTAATAAAGTGGATATGGTGGATGATCCGGAATTGATTGACTTAGTGGAAGCTGAAATTAGAGAGTTGCTTTCCAAATATGAATTTGATGGAGACAAGGCGGTAATTGTGCGCGGTTCGGCTTTGAAAGCTTTGGAAACTAAGTCAGTCGATGAAGAAGCCGCCAAACCGATATTGGATTTAGTAGCCGCTTTGGACGCTAATATTTCAGAACCGGTACGAGAAACTGATAAACCATTTTTGATGCCGATCGAAGATATTTTTTCTATTGAAGGACGCGGAACAGTAGCCACAGGAAGAATTGAAAGAGGAGTAATTAATATTAACGAAGAGGTAGAAATTGTGGGCTTAAAAGCTACTCAAAAAACAGTGGTAATCGGAATTGAAATGTTTAACAAATCTTTGGATAGAGGAGAAGCTGGAGATAACGCGGGCGTTTTGTTACGCGGAATTAAAAAGGAAGATATTGAAAGAGGGCAAGTTATTGCTAAACCAGGTTCTATTACCCCGCATTCAGAATTTGAAGGAGAGATTTATGTTTTAACTAAAGAAGAAGGCGGACGGCATACTCCTTTCTTTAAAGGATACAAACCGCAATTTTATATTCGCACCACCGATGTTACTGGAGAGGTAGAATTGCCGGAAGGAACTGAAATGGTAATGCCTGGAGACACTGTTAGTTTAAAAATTAATTTAGGTTCTGCGGTAGCGATGGAAGAAGGAATGAGATTTGCCATTCGCGAAGGAGGCAAAACAGTGGGCGCCGGAGTGGTAACTAAAATAATTAAGTAGAATCTAATCTTTATCTTGGGAACGCGATATTGTTCGCGTTTCCACTGATGAAGAATAGAAATAAGTAAGTTTTTTGTTAAAAATGATGGTTGAAGAAAAAAAAGAAAAAGAAGACATTCAGCAGAAGATCAGAATTAAGATTAGAGCCTATGACAATAAGATTATTGATCAATCTGCTCTGAAAATTATAGAAAGCGCTGAAAGAAGCGGATCGCAAGTACGCGGACCAGTTCCTTTACCGACGGAAATCAATAAAATAACTGTTAATCGTTCTTCTTTTGTGCATAAAGACGCTCGAGATCAATATGAAATGAGAGTGCACAAGAGATTGATTGATATTATAAATCCCACACCTAAAACTATAGATAATTTAACTAATTTGGATTTGCCGGCCGGGGTGGATGTGGAAATTAAAATGTAAAAATACAAGCTGGTTAAAGTCTTTCGCTTTTTAGCGAGGGAAACTTAATCGGTCGCCGTTTTTAAATGTCGCAAGACGAAAATGGTTTTTGATCGGTTTATTGTGCCGATTTTTATTTTTTTATTTGATTTTATGAAAGCGATATTGGGAAAAAAAATTGGAATGACTACCATTTACGATGAAAAAAAGGGAGCGCTTAACGTTACTTTAATTGAGTGTGTTCCCAATTTGGTTACTATAGTGAGAAATATTGAAAAAGATGGTTATTCAGCAGTGCAATTAGAGAGTGAACTTTCTAAAAAAAGCAAGGTAAGAAGAGAATTTCGGATTAAAAATGAGCAAGAAAAAGAGCAATTAAAAAAAGGAACTGAGATAAGCGTGGAGGTTTTCAAAGAAGGAGATAAAGTAAGTGTAAGCGGTATTACCAAGGCCAAAGGTTTTCAAGGAGTGATGAAAAGGCATGGTTTTAAAGGCGCTCCCAAATCTCATGGGCACAAACATGATTGGCGAGCTCCCGGTTCCATTGGCAGTTCTTTTCCGGAGAGGGTTTTTAAAGGAAAAAGAATGGCTGGTCGGATGGGAGGCGATCGTTTTACGGTAAAGAATTTAAAAGTGGCATTGGTGGATAAAGAAAATAAAATTTTAGCTGTTGTCGGGGCGGTTCCCGGAGTGGCTGGAAGAATTGTGGAAGTAAGAGGATAAATAATTGTAATTTTAGAACAAAAATTGATTTTTTATTTAATAGCCAATATGCCTAAAATTGTCATTTACAATTTAGAAGGGAAAGAAACAGGAGAACTGAATTTAAGTGACTCTATTTTTGCTTTGCCGTCTAATAATGAATTACTTCATCAAGCTTATGTCGCTTTGGCGTCTAATCGTCGGCAAGTTTTGGCGCATACTAAAGATGTAAGTGAAGTTTCCGGATCAGGGAAAAAACCATGGAAGCAAAAAGGGACAGGAAACGCGCGGGTAGGTTCCAAACGCAATCCTTTATGGCGTGGCGGTGGCGTTGTTTTCGGTCCTTTAAAAACGAGAAATTTTAAAAAGAAGATCAATAAGAAAATGTTGAAAAAATCTGTTTGTTTGGCGTTAAGCGAGAAAATTAAAATTGATGCTTTGAAAGTAGTGGAAAATTTTTCTTTATCGGAAAAGAAAACTAAATTTATGAATAAAGCGCTGGTTTCTTTGGGATTAAAAGGTTCAGTTTTAGTAGCATTGGATAAAAAAGAAAAAGATAATATGTTATATTGTCGCAATCTCTCCAAAGTTTCAGTTTTGCCCGTAGAGCAATTAAACGTGTTGGATCTTCTTAATAATAAATATTTGTTATTAAGTAAGACCGCAGTGGAATTTCTAGAAAAAAAATATCAGTAAGAAAAAATATTAAGTTTTCAAAAATAGTTTATGTTTTTATTTAATAAAGAAGAAGAAAAAGACACGGAAAAGAAAGAGGTGAAAAAAGTCACCGCTTCTATCGTGAAAAAGTCTCCGAAAAATTCCGCCAAAACCGCTGTCTTTCCAAAAAAAACCGCCGTGGCTGTAAGTGTGGAAAAAAGCGATTTTATTGGTCGTTTTTTGTTAAAACCCTGGATTACGGAAAAGAGTCAGGATTTAATGGAATTAAATAAGTATGTTTTCAAAGCGAGTTCGGACGCGTCTAAAAAATCAGTGAGAAGATCAGTGGAAGATTTTTATAACGTGGAGGTGAAGAATGTTAGAATAATCAATATTCCGGCTCGTCAAAAAATTACTACTCGCAATCGAAAAAAAGCTGGATATAAAAAAGCGATTGTTTCACTGAAAAAAGGAAATAAAATAGAATTTTTTGAAAAAGAATAGTTTTTAGAAAAGGATTTAAAATTATGGCGATTAAAGTTTACAAAAAAAATACAGCCGGAAGAAGAAATATGTCATTAGTCAAGCCGGAAGAATTAACCGACAAAAAACCAGAAAAAAAACTTTTGGCAAAATTTTCTAAAAAATCCGGACGATCTCACGGAAAAATTTCTGTGCGTCATAAGGGGGGAGGTCACAAGAGAAGATACCGTTTGGTGGATTTCAAACAGGATAAATTGGGTGTTGTTGGTAAAATTAAAGCGATTGAAAAAGATCCCAATCGGGGCGCTTTAATCGCTTTAGTGCACTACCGAGATGGAGAAAAAAGATATATTCTGACTTCAGAAGGAATGAAAGTGGGGATGGACATTGTCGCTGATAAAAAAACTCCCATTAAAAATGGCAATCGGATGATGTTGGCTAATATTCCAGCGGGAATGATTGTTTCCAATGTAGAAATGATTTCCGGTAAAGGAGGACAATTGGCGCGTGGAGCTGGTTCTGGCGTGACAGTGATGGGAACGGATAAAGGGATGGTTCAGTTACGAATGCCTTCAGGAGAAATCCGTTTGATTCGAGGGGAATGTTTTGCTACATTGGGACGAGTGAGTAATTTTGAACATTCAGTGGAGAGAATAGGTAAAGCGGGACGCAACCGTTGGAAAGGTAAGCGACCGGCGGTGCGAGGAACAGTAATGAATCCAGTGGATCATCCCCATGGAGGAGGAGAAGGTCGTCAGGGAGTCGGTTTGAAATATCCGAAAACACCTTGGGGTAAACCTGCTTTAGGTAAAAAGACTCGCAGGAAGAAAAAAGTAAGTAGTAAATTTATTATTGAAAGAAGAAAGTGATAAATTATAAGTTAAAAATATATGGCAAGAAGTCTCAAAAAAGGACATTATGTAGATGAAAGGCTTTTGAAAAAAATTCAAAATAAGAAGCCCGGTGATAAAAGCGTTATTAAAACTTGGTCGCGCGCTTGTACTATCACGCCGGAAATGCTGGGATTTACTTTTGGAGTGCACAACGGAAAAGATTTCGTTTCTGTTTATGTGACGGAAGATATGATTGGACATAAATTGGGTGAATTTTCTCTCACGCGTAAATTTTTGAAACACGGAGGAAGAATGCAGAAGGAACAAGAAATGGCAGCTAAACAAAGAGAGCTAGAATCTGCTAAAGCCGCTAAATCTGAAACGAAGAAAAAGTAGCAATAAGAAATTAGTGATAAACGAGTTAAAATAAATTGATTGATGATTAGATATGAATAATTAAATTTCGGTAATTGGTAAAAATTATTTCAATTAAAAAAATGAAAGTTAGAGCAAAATTAAACAATTTAAGAATATCTCCTCGCAAAGTTAAATTGGTTACCGATTTGATTAAAGGTTTTGATGTTGACAAGGCGTTGATTCAATTAGCTAAAAACGATAAAAAAGCTGGTCATCCTTTGATGAAGCTTTTAAAAAGCGCTGTGGCTAATGCCGAAAACAATTTTCGTCTAGACAAAAAAGATTTGTACGTATATGATATTCAAGTTGGAGAAGGTCGCAGACTGAAAAGATGGATGCCTCGCGCTTATGGGCGCGCGGCGCAAATTTTGAAAAGGACTTCTATGATAAATTTGATTTTAGAAGAAAGGAAGAAAAATTCACTGGTTCCGGCGGAGAAAAAGAAAATAGAAAAGAATAAGAAAATCGCGTCCAGAGAAACTAAAAAGTTAAAGGAAAAAAGAAGTTAAAATATATGGGTAAAAAAGTCAATCCAGAAATATTGCGTATTGGCATCATTAAAACTTGGAAATCACGCTGGTTTAGCGAAAAGAATTACGCCAAGAATTTAAAAGAAGACTCTGAAATCCGATCGTTTGTTTTGAAAGAGTGGAAAAAGGCTTTTATTTCAGAAGTAGATATTGAACGTTTTGCCAATTCTATAAAACTCATTGTTTATACTTCTCGTCCCGGTGTTTTGATTGGACGAGGCGGATCGGGAATTGAAGATATTAGTAGAATTATTAAGAATAAATTTTTTCGCGGGAAAAAAACGGAATTGAAAATCGAAATCAGGGAAATAAAAAATATAGAAGAAAGCGCTTTTTTGGTGGCGCAGCAAATTGCCGAACAGTTAGAAAAAAGGATGCCATTTAAAAGAACAATAAAAAACGCTATCGAACAAGCTAAAAAAAACAAGTTAATTAAGGGTATCAAAGTGGAGATCGCCGGAAGATTAGGAGGAGCGGATATGTCCCGTCGTGAATGGCTTTCTTGGGGAACCATTCCTTTACATACTTTGCGCGCCGATGTGGATTTCGCTCGTTACGAAGCCAATACCACTTATGGAGTGATTGGTATCAAGGTTTGGGTGTATAAAGGCGAAAAATTTTTAACAGAAAAATAATATCTGAAAATTAAGTTTAGATGAAAAATTATGTTGTTAATGCCAAGAAAAGTTAAACATCGTAAAATTCAACGCGGAGGAAAGATTAGAGGCGTAGCTCAAAAAGGAAATGCGGTTAGTTTCGGCAGTTACGGTTTGAAAGCAATGAGTTCAGGATTGATTACGGCGCGCCAAATTGAAGCCGCTCGGCGGGCAATGACTCGCTATGTCCAGCGGGGAGGAAAAATATGGATCCGAATTTTTCCTGACAAACCGATGACTAAAAAAGGAGATGAAGTGCCGATGGGAAAAGGAAAAGGAAGCGTGGATCATTTTGTTTTCAAGGTGAAACCGGGGCGGGTTTTATTTGAGATGGAAGGGGTTCCTCGTGACACAGCCCAAAAAGCGATGAAGTTAGCGATGTATAAGTTAAGCATTAAATGTAAATTTGTGGAGAAGAATTAAAGATAATATTGGATATTTTTTAAGTTTTATGGAAAAATTCAAAGAAATAAAAGAGAAAAAATCAGAGGAGTTAAAAAAAATTCTCGCGGAAAAAAGGGAAATATTGCGACAATTTCGTTTTGATACCGCTTTAAAGCAAGTTAAAAATGTAGCGAGAAAAAGATTAGTTCGCAAAGAAATTGCTAAAATTTTGACTGCGTTGAACCAAAAAGCGCGAGAAGAAAAAGAATAATTTTTTAGTTTTTGTTTTATTTTATGAAAAAGACGGACGAAAAAAAGAAGAAAACTATTAAAGGAAAAGTAATAAGCGACAAAATGGATAAGACAATTGTGGTAGCGGTGGAATCTTTCAAAACTTATCCTAAGTATTTGAAGAAATACCGATTTACTAAGAAATATAAAGTGCATGATCCAGAAAATAGATATAAAATCGGGGATGATGTTCGATTTATTTCTTGTCGTCCTATTAGTAAAAACAAGAAATTTCAGGTAATTTACGAATAAAAAGTTAAAGAGTAAACAAAATATTATTTCAATCAATTAAGACAAGATTATGATTCAAGCGGAGACAAAATTAAAAGTAGCGGATAATTCAGGAGCTAAAATAATTGAATGTTTTAAAGTTCCGGGTGGTTCGCGTCGTCGCTGGGCTTATGTAGGGGATATTATTGTAGCTTCGGTCAAGTTCGCGGAGCCACGGGGGGCAGTCAAGAAAGGCGATAAAGTCAAAGCGGTAATTGTTCGTCAAAAACAGCCTTTGCGCCGAAAAGATGGATCTTTCATTCGTTTTGATGAAAATGCCGCCGTGATTATTTCCGATAATAAAGAACCGAAAGGAACGAGAATTTTTGGTCCAGTGTGTCGGGAATTAAGGGAGAGAAATTATAACAAGATTGTTTCGTTAGCTCCCGAAGTTTTATAATTTGGAAAATCAAGATTATTTTTATGAGAATTAAAAAAGGAGATAAAATTAAGGTTCTTTCAGGAAAAGATCGCGGTAAAATCGGGAGTGTTTTAACGGTTCTTCCCAAAAAAGGAAAGATTTTAGTTGAAGGAATCAATATCATCAAAAAACATTCTAAACCGAAAAAAGAAGGAGAGAAAGGTCAGTTAATAGAGAAACCAGCGCCTTTTCCTATTTCCAAAGCGATGTTGATTTGTCCGCATTGTTCCAAGCCAACCCGCGTAACTTATATTTGGGAAGGAGAAAATAAAATTCGCGCTTGTAAAAAATGCGGTAAGGGAATTAAATAATTTTTTAAAACGAGTGATTTTTTGATACAATTGTATGAAACAAGATCAAGAAGGACTGAAAAATAAATATTATACGCAAGTGTTTCCGGTCTTGAAAAAAGAATTGAAACGGGAAAATATTTTGGCTTTACCGCGAATTGAAAAAGTAACGGTTAATGTTGGCGCGGGTGCTTTTTTTCGAGATGCAGAGAAAATGGAAGAAATTTTAAATAATTTGAAAATCATTACCGGGCAAAAACCAGTATTGACTAAAGCGCGTCAAGCGATTTCGGGATTTAAGATTAGGAAAGGATTGGAAGTGGGCGCCAAGGTGACTTTGCGAGGCAATCGCCAGTGGGATTTTTTGGGACGTTTAATCAATACAGTTTTGCCTCGCATCAGAGATTTTCAAGGTTTACCTCAGAGTTTTGTGGATCAAGCGGGAAATTTAAATATTGGGATTAAGGAGCAATTAGTTTTTCCGGAAATTGTACCAGAGAAGACTAAAACGATTTTCGGGTTGCAGGTGATTGTCACTACGACTGCTACCAACCGAAAAGAAGGAATGGAACTTTTTCGCAATTTGGGATTTCCTATTAAAAAATAAATAATTGTAAAGATATGGCTAAAACATCAGTAATCGCGAGAGCGCTTAAAAAACCTAAATTTTCTACTCGTCAAGTGAATCGATGTTGGCGTTGTGGCAGGAAAAGAGGTTATCTAAGAAAATATGGTATTTGTCGCATTTGTTTTCGGGAATTGGCGGAAAAGGGCGAGATTCCCGGCGTGCGTAAAAGTAGTTGGTAAATTTTTAATTAGAATTTTTTTTAAAGTTATGTTAGATCCAATTAGCGATATGCTAACCAGAATCAGGAACGCGCAGAAGGCGGGAAAAAAAGAGGTTTCTTTTCCAGCTTCTAAATTAAAGTTGGCAATTATTAGTGTCTTGAAAGAACACGGTTTTGTGAGTGAATGGAAAGAAAAAGAAGTTAAAAAAGGAATCAATTATTTGAGAGTGTTTTTGAAATATAACCAAATTTCGCGCAAGATTAAAGAGCCGGCTATTAAAGGAATTGATCGTGTTAGCAAGGAAGGCAAGCGTGTTTATGTAAGAAAAAATGATATTCATAAGATAAAAAGTGGTTATGGGTTAGCGCTGATTTCTACTTCTCGTGGAGTGCTAAGCGGAGAAGACGCGCGCAAAAAAGGACTGGGTGGCGAATATATTTGTAAAGTTTGGTAAAATATAATTAAACATTGGAGTTATTTGTGAAAATTTTAAAAATATAAAAGCAATACTGAAATTTTTATATATAATATTATGTCTAGAATAGGAAAAAAACCAATTAATATTCCCGCTGAAGCGCAAGTTGAATTGAAACCGGGAAAAATATCCGTAAGTGGACCAAGAGGAAGTTTAGATTTTAAACTTCATTTGGATATTGCTGTGGAAAAAACCGAAAATGAATTATTAGTTTCCAAAAAAAAGGAAACCAAACAAGCGAATGCTTTATGGGGAACTACCGCGCGCATAATTTCTAATATGATTAAAGGCGTAACTGAAGGTTTTGAAAAAAAACTGGAATTGAATGGCGTGGGCTATCGTATGGCGGTGGCGGGCAAAAAAATTAACTTAGCATTGGGATTTTCTCATCCGGTAGAAAAGACAATTCCCAATGATTTGGAGGTAAAAGTTGAAGGAAATGTAATGATTATTAGTGGAAATGATAAACAAAAAGTTGGACAATTGGCGGCTGAAATCAGAGCTTTGAAACCGGTAGAGCCCTACAAAGGCAAAGGATTCCGTTATGTTGGAGAAATTGTCAGAAAGAAAGAGGGAAAGAAAGCGGTTGCTAGCGGATAATAGTGAGAAATTTTTCTAGGTAAATTGATTATATTTTTAAAAA
>DYKS01000004.1:0-12903 GCA_020722485.1 Candidatus Elulimicrobium sp. | reverse complement strand
ATTATATTTTTAAAAAATGAAAAAAATAAGTCGAAATAAATTAAGATTAAACAGAAGAAGAAGAGTGCGAGCTAAAGTAAAAGGCACTGAACAACGGCCGCGCTTTTGTGTTTTCAAAAGTTTGCGCTGTATTTATGCTCAATTAATTGATGATTCTCGCGGTCGGACTTTGGTGGCGGCGGATACAAGAGAATTAAAAAAAGGTGGCGCTTATAACAATACTTTGAAAGAAGCGAAAGAGTTAGGAGAATTAGTGGCCAAGAGATGTTTGGAAAAAAACATTCAGCAAGCGGTTTTTGATCGAGGAGGTTATAAATTTCATGGAAAAATAAAAGCGGTAGCGGAAGGAGCAAGAGCGGCGGGACTAAAAATTTAAAGTCGCGAATAATTAATTAAATTTTTGAATATATTTTTGATATTAAACTAATATGACGATGAATAATAGAAAAAATAAGAATAAGGAAAAATTTAAGAAAGAGAAGTCGGAATTTGAACAACGAATTTTAGATCTGGCTCGGGTTACGCGGGTAGTGAAAGGTGGACGAAGATTTCGTTTTCGCGCCACAGTGGTTATCGGTAATCGTAAAGGTAAAGCGGGCGTAGGTGTGGCTAAAGGAGCGGATGTTTCTTTGGCTTCTGAAAAAGCTTTCAATGATGCTAAAAAAAATTTACTAGAAATAGATATTTCTCGTTCTACTATTGCTTATGAGGTTTCCCAAAAATTAGGGAGCGCGCGAGTTTTTTTGAAACCGGCTAAAGAGGGACGAGGAATAGTGGCTGGCGGGGCAGTACGCACAGTGGTGGAATTGATTGGCATAAAAGATGTAGTTTCTAAATCTTTAGGCAGTTCTAATAAATTGATGGTGGCGCGCGCGACTATTCAAGCGTTGAGACAATTAAAAAAAACGGATAAATAATAATATGCAAATACACGAATTAAAAGTTAATAAAAAGAAAAGTCGTAAACGAATTGGACGCGGAGGAAAAAGAGGAACTTACGCTGGTCGAGGAATGAAAGGGCAAAAAGCGCGAACAGGCGCAAAGGTTGACCCGTTGTTTGAAGGTGGACATACCACATTGATTGAGCGTTTGAAAAAAGTTCGAGGTTTTAAGTCTGTCAATCCTAAAAAATTAAATTTTAATTTGGCGATTTTGGAAAGAAAATTTCAAGACGGAGAAACAGTTAGCCGAGAAACTTTATTTCAAAAAAAATTAATAAAAGGCAAAGATAAAAGACGTGGAATTAAAATTTTAGGCGCGGGAGAAATAACTAAAAAATTAATTATAGAAAAAGAAATTTTTATGTCCGCTTCAGCGCGAGAAAAATTAGAAAAAGCTGGCGGAAAAGTAATATCTAATAAAGAAATTAAAGAAAAATAGTTTCTTTCTTGTTATTCTCGCTCTTTGCTGTTATTCTCGCGTTTTTCATTGCCATCCCCGCTTTCTTTTTTGTTATTCCCGCGTAGGCGGGAATTCAGTCCTTTTTACTATGTATAAATCTCGGATATTTTTTGCTAACATTTTAAAATTTTTCTAACGCTTTAAAATTTTCTAAAATGACAATAATTTTTCTTCGCTAACGTTTCAAAAAAATCCGAAGTAAAAAATATAAAGAAAAGTGTGAACAACGCTAGTAATTCCCACATTGAAATATTTGGAATGAAATATGCAGGTTTAGACTTTTTGCGACAAGCTGTAATAATGAGGGCGCTATGAAAAAGAGGTTATTCATTATTATTTCAATTTTTATAATTTTGCCGTTGGCGGCCTTTTTCGGTTGGAAATTTTTTTTCAATAAGCAATCAGCAGTAATTATTTTACAAAATCCGGTCATTGAAATAATGACAGATAGCGAGCGAGAAGCCGAAAAAAATAATCAAGAGATAATTCCCGACAATCAATTATCTACGATTGAAAATCAACAATTAGCAAATGATAGTCAATTAGTTGGCGCAAAAAATAAAATAGAGGAAAAAGTAATAGAAAAAAAACGAGATGTGATTGATAGAGATGTAAATTCTTCTACTGCGAAAATTATAAATAAACCGATTTCATGGGGATTTCAAAAGGCGACTAATAGAAAAATAGATACGCTGATTATTCATTCTTCTTATGACGCCTTAGGCAAAGATCCGTACGATGTGGAGGGTGTAATTGCTGAATATAAACAATATGAAGTGTCGGCGCATTATTTGATTGCGCGCAACGGAAAAATTTATCGTTTGGTGGAAGATAAAAATATTGCTTGGCATGCCGGAACGAGTCAAATGCCGGATGGCCGCACAAACGTGAACGCTTTTTCAATTGGCATTGAAATGATCAACACTGAAAATGAAAAATTTACCGAAGCGCAATATTCCGCGCTTAATTCTTTGATTGCAATGCTAAAAAAAGAATATTCAATCAAAAACATTCTTGGTCATAATGATATTGCTCCGGGCAGAAAAACTGATCCGTGGAATATTGATTGGGGAAAGGTGAATAGATAATAAATTAAATTTCAAAAACTAAAATCTCAATGCCGAATAAAATAAATCTAAAAATTTTTTTAAATCCCGATTCTTAGTTATTCGGCGGTTAATAGTAATTAATTTCATCTTCTTTAATTTTTCTGCAATTTTATCTGAAAAAACAATTTCTTTCCGTTTTCGCAAGTTTTTCGTTTCAGTAGATAAAATTTATTCCAATTTTTGGCCGCTAAGATATTTTTTCTTTGGACGCGTTTATATATTGCTTTTTGGTTTCTCTATTCATAATTTTTGGCGATTTAAAATTTAATTGCGTATTTTTTTTAAATAGCGTCTTTTTTAAATGATAAATTCAAAAGAATTTTAACGTCATTTTGGATGATTTAGATGATGTGAAGCGTAAACTTGCTAAAATAGAAAAAAGAGGATATTATATTTTTATGCTTGAAAAAATCGCGCGAATATTTAAAATTAAAGAATTGCGCGCTAAAATTCTTTTTATTTTAGGAATTTTGGTTGTTTTTCGTTTGGCGGCCAATGTGCCTTTGCCGGGAGTGGATGTGGCGCAATTGGACAATTTTTTTCAAAACAATCAGCTTTTTGGTTTGTTGAACATTTTTTCCGGCGGCGGTTTGTCTAACGTGTCTATTGTTCTTTTAGGAGTAGGTCCTTATATTACGGCTTCTATTATTATGCAATTACTTACGATGATTATTCCCAAGTTGGAACAGCTTTATAAAGAAGAAGGCGAGATTGGTCGGCAAAAATTTAATATGTGGACGCGTTGGTTAAGTGTTCCTTTGGCAGCCTTGCAATCTTTTGGAATGATTTCGCTTTTGCGTTCTCAAAATGTTTTTCCCGCTTTTTCAGTTTCAGAGACAATATTGGTTGTTATCACAGCAACGGCGGGAACGATTTTTTTGATGTGGTTGGGAGAATTGATTACGGAAAAAGGAATTGGCAATGGAGTTTCTATTATTATTTTTGCTGGAATTGTTGCTAGTTTGCCGTCTAATTTCTTACAATTAACGGTTACTTTTAATTCCACTCAATTTTTCACTTATTTTTTGTTTTTATTGATTGCCATCGGAACTATTGGAGGCGTGGTGATTATAAATGAGGGTCAAAGAAATATTCCCGTTTCTTATGCTAAAAGAATTCGAGGCGATCGAACTTATGGCGGGGCTTCCACTCATTTACCTTTACGGGTTAATCAAGCTGGAGTTATTCCTATTATTTTTGCTATTTCTATTATGCTTTTTCCATCAATGATTGCCAGTTTTTTAGCTAATGTGGATAATTTCGTCGCGCGTTGGGCGGTGGTAGCGGCTAATCTTTTTCAAAATCAATGGTTTTACGGGATCGCTTATTTTATTTTAGTGGTTTTATTTACTTATTTTTATACAGCGGTTATTTTTGATCCGCATAAAATAGCCGATAATTTACAGAAACAAGGCGGATTTATTCCCGGTATTCGTCCCGGAGAGCCGACGGCTGAATATCTTTCCAGAATTATCAATCGGATTACTTTGACGGGATCTTTGTTTTTGGGAGCGATTGCTGTTTTGCCATTAATTGTAAAAGGAATAACTGGTATTCAAACATTTAGTATTGGCGGTACCAGTATTTTGATCGTGGTTTCAGTAGTGATAGAAGTAATTAAACAAATAGAAAGTCAATTAACAATGAGAGATTATGAAGGATTTTAGCGTTTTTTGTCTTTTGTGTATATATATTAAAAAAGTAAATTGTAAGAATTATTAATGTTGTTTATACTTTTCTCTCTATTTTATTTCGGAATTTTTGAAACGTTAGCGGAGAAAAATTATTGTCATTTGAGAAAATTTTGAAGTATTAAAAGGACTGGATTTCTGTCTTCGTGGGAATGACATGAAAAACGTAGGAATGATATAAATAAAATTGAGAATGATATAAAGAAAGTCAGGAAATTATATAAAAAAGATTAAGAATAACTATCAGTAAGCAATAAGTATTTTGTAATTAAAAGAAAGTAAGTTAAATAAATGATTTATATTAAATCGGAAAAAGAAATGGAGGCGATGGTGGAAGGCGGTAAAAAATTAGCCGCTGTTATGGAAGAGTTGCTTAATAAAGTTGCTCCGGGAATTAGCACTGGAGAATTGGATAAATTAGCGGAAGAAATGATTTTAAGTTTCGGTGGTCGTCCTGCTTTCAAAGGTTACGGGAAAGAAAGCGGGCAGCCTTTTCCTGCGACTATTTGCGCTTCTTTGAATGATGAAGTGGTGCACGGCATTCCCGCTTTTAATTGTTTTTTGCGCGAGGGTGATATTTTTAAAATTGATATCGGAATGGAATATAGAGGAATGTTTACTGATATGGCGCGTACGGTAGCAGTCGGGAGAATCGGCGTCAAAGAGAAAAAAATAATTGAAGTAGTTAAAAATTCTTTTTATCAAGGAATTAAAGTTTTAAAAGATGGAGTTAATTTGAGTGCTTATTCTCGCGCCGTGCAAAATTACGTGGAAAAACAAGGTTTCGCGGTAGTGCGCGATTTAGTGGGGCATGGCGTTGGCAGGCAGTTGCATGAAGAGCCACAGATCCCCAATTATTACGGTCCTCATTATCGCGATTATCGCTTGAAAACAGGAATGACATTAGCACTGGAGCCGATGATTAATGCTTGTCAAGCGGAAGTAATTTTAGGAAGTGATGGTTGGGTATGGAAAACTAAAGATGGATGCTTAAGCGCGCATTGGGAAAACACAGTGGCGATTACCAAAGACGGAGTAAAAATTTTAACCGTTCTTTAACGGTTTATTTTTTCGTTTGTGAAAACAAAAATAGTTTTATGAAAGAAATATTTTATCAATTGCGATTCAAAATTTTATTTTTGATTGTTCTGGAAATGGTTTTGTTTTTTGGTTTGATTTTTTATTTTTTAGTTCAAAAAATTGACAAAATCAATGACGAACAAATGAAAAGTTATGGCGATTCACTGGTCAGAAATTTAGCGGAAGTGTTTTCGGAAAATTTATTTCTTAAAGATTATTCTGTTTTACAAACGGAAGTTAATTTTTTTGGTGAAAATAATCCTGCCATTGATAAGATAAGCATTCATTCTGAAGGATTAGCTGATATAGAATATTTTTCTGGGCGTTTAAGTGAAAAAAGCGCCGATGGACTTTTGTTTTCTTATCCGATTATCCATTATGAAAAGTCCGCTCAGAAAATAATTAATTTAGGAACAGTGGAAATTCGTCTTTCTCCCAATGAATATCAAACTATTTTAAATAAAGAAAAGGTGCGATTTTTTTATTTGGCGCTCTTTCTTATTTTTATTTTTTCTTTTGTTTTATATTTTTTAATTCGTCGTTCGCTTTTTAGTCCGGTTTTAACTATGGCGAAAGGGATGAGAATTATCGCCAGTGGCGATTTAAATCATCGATTAGAAATTAAAAACAAAGACGAACTGGGTTTTTTGGCTCGAGAAATAAATAAAATGACGGACGCGTTGCGCGAATCTCAACAGATAATCGAAAACAAAAATAGATCTATTAGAAAGGCGGAAGAAAGTTTATTAAAAAACGTAAGCGATTTAGAGATTGCCAAAACTAAATTAGAAGAAGAAAGAAACAAGACTTTTTCTATTCTTGCTAATTTAATTGATCCAGTTATCGTAATCAATGAAAATGGCGAATTGATGCTTTTTAATCCAGCCACTGTTAAGTTTTTTAATTTTTCCACAAAAGATATCGGTAGAAAAATTATAAAAGAAGGAAACCAAAAAAATATAATGTCTTCTTTTAGTTTGGACGCTTTGAAAAAATTTTTTAAATATCCGTTTAATTTTGAATTAAAAAAAGAAGGAGAAAAAAATTTAAATGTAGTTGAAGAATTAACGATTGACTTTTCAAAGTCGGAAAACAAAAACAATAATACGGAAGAACAAGCGATTTTTAAAATAATTACCTCTCCAGTTACGGATGTTAATGGAAAAATTCTTGGATATATGAAAATTTTTTATGATTTAACGCGGGAAAAATCCGTTGACCGAATGAAATCAGAATTTATTTCTATTGCCGCTCATCAATTGCGTGGGCCATTGACTGGCATTAAGTGGTCGCTTTTTTCGGTAATTAATGGAGAAATAGAGAAAATTGGAGAAAATTTACGCGGTTATCTTTCTCGCGCTTATGATGTGAATGAGAAAATAATTCGTTTAGTGGATGAACTTTTAGACGTTTCTCGCATAGAGGAAGGGCGTTTCATTCAAAGTCTTGCGGAAGTTTCTGTTTGGGATATAATTAAAGAAGCGGTTTTTTCTGTATCTGCTTTAGCGGAAAAAAAGAAAATTGAAATTAAATTTAAAAAACCTAAAAATGAATTTAAAATTAAGGCTGATTTGGAAAAAATAAATTTGGTTTTTCAAAATCTTTTGGAAAATGCTATTAAATATTCTTTTGAAAGAAGCCAAATTTTTATTGAAATTATGGAGCGAAGGGAGTCTGCTGAAGATTTTGTTCAAATAAGTGTGGCTGATTCCGGTATTGGCATAAAAAAAGAAGAACAACCAAAAATTTTTTCCAAATTCTTTCGCGCTAAAAACGCGCGTCGTCTCCACACGGAAGGGTCAGGACTGGGATTATTTATTGTTAAAAATATCGTGGAATCACACAGAGGAAAAATTTGGTTTGAAAGTGATGAGAACAAGGGCGCCACTTTTTTTATCCAATTGCCGATCATAAAAAAATAATTAGTTTAAATAAAAAGTTTAATAATTTTAAAAATATGAGTAAAAAAATTTTGATAGTGGAAGACGACCAATTTTTGCGCGATATTTGTCGGGAAAAAATAAAAAGTTTCGGATATGAAACAGATGAAGCATTGGATGGAGAAACCGCTCTAAAAAAAATCATTGAAGGCAAGCCAGACTTGGTTCTTTTGGACATAGTGATTCCGCAATTAGACGGATTTGAAGTGTTGAAAAAAATTCGCGCTCTTGAAGACGAAAAAGTGAGAAGAACTCCGGTGTTTATACTTTCTAATCTGGGGCAAGATAATGACAAAAAAAGAGCATTAGATATGGGCGCTGATGATTACTTGGTTAAAGCGCATATCAATCCCGGAGAGATCGCTAAAAAAGTTATGGAATATTTCAAAAATTAAACGACAAAAATTGTGGCTGTGGATAATTTTTGTTTTTAAGATAAAAATGGCTTTTTAAAGCCATTTTTTTGTGGCAATTTTTTTCTTGACTAAAAATATAAAGTGGAATAAAATATAATAAAAGTGTTTAAAAGTGGAATGAAGTGGCAAATTTTTGGTTCAGAAAATAAGATTAAAAAACAGTATGTTTATCGGTGAACACCAACATAGAATAGACGAGAAAAAAAGATTAGCTTTGCCGTCCAAGTTTCGCAAGGAATTAGGAAAAAAAATTGTAATTACTCGCGGGTTGGACCAATGCCTTTTTGTATATTCTTTAAAAACTTGGGAAGAGTTGGCGAAAAAACTAGGAACTTTGCCAGTGGGAGAATCAGCGACTCGCAGTTTTATTCGCTTGATGCTGGCGGGAGCGGTGGACGCGGAAATAGATAAACTGGGAAGAATTTTAGTTCCGGAATATCTAAAAAAATATGCCAGTTTGGAAAAAAATGTTATTGTTGCCGGTTTGTATAATCGTTTAGAAATTTGGGACGAAAAGAAATGGGAAGAGTATAAAAATAAAGCGGAAAAAAATACAGACGAAATTGCCGAACAACTGGGAAAATTGGGGGTATATTAAAATTAATTTTTATGACTATTCATAAGGCAGTATTACTGAAAGAAACGGTTGAAAATTTGAATTTAAAAAAGGGAGACGTAGTGGTGGATGCGACTTTGGGCGCTGGAGGGCATAGTCGAGAAATTTTGAAAATTATTGGAGAAAAAGGGAAATTAATCGCGATTGATAGAGATCGGGAAGCAATTGATAATTTTTTGCGATCAGAGAGAAAAAGTTCTTTTTCCGTTTTAAGTAATTACCCTTTTCCCGTTTTTAAAAGTGATAATTTTTATTTGGTTAATAGTAATTTTTCTGATTTAGCGAGTATATTGGAAAATTTGAAAATTAAAAAAGTAAACGCGGTATTAGCTGATTTTGGAATTTCTTCCGATCAAATTGAAAATAAAAAAAGAGGTTTTAGTTTTTCTTTTCCGGACGCGTTTCTAGATATGCGGATGGACGAAAGACAAATTTTAACGGCGGCGGATTTGTTAAATAGATTAGAAGAACGAGAATTGAAAAAAATTTTACACCGTCGCGCCGATGAAAAATATGCTGGTCCCATAGCGCGTGAAATTGTTCGGAAAAGAAAAAAGAAAAGAATTGAAACCGTTGGGGAATTGGTGGCAATAATTGAAACCGTTGTTCCTAATAATTATCGCCGACACAAAATTCATCCAGCCACTAAAACTTTTCAAGCTTTGCGAATGGAAGTTAATCGGGAGACGGAAAACATTGAAAAATTTTTGCCGCAAGCATTGGATATTTTAAAAAAAGAAGGTCGATTGGCGCTATTGTCGTTTCACTCAGGAGAAGATCGTTTGGTAAAGAATTTTTTTCGAGAAAACGCCAGGGGATGCGTTTGTCCGAAAGAATTTCCCGTGTGCCAATGCGGTCTTTCCGCTCGGATAAAAATCATTACCAAAAAACCGATTCGTCCGTCTTTGGAAGAAATGAATAAAAATCCGAGAGCGCGCAGCGCTTGTTTGCGAGTGGCGGAAAAAATTTAAAAGAAAAAAATTTACGAAAAAATACAGGGGGGCGCAAAAAAGTGTTCAATAAAAATAAAAACAAAAACAATAAATTAATGGTGGCAAGAGTTTCTTGTCGCGAATCTTTTTTTTCAAAAAATAAAAAACAAACTGTGTCTAAAAAAATCGGATCCGTAAGTGTTGAATTGGCGGTGATGGCGTTTTTGTTTTTTTCCTGTATTTTTTATTTAGTTTCCATTAATAGTAGCGCCATTAAAGGTCAAGAAATTCGTCGGATTGAGAAAGAACTAACGGAAATAAAAAAAACAAATGAAAAGTTGCTTACTTGGGAAGCGGAATTTAATTCTTTTTATCGTATTGAAGAAACAGCTTTGAATTTAAATTTTTCTGATTTAGATTTTGAAAAAGCAGTTTTTCTGGAAGAAAAAGACTCTTTAGCTTTTAATAAAAAATAAATTTTTGTCTGAATGTCTGTTTTTCACTCATAATATTGAATTTTGGACACATTATTATTTATCTTTTTCTAGATAAAAAGAGTTCAAGAGACAGAATTGATATTTTTTATTTGCAATGAAAAAAGGTAATAATAAAAAAATTTTATCTTCACGCGGAAAAGGACAGATTTATTTTTTAGGAGTGTTTGTTTTTCTTTTAAGCGGGATAGTTTTAACACGCCTTTTTGTTTTGCAAGTGTTTTCTTGCGATTTATATCGCGCTTTGGCGGAAAATCAGCATAAGTTAGTGGAAAAATTAATCCCTCGCCGAGGAGAGATTTTCTTAAAAGAAGACAATGGTTATTATCCTTTGGCAGTTAATCGTGATTTGCCGATGGCTTACGCTGTTCCGAAAGAAATTGAAGAAAAAGAACGAGCGGTAAAAGAACTAGCTTTAATTTTAAGTTTGGATGAAAGTTTTTTGAAAGAAAAAATTTTTCGTGAAAACGATTTATATGAGATATTAAAGCGAAAATTAAGCGAAGAAGAAGTAGAAAAAATTAAAGCTCTGAATATCAAAGGAATTTATTTATCGTCTGAAAGTAGTCGCTATTATCCGGGCGGGAAACTGCTTTCTCAAACAGTTGGCTTCGTAGGATCTGATGGAAAAGAATATAGGGGAATGTATGGATTGGAAGCTTTTTGGGAAGATGAATTAAGAGGAGAGGCGGGAATTTTATCTCAAGAAAAAGATGTGATGGGAAGATGGATTTCTATTAAAGATCGTCAATTTCAGCCGGCTAAAAACGGAGCGGATTTTTTTCTGACTATTGATCGTTCTGTTCAGTATGAAACAGAAAAAATTCTCAAAGAAACAGTGGAAAAACACAAAGCCGATGGTGGCTCTATTGTGGTAATGGATCCGCAAACTGGAAAAATTTTAGCTATGGCAACTTATCCTGATTTTAATCCCAATGAATATTTTAAAGAGAAAGATATGTCTATATTTTTTAATTTTGCCGTTAATTTTTCTTATGAACCAGGATCGGTTTTTAAACCGATTACAATGGCGATTGGCATTGAAGAGGGAAAAGTGGAGCCGGATACGGTTTATACTGATACTGGAAGCGTGTTGGAAGCGGGGTATGAGATTAAAAATTCGGAAGAAAAAGTTTATGGACAACGGACAATGACTCAGGTCCTGGAAGAATCTATTAATACGGGAGTAATATTCGTGGAAAAACTGGTTGGAAACAAAAAATTTGCTGAAGGTGTGGCTAAATTTGGATTTGGTAAAAAAACTGGAATTGAATTGCCAATGGAAGCGGAAGGAAATTTGAATAATCTTAAAGAATTTAAAAAAGACATTCAATTTTTTACTGCTTCTTTTGGACAAGGAATAATGGTTACTCCGCTTCAATTGGCTTCTGCTTACTCTGTTTTTGCTAATGGAGGAAAATTGATGAAACCGCAAATCGTAGAAAAAATAAAACGAGGCGATGAAGAAGAAATTATTCATCCGGTAGAAATAAGAAAAGTTATTAGTCGTTCCACGGCTGAAAAAATTTCTCAAATGTTGCGTAGTGTGGTAATAAACGGACACGGAAAACGAGCAGATGTCGCTGGTTATTCAGTAGTAGGAAAAACGGGAACAGCGCAAGTGCCCAAAAAAAATGGAGGAGGATACGAAGAAGGAATTACGATTGGTTCTTTCGTCGGTTTCGCGCCAATGGAAAACGCGCGTTTTACGGTGGCGGTTAAAATAAATAATCCTAAGGATGTTCAGTGGGCGGAATCAACCGCCGCTCCCGCTTTTAGTCAATTAATGGAGTTTTTATTGAAATATTATAAAATAGAACCTACGGAAAAAATGGTTAATAACAAATAATGAGAAAACCGATAAATAAAATGAGCAATAATGACAAAACAAAAATAGCCTACAAACCCATTTATATTTTTTGGATAGAAAGGATGTTGCGTTTTATGGCGCGAATGGTATTGTATAAATATCATCCTAAAATTGTGGGAATTACTGGCTCTCTGGGAAAAACTTCTACCAGAGAAGCAGTTTTTATGGCGCTTTCTTCTAAATATCGGACGCGTCGCAGTTGTAAAAATTACAATAATGAAATTGGCGTTCCCCTGACTATTATTGGCGTGTCAAGTGGCGGCGCTTCCATTGTTAAATGGATAAGGATAGTTTTGAAGTGGTTAAAAATGATATTGATTCGAGAAAAAAATTACCCAGAAATTTTAGTTCTAGAAATGGGTGTAGATCGGCCTGGGGATATGGATTATCTTATGGAATTTATTCCAGTGGATGTCGGTGTAGTCACAAATGTTTCTTCTTCTCATTTAGAATATTTTTCCAGTTTGGATCATATTGCTAGAGAAAAGGGAAAATTGATTAAAAAATTATTGCCAACAGCGACGGCAATTATCAATGCCGACGATGAAAGAGTAAGTCGTTTAGCGCGCAAAACAAAAGCGCGAATTTTTAGTTTTGGAATTAAACGAGAAGCGAAAATGACAGCGACTGATATTATTTTTAATTATAGTGAAAATAATTTTCCATCGGGAATCAGTTTTAAGCTGAATTTTCAAGGGAAAATTTTACCTGTTAGATTGCGTCATACTTTAGCGTGGCATCAAGTTTATTCAGCGCTTATCGCGTTGGCAGTTGGAGAAGTTTTTAAGATTAATTTGGTGCAAGTGGCGATAGTCTTAGAAAAACTTTCTCCTTTACCCGGTCGCTTAAATTTAATCGCTGGTCAGAAAAAATCTCTTATTATTGATGATACATACAATGCTTCTCCTGAATCTACTTTGGTGGCTTTGGATGTTTTGAAGAAAATCAGCGCTTCCAGAAAAATCGCGGTTTTGGGAGATATGTTGGAATTGGGAAAAGATTCTCAAAATGGACATGAAAGAGTAATGAGTAAACTTTTGGAAATCAATCCTAGTTTGATTATCGGAGTAGGTGAACGAATAACGCAAGCTTTTAATTTTTTACGACAGAAAGGATACGCGAAAGAAAAAATATTTATTTTTAACGATCCTGTTTCCGCTGGAAATTTTTTGAAAAAACAAATTTGTTCTGGCGATTTGATTTTGATTAAAGGATCGCAATCTATGCGAATGGAAAAAGCGGTAGTGTCTCTGATGGCTTTTCCGGAAGAAGCGTCCGCTAAACTTTGTCGCCAAACGGAAGATTGGTTGAAAATTCCCTTTAATAAGCCGTAAAATGAGCTAAAGTTATCCAC
>DYKS01000029.1 GCA_020722485.1 Candidatus Elulimicrobium sp. | reverse complement strand
AAATTTAAATTATTGGAAATACAAATTAACACAAATTTTTTACTTATGTTTTATCGCGTAGATTTTCATCAAACGCCAAATGACAAATCAAACGCGCAAACCCTAATTTAAATAAAAATTATTAAAATTGAATATCAGAAAAATTTATCGGATATTTAAAATTTACCGCAATTTTTTATTGATAAAAAAAACAAACAATAGCGGAATCACCATCCATAAAAATTGAGCGTAAGAAGAAGCAAAATAATTATAAGCATCCGCGGAAATATATTCCAAAACTTCTTTTCGGGGCAGAAGCGTCGTTAAAATGCTGAATATCAATCCGATTTCCAGAAAACTCATTACGAATAAACGCCAAAAAAAATAAGCGCCGCTGCCAGAAATATGAATATCAAAAAGCGCGCTATCTGCCAATGTCAATCCGATCACGAAAATTAAAAATAAAAACACATCCGCGTGCTGATTAAATTTTAAAAATTCTTTTGGCAAAACACTCAAAAGCGCAATCGCGATATAAATACTGATAAGAACATTTATTAAACGAAAACGTCCCATAAAAAAACCAAAAGCGACGCTTACTCCCGCCAAAATTAAAAAAAGCGCTATTTCATCCGCCCATTGAACGCTCACGCCTATTTTTAATAAAAAATTTTCCATAATTGCCAAAAAGCCCCAAATAAAGTATTTTATTATTATCTAAAAAAATTACCTCCGAAGCTGAATCAAATTATAACCTATGTTCAAACTAACATCAAGACGAATTTTTTTCTTTTGTTTATTAATCCTTTTTGCCATTACTTTTCCTTTAATACTATTTTATACTTGGGGCTACCGCTTTAGCTGGAATCGAGGAATTTTTATTTACACCGGATCAATTTCTATTAAATCCTCTCCTTCAAATATTAATATCTTTCTAAACAAAAAATCGGTATCGCGAAAAAAAATCAATTATTTAAACAATTCTTTTCTTGTCGATGGTTTATTGCCGGGAGAATATTTGCTTGACATAAAAGCGGATGGCTATAATTTATGGAATAAAAAAATAACCGTTCACAGCGGAATGACTACTGAATTTTGGAATGTCATCCTTACTCGCCAATTTTACGAACGAACCGCTTATCCCGTTACCGATATCAAAAAAATATTTTTTTCTCCCGATAATAAAAAAATTGCTTGTCTCAAAGAAATTGACGGAGAAATAATTGTGGAAATTTTAGAATTGAACGACAAAACAGCAATAAACATTTTTTCTTCTCGAGAGTATAAATTTCCACAAGAAAGAGAAGAAAATATTGAATGGTCGCCAGATTCCCAAAAAATTCTCATTCCGATTGAAAAAAACGGATCGCTTGGCTATTTTTACGTGAATATAAAAACGGGAAATTCCGCCAATTTAAAAGATCTCTTCCAACAAAAAGAATTTTATTCCGCTCGTTGGAATAACCAAAAAGAAAATCAATTATTTTTTATAAGCGAAGAAAAATTATTCGTCGCTGATTTAAATAAGCCAAAAGAAGAAAAAGAAATTTTTGCTTATGTAGCCGCCTATGATTTTTCCGGATCTTCCTTGCTGATTTTGAATTCTCAAAACGGAATTGTTTATCAAATTGACTCTGAAGGAAGAAATCCAAAACAAATTACTTCTTCTTCTCCAAATGAAAAATTCGGAGAAAAAGCGCGCCTTATCGCTTATGACAAAAAAAGAATCGCTTTCTTAAACAAAGAAGGTGATCTGTATATTTATAATCAAACAGAAAAAGAAAAGTATTTCAGGAAACTAGGCAGCGCGGTTCATTCCGTTCAATTTTCCAATGACGGGAAAAAACTGCTTTTCTGGACCGACCAAGAAATTTTTGTTTACTTTCTTCGCGACTGGGAAACCCAGCCACGCCGCCACGAAAACGAGTTGAAAATGATTACTCGTTTTTCACAAACCATTCGAGAAGCGCAATGGAATGAAAGTTATGAGCACATTCTCTTTTCTCTTGGAACATCGATAAAAATAGTGGAACTAGACGATCGCGAAGCGCCATTGATTATGGACATTGTCAATTTAAAAACAGCCACGCCGCTTCTGTTAGCCAATTTTTCTCAAAACAAACTTTATTTTGCGGACAAAGAAACAAGCGACCAAAAAAATGATCAGCTTTATTCCATTAATTTTCCGGAAAGCAATAATTTATTTATTAGGTAGAAAGAATAATTAGTAAAAAATGAAAACGATCAGTTATTGACGATTACCGCTTTGCCCATTGAGGAGCGCGACGCGCTTTTTTAAGACCGGGTTTTTTCCGTTCTACTTCGCGAGCATCGCGAGTAAGAAAACCTTGAACTTTTAGAATTTTTTTCAAACTTTTATCCGAAATTACCAAAGCGCGAGCGATGCTTAAACGAGCAGCCTCTGCTTGAGCGCTTTTTCCTCCGCCTTTAACAGAAATTTCAACTTGAAAATTATTTTGTAAATCAACCGCCTTAAGAGGAGCCGCTAAAATATTTTGCCAAGAAACCAAAGGAAAATATTGCTTCATTTTCTTCTTATTAACCAACCACTCTTCTTCGTCGGATTTTTCCACCGAATAAAGACGCGCCTTAGAAATGGCAGTTTTACGTCGTCCGATAGCGTAAAAATATTTCTCGCTTTTTTTAGTTTCTTTTCTTTCTTCTTTTGTGGTTTGAGTTTCCTTTTTTTCTTTATCCATAAAAAACAATTATAAATTACTGAAAAATATAATAAATTTAAAAAATTATTCGGCGGGATATTGATGAGTATCAATTTTTTCTTTATACTGATCACCTTTATAAATCCGCAACCTTTTCATCATTTGACTCCTTAGTTTGTTTTTGGGCAACATTCCCCACACGGCTCTCTTCACTACCTTGCGCGAATCTTCTTTTAATTGTTTTTCAAAAACTGTCTTCTTTACTCCTCCCGGGTATCCAGAATAACGATAGTAAATTTTTTTCTTGGTTTTGTTTCCGCTTAAACGAACTTTATCCGCGTTAATCACCACCACATAATCTCCGCCATCAATATGGGGAGAAAAATCCGTTTTTCCTCTGCCGCTCAAAATCTTGACAATCGCTACCGCGGCACGCCCCAGAATTTTCCCTTGCATATCGAACAAATAATATTTTTTGGGATTTTTATTAGTCATAAATTTAATTTATTCCACGAATTCTATTATCGCCATCGCGGCTTTGTCGGTTTTTCTTTTTTCAGTTTTGACAATTCTAGTATAACCGCTGTTCCTTTGGCTAAATTTTTGAGAATATTTTTCTGAAAACAATTCAGAAGTGGCGGACGCAGAAACCAAATTTTTCAACCGACGCGTGGCGACCACAAGACTTTCTTTATTTCGACCAGCTTCTTTAACGATACCAATTAGTTTATCTGCTAAAGGTTTAATTTCCTTGGCTTTAGCTTCAGTAGTTTTTATTTTTCCCTTCAAAATCAAACTAGCCAGCAAACTTTTTAAAAGCGCTCGACGTTGTTTTCTCACGCGTCCCAATTTTCTGCCTTTTTTTCTGTGATTCATAATATTATCTCTTTAACTTTTTAAAACCAATCCCATACTTCCCAACGCTTTTTTGATTTCTTTTACCCCTTTTTCTCCCATTCCTTCCAACGCGATCAATTCTTCATCGGAGAGCTTAACAATATCCTTAACTCTTTTAATTCGATTATTTTTAAGCGCGTTCAAAGTGCGAGTGGAAAGATTTTTGAGATCTTCTACGCTCATTTGTTCTCCGCTTTCTTTCGGCATTTCTGATTTTTTCTCTACTTCTTTGTTTTCTTTCGGTTCTTCTTCTTTTTCTTCCGCGATTTTTGTTTCGGCGATTTCCCAGATAGCCGCGAATTGATCCATTAAAATTTTAACCGCTTTGCGGAAAGCTTCACGGGGAGTCAAACTACCATCAGTAAAAATATCCAAATAAATTTTTTCATAGTCAGTTCTCTTGCCCACCCGCATATTTTCCACTTCATAACTAACTCTTTTAATCGGTGTGTAAATCGCATCCACGGCTATTACGCCAATTTCTTTTTCTTCTCGCTCTTGTTGCTCCACTGGCACATAACCCAATCCTCGTTCAATAATTAACTCCATTTCCAAATCTGTTTTTTTATCAGTAATAGTAGCAATTAATTGATCAGTATTGACAACTTTCAAGCCAGTTGGGCACTTGATTTCTCCGGCAGTAACTTTTCCTTCTCCTTTATGTTTCAAGACGGCGTTTATTTTTTCTTCTCCTTCCATCTCAATAATAAAGCGAATTTTTTTCAAATTCAAAATCACTTGCACCATATCTTCCATCACGCCATCCAGAGTGGAAAATTCATGTAATATACCTTTTATTTTAACTCCGGTAATGGCTACTCCATCCATAGAAGAAAGCAAAACACGGCGTAAAGCGTTGCCCAAAGTATTTCCATAACCAGGATAGCAGCCTTCAATAACAAATCGCCCGCCAAGGTCGCCTTTTTCCGCTTTCAGGGAAATATATATTGGTTTTTGAGGAAGTAATATTTTTTGCATATAAATTTTTTAAAAAAATAAATTATTTTTTTTATTTTATTTTGAATAAAACTCCACTACCAACTGCGGATCAATACTGGCTTCAACATCTTCCCGTTTAGGAATAGCAATTATTTTTCCTTCCATTTTATTATCCGCGTCAAAATAAATCCAAGCGGGAAAATCTTTTTTATTTTTTAGAAAATTAGCTCTTTCTTTCAGATATTTTTTCTTTTGTTTAGTTTGAACCGGCGCAATCGTGTCCCCCACCTTTACCTCGTAAGAAGGAATCGTAACTTTTTTTCCGTTAATTTTGAAAAACCCATGCCCAACTAACTGACGAGCTAACACGCGAGAATCCGCCCAGCCCATTCTATAAACTACGTTATCCAAACGAGTTTCCAAACGCGCCAATAAAATATCTCCGGTTACTCCTTTTTTACGACTCGCTTCTTTAAAATGCTTTCTGAATTGTCTTTCCAGTAAACCATAAGTCCATTTGATTTTTTGTTTCATCGCCAATTGACGCCCAAATTCACTACGACCGCGCGTCATAGTTTTTCCATGAACTCCGGGTGGGTAAGGTTTACGCACCATCGCGCATTTAGGAGAAAAACAGCGATCCCCTTTTAAAAAGAGTTTTTCTCCCGCGCGACGGCATTTTTTGCATTTTGAATCTAAGTCTCTGGCCATAAAAAATAAATTGATACTCCGGAATTTAAAGTAACCGGTAATTAATATTAATATTGATCATATTTAAAAATTAAATCTGAATTCGTTCTAATATTTCTAATATAAATAAAAATGGCAACAAAAAAGATTAAGTCTTTTCTGCCGTCGGTTTTCTTCCGCTACCCATCGTTTTGCGAACATTGCCTCTAACGGTGCGAGTGTTAGTTTTGGTTCTTTGTCCGCGCGTTGGCAATCCCTTTTGATGCCGAACACCGCGATAACAACCCACGTCTTTAAGTCGCTTGATATTCATTTTCACTTGGTGCCGAAGTTCTCCCTCCACTAAAAAATTTTTTTCAATCTCATCTTTGAGGCGATTAATATCTTCTTTAGCTAAAGATTCCACTTTATTGTTTTTATCTATTTTCAAATGCTCTAAAATTTTACGACTACGTGCGAGACCGATTCCATAAATATAAGTCAAAGATATTTCTATTCTTTTTTTATCGGGAATATTTACCCCAGCAATTCTAACCATAAAAAATTAATTATCAGTTATTGATTATCAGTTTAAATCAAACAATTTATAATTTATACTCTCCTCGGCTTGGGAGGACGACAACCGTTATGCGGAATTGGAGTCGTATCTTTAATAAGTGTAATTTCAAATCCGCCAGCCACCAACGCGCGAATAGAAGCTTCGCGGCCTCCGCCTACCCCTTTTACATACACTTCCAATTTTTGCAACCCGTATTTTTTGACTTTTTCCGTCAAATCTTTCACTGCTTGAGTAGCGGCATAAGGCGTAGATTTTTTCGCGCCCTTAAAACCCAAAAGTCCAGCGCTAGACCAACCCAATACGGATCCGTTTAAATCCGAAATAGTAACAATAGTATTATTATAACTGCAACTAATATGCGCCTGCCCTTTAATTATCTGCCTTTTCAATTTCTTAACTTTCTTAGTCGCTATTTGAGCGCCAGCTATCGGTTTTTCGGTTTCTGCTGTTTCCATTTTTTTAACAGACGCAACATTTTCTTTTTTCTTTTCTTCCGACATTTTCTGATTCGCGATTGTCCATTTGCTTATTTCACTTTATCTGACCGCTTTTGCCAGTCAATAAAAACAAAAGCGACAATCGCCAATAAATTATTAACCCTGTCTTTGTTTATGCTTAGGATTGGAGCAAATTACATACACCTTTCCCTTGCGTTTAACAATCTTACATTTATCACAAATTTTTTTTACCGATGATCTTACTTTCATCTTTAATTTTAATTTCCAAAAGTTCAGCTTTGCAAAAAAAAATTGAAACTTCGGAAAAAAACTTTGGAAAACAAAATTTTACATCCTTTGAACGATTCTACCTTTGGTGAGATCGTAGGGACTCATCTCAAGCAAAACCTTGTCTCCGGGTAAAAGGCGAATATAATTAACACGCATTCTCCCGGAAATATGAGCCAAAACAATATGACCGTTTTCCAATTGCACTCGAAAAGTAGTGCTTGGTAAAGTTTCCAATACGGTACCGGAAACTTTAATTAATTCTTTTTGTTTTTCTGTCATAGAAAATTACTCCAGCAAATTTTATATTTCAAGCAAACAAAAAAAATAGGAATCCTTTTTCGCCAGAAAAATAATGGCTTTCTTTCCTAGTTCCTGAAGTTCAAGCTTGAAATTTAAACCGGCAGTCACCAACTCCTTGTTAAAACACTTTTATTTAATTTTCTTTCTTGAAAGCATTTTAACATAAGAATTTTTTTTGTCAAATTTTTGTATAAGTCCACCTCATTTTGCACTCCTGGGGTAAATTAAAATGATTAGCT